>JAJNBE010000021.1 GCA_021155915.1 Solimicrobium sp. | reverse complement strand
CTATGTCACCCTGTTCGGGATTTAACACGATTAGGCAATTTGCTTGTGCCATAGAACTTATTATCCCAGACCCTTGTCCGCCAGTCGTACTTACTTGTAATTTTCCTTGTGCAGAAAGGTTACAAATACCGCGTTGAAATTCGGTTCTGCCGATTTTTTTATGAATCGCTTGGGTTGCAGTGGCGTCGATTTGCAGTGGCGTCGCTACTTGCGCGCCATTTAGTAAATGTAGGGCAGGTCGTACAAGAAAATAAAAACTGATCATGGCTGCAACAGGGTTGCCAGGCAAACCGAATAGATAAGTATTCTTTGTTGATTGAGCAATTTTGCCAAATGCAAACGGCCGCCCCGGCCGCATGTTGATAGACATAAAAGTCATATCAGCGAATTCTTGCATGACCTGTTTAGTGTAATCCGCTGAGCCGTCAGCAATACCGCCGGAAGTGATAATGGCATCAACCTGTTGATACGTCTTTTGCAAGGCTGCCTTAAGCGCCGTCGGGTCGTCCGAAAATATACCTAAATCGATCACTTCCATCCCGGCACGTGTCAACATGCCGCTCAAGGTAATGCGGTTACTGTCATAGATACATCCGTTATCTGTCGTTTTTTTCACTGAACGTAATTCGTCGCCCGTAGAAAAAAGCGCTATACGCAATCGCCGATGTACATTTACCTCCGATATTCCGAGAGAAGCTAATACCCCCAATTCAGCAGGGCCAAGCCGACATCCTTTGGCAATGCTGATGTCACCTATCTTAGTGTCTTCGCCACAGCGCCTCAGATGTTGACCGGCGCGCACCACCACGTTGCGCATATCAAGCGTATTGTCATCTTCAAAAATAGCTAACTCTTGGGGTAAAACCGTGTCGCAGCGTTCAGGTATTCTTGCGCCCGTTGTAATGCGTATTGCTTGTCCCGCTTGCAGTGGCATTGGAAATGGATGGCCTGCGAACGCGCTTCCAACGATGTGCAATCGCTTGTTCGATGCTAAATCGAGGGCATAAAATGCATAACCATCCATCGCGGAATTATCAAACGCCGGTACGTTTATTGGCGCGCTAATATTTTCAGCGGAAATACGATCAAGTGCGCAGTCTAACGAAATTGTTTCGGACTCAGTAATCGGCTCCATGGCCGTTTGAATATGTTGTTGAGCTTGGGAAACGGAGAGGGTAATCATGATTTTTCTACAGTTGAGCAGGCGTGTAATTCGTCCAGCGTATTAATATTCCTAAATTCGGTTTCATCCTGAAAATACACTTGGGCTATGGTTAATTGTCCGTACCACCCATCCATTTTCCGACCCCCGCTGGCCAAATACTGTTGAAGCGGCGCAAGTAGTGTGGATTTGACTAAGCAGAAGACGGGTTGTGTGCGCGTGATAGGCGGTTCTCCAGTACATGCGACTGCAATATCAGCTTTTTTTTGTTGGAGCGATTCAAGCAAACGGCTCGCTAAATTCGTTGGTAAAAAAGGTGAGTCGCACGGTACAGTGAGTAAATACGGTGTTTTACAATGGATTAGCCCAATCTCTAAGCCTCCCAATGGGCCGACATAGTTGGGTTCAGTTTTAGAGAAAGAAAAAAAATTAGTATCCACATAAACGCCAAAGCCGAATTGCTCATATATTTCAAGATGACGATTAGCGCTAATAACAATGGTTGCAACTTGCGGGGCAAGTCTGCTAATAACATGAGCAACCAAGCTTTTTCCATCTAATTTTTGTAAGCCTTTATCGCGATTTTGCATTCGATGAGCTTGGCCACCAGCCAAAATTAAACCGGTGATGCTCGAGTTATCAACGTGAGAACTGGTATGCATATGTACTCAATTTTCTTATCCGCCGATATAAGACATTTCAACCTTGTTTTTTGGCCCGGTCTGCTGCCCACGCAGTTCCGAATAACGGTCGCTACGCATTTTCCAAATGTGTGCCAACGCTGCTGAAATTGACTCATCATCAGTATTACTTCGCAATAACTCGCGCATATTATGCCCATGATTCGCGAAAAGACAGGTAAAAAGTTGACCCTCAGTAGAGAGCCGCAGACGCGTACATTCATGGCAAAACGCGTGGGTAACGCTGGAAATTACACCGATCTCACCGCCGCCATCCACATATTTCCAGCGTTGTGCTGTTTCGCCACTATAGTTAGCTTCCACTGGAACCAGTTGCATAGTGTGGTCCGACTGATTAATGTGATCAATCACTGCCTGCGAAGAAATAACTTCATTCATTGTCCAGCCATTGGTCGATCCTACATCCATATATTCAATAAAGCGCAAAATAAAAGGCGAATTTTTAAAATGACGCGCCATCGGAATAATTTGTTCTCTATTGACCCCCGCTTTTACTACCATGTTTACTTTGATCGGACCAAGACCAACCTTGTGCGCTACTTCGAGGCCATTCAGCACATGTGCCACTGAAAAATCGGCATCATTCATGCGTTTGAAAATAGTATCGTCTAACGCATCTAGAGATACCGTGACACGGTTTAAACCGGCGTCTTTCAGTTGTTGAGCTTTTTGTGCTAACAATGCGCCGTTAGTGGTCAGCGTTAAATCTATTGGACTTCCCACCGGTGTTTTAAGTTGACGCAACATTCCAACCAATTTTTCCAAGTTTTTCCGTAGTAGTGGCTCACCTCCCGTTAATCGAATTTTGGTAACACCGTGTGCTACAAGTAACTTGGCCAGACGCGCGATTTCCTCAAAGGTCAGGAACGCACGGTGCGGTAAATAGGGGTAATTCGGACCAAAAACTTCACGAGGCATGCAATACACGCATCGAAAATTGCAACGGTCTGTGACTGAAATACGCAAATCACCCAAGGGGCGTTGCAGGGTATCGAGAAAAACACTTTTGGCAACCTGTTGATCACCAAACTGAGATTGGACCAACTCGGATGGAGAGGATTGAGGAAAAATGGAGAAAATTCGGTTAGGCATGCCATATTATAAGATAGCCAACGAACGATAACACTTAATTGAAAAACTTCTGTTTTCCCAAGCCCTAAGGCAGAAGAAATAGGAATGGAATCAGCGTCAAAATTAAGAAAGTTTTTCAGTTGAAGTAATCTTACTCTCAAATTAACCTCGCAATAATTCTCGGCAAGCGCAGAATCCGTAGGTTGGGCTAACACATTAATAACCACATTGTGCGGAACAGGGGAACCAAAAAAAGTATTAGCTCAAGCTTGACCTGACGAGTACAAGTTTTTACGAAGTGTCTGTCAGATTAAATTCGAGCTAATGCATCTCAAACTAATACATATTATTTGCACTTAAATATAATCATGAGATAGGCTGCTCGATCTGCGCGACATCTTTCCAAATCTTTCTTCGTCGATTTTCCAATTAGGGTCGTTATATCGAAAAGCTACCTCATTAAGCGCCGCATTTCCCTGGATGTCCTTCGATCTTAAGACCTCGGTTTGGTCCTCTTTTTTAATAAAACCATTATCCACCATAATATTCCTAACCCTGTCCAATTCATCTCTATCATGAAAATTATCCACATAAAAAAGAATTGTGCACTTGCCCTCTTGGTAAAAGTGGGGATCACTGGGATCGTTAAAATATAGCTTTATAGTGCTTATCTGCTTTGTTTTCATGAGCCATTGGCAGGTTTTGAAGTAATCTTCCATTTTTTCTATAGAAACGTGGACACGCAATTTCGACTCGCCTGTTGCTGGATAACTCCCCCAATCGTACTTAAAATCTCCGTTCTCAAGAGTGATACAGTCTACAACTGTCTTCTTTTCGCTATAGGATGGTGATCCTTTGAGTTTATCAAATTGATGCTGGAGAAAATTCCAGCCGGGTATGCCGCCATAACTGCTGCCATTTTTTGTCTGTTCATACCGATATCCAGTTAAACTGACCGGTACTGAAGCGGTATCCGTAAATGGTTTTCCATTATTACCTGTAATAGTTACGGGTTTAGGGAAGCTAGAAATATTATCTTGCAACTCTGTTTTTCTCAATTCATCCTGCGCCTTGTAGGTTTGATCTAAAGCTAGGTATGAATTTTTAATACTTTCTGGCACTACCTTTTCATCACGACTCATCGCCATAAAAATGTCTAAATACAAATCTTGTCTTAACTCTATAAGATTTTTATGTGGGATCTCAATCAAATGACCGCCAAAGCTGATGTGCAATTTTTTCTCATCTCCTTTTTCTCCCATTTGTTTAATTGTTCCCTCACCCTCATTCACAGATATTTCTCTGTCTGAATTTTTCATGTCACACAACCCGTTAACGATGCTGCAGACTGTTCTTTCTATGGCATCTATAGGCAAAAGCGCGAGTAGGGACCTCACACCCTTATCACTAAAATATAACTTTTCAATATCGTCCAATTGAAGTGCAAGTTCTTCTAGAAAATGGTCAACTGTTATATTTGTAAACTGGTGGTTGAAGAGAACGGGCGCGTGAACATTGTCGTTTTCGGCCCATTGCGGGTCCTCTATCTGAATTGAGATGCCTCCGTTTAGGTTTTGAATTGTTACTGTAAGGGGCCTTGATGTATCAGTAGTTATCTGATAATCGGTAAATTTAGGATTTTTTTCGACATACGTTTTTAGGCCTACAAAAACTTGCCCCATAGAAGCATGAGCTAAGGCAGTTTTTGCATTGCTCAGCTCAGATTCCATTTGTGTAATATCTCTTTCTGACAACAGAACAGTTCCGAAAGATAGGCAATAAACAATAGCTTCTAAAAATTTTTTCCCCGGAGACTCCCATTTTTCTAAGACGTTTAATTTCCGTTCACGCGCTAGCTCGGCGCTCCCACGAAGCGCACTTTGTTGCACTGGTGCTTTACCTATAAAATCCATAAAATTTCTCCTGTATTACTCACTAAAAATTCCGTCACATTCTCAACTAAAGTATTCATCTAATTTTGAAGTTGCTGGAGCGGACCATTTTGTCAAAAAATTTTTTTGATCATCATGGCTTTATGTTAGATGAGTTGAGGGTGCTGCACAATAAGTGTTTTCCACAGGTTAGCGAGTAAGTAATTAATAAGCATATATAACCAATTCTTTTCTGGAAATATTGGCTGTAGGGATTTTTAAGAAATTCGGCGAAGGTACCCGCTCCCTGTGCTTGAAGATATATGCGAAACCGTGCGTATGATTTTGGGGAGGAAGGTGGTAGCGACGTCGCGTGCTATTTAATCAAATGCATAAAGAAGATCTGAAAAGCAATAATTTTGTCATTTACTAGTTACCAAATAGTTCATGCAATTGCTCAGCTGATACTATGCTCTATTTAGTTCGTTTATGGAAAGTTTTTGTCAATGGAAATTATTTTATTTTTACTGCTTGGTGCTGGAGTTGGCGCATTGTTAGCATGGCTTGTTACCCACTTCAAAACACGTAACCAACTCGCCGAAGTACGCCATCAGTGCCAAACTGAAGTCGCCATTCTTAAAGAACGCTTAACTGCACAAAAGAATGCGGTTGAGCAATCTGAACAACGGCTTGCTGATGCGGACCAAAAACTGAACCTTCAACAGCAACAACTCGCTGCGCAACAAGCGAAAATTGTTGAATCGGATACTCGTCTTGAAGGGGAACGTTTGCAAACAGCTGAAAAGCTTGCGTTGTTGGAGGCTACACGGAGCGAGTTTGGAAATCAATTCCAATTGTTGGCTAATCAAATTCTCGAAGAAAAATCAAAAAAATTTACTGAGCAAAATCAGGTAAATTTAGGTGGGCTTTTATTGCCCTTGCAAGAAAAAATAAAAGAATTTCAAACACAAGTGGCAAGTACGTATGACAAAGAGTCCAAAGAACGCTTAACTCTTAAAAATGAGATAGAACGTCTAGCAGCACTGAATGGAAAAATTAGCGAAGACGCGATCAACCTTACTCAGGCACTTAAAGGTAATAATAAAACGCAGGGAATTTGGGGCGAAATGGTGCTGGAAACGGTACTGGAATCTTCAGGCCTGCGGCGTGGTGAAGAGTATTTGGTGCAAAGCAGTTTTGATGATGATAATGGCGGACAACAAAGGCCGGATGTGGTTATTCATCTCCCCGAAGGACGGCATATGATTGTGGATGCCAAAATGTCGTTAGTTGCCTATGAACGTTTTGTAAGCAGCACAAAGGACGAAGACCGAGCGGATAATTTAAGGCAGCATTTATTGTCTGTGCGCGCGCATATCAAAGGGTTATCAGACAAAAATTATCAGACGTTGACCGGTTTGAAAACACCGGATTTTGTAATGCTATTTATCGCCGTTGAACCGGCTTTTATGCTGGCTTTCGGCCATGATCAAAGCTTGTTCAATGATGCGTTAGCAAAAAATGTGCTGCTAGTGAGCCCAAGCACCCTGTTAGCAAACCTGCGTACCATCGCGTATATTTGGCGCCAGGAAAAACAAAACCGAAACGCGCAGGAGATTGCCCAGCAATGTGCTAAGTTGTACGATAAATTTGTGGGTTTCGTCGACGACTTAGAAGATATAGGAAAAAAATTGGGGCAAACACAAAAGTCATTTGATGACGCCAAATCAAAATTATCTACTGGTCGCGGAAATTTACTCCGGCAAGTAGAACATGTCAGAAAACTAGGTGTGAAGCCGACAAAAAATTTGCCTGTGCATTTGTTGGAGGACAACTTGGAGGAACGGGAGGAGTGTTCAGAGCCATTAGAGCAGGGCATCCTATCGCCGTCCCCAGTGTGCCAAGAGAATCGTTAAAATAGCACAAAGTTTGCGACGGTTTAGGAATATCTAATGAAAAATGGGGTTTAACTGGGATAACGGAATCCCATATGGCAAAAGCAGCCGGTGGGAGGGAATGTAAATGTCTTAGCGCATTTTGTATGGATGCTTAGAATGCAGTAAAACCGGGACAAACCATATCGGTATTTTCTCTGATCGGGGAAGCAGATGGTATGCTGCCTAACTGGCTGTGCTGCTCCAGAGTCATCGACCTATGTTTATAACCGATCCACAGTCAATCTGGAGTTGATAAAAAACTAGAGGGCTGGAATCATTATTATCCTGAACAGCCCTCTGGATGAAGTTACTCGCTTTGTTTAGTTTCAACTAATTCCAAAGGCGCATTTGATACGGCCGCCAATGACTTACGTACACGTGGCTTTCGTACTTCGCTTGGTGTTACATTCATTTGTGCATGCTGAAGTTTGGTGGGATCTGTTGCCGCTAACTCTAACCCCGCTTTTCTTAACATCTCGTGTAAGTCTTCTATTTTAACTTCGACCGGGTCGTTATTCGTTAAAGGAGGTATGGTAGAAGAGGCCATATCCACGTATGCGGCTTCACTGCTGGAAAAACTTTTGGGACCCGAGGCCACCTCGGCTTTTATTCCAGTCTCAGTTTCCGCATTATTTTCGGACATACCCTCAGTTTGAATTGTATTTTCAACCTTAATCATTACATCTACTTGGCCAGGATTAGCGAAAATAGAAACATCTTCTGCAACTGCAATATGGTCAACCACCGGTTCGATCGATAATGCGACTGCTGTAATTTCCGCTGGTAGTTGAACTTCAGCCTTTTCTATTTTAACCGGAGAAAATTGGTCTTGCAGGGGCATTATGGAAGATATTTCTGATGCCGGTACACGTTCGGCGAGTTCAAGAATATTGCTTGAAAAAGTTGCTTCCTCATTTGCAGAGCTTGCTGCAATGTTGGCCTGATTCTGCTCTGCGTGGGCAATATCAGCTACCGGAATGAAATCATCTGTTGTTCCATTACTTGTTTGCTCTGTTGGGATAGCGTCTCCTGGCTCCCGATCACGACGATGCCGATTACGACCGCCGCGACGACGACGACGACGTGGTTCATCGTCATCTAGTTCACGACTGTCTTCCTGGGAACTTGAGTTAAGCTTATCCAGAACTTCGCCGGCTGCCGGCAATTCTAGGGAAACATTGGCTGCAGGGGTGGTTGTTGCCTGTTCTTGCAATGGTAATTGCAAATCGGTAGCAGCCGTTTTAGCAGCACGTTCCTCTCGCTCGCGTTGCTGACGCTCGCGCCGTGCTTCCTGGCTCTCCCGTGGGGGCTTGGGCGGACGGGGCGTTTTAGCGGGACGTGGTGCCGCATCAACAATTGGGGCATCTGCAGCGGCTGACTTAACTGCTTTTCTAACACCAGGCGTTGCTTGCACATCAGTGTGAACATGGGTTAATGCTACTGGTGCAGTAACTTCATCAGCCTCCCGGCGATTACGGCTATTTCGATTACGGCTATTTCGATTGCGGTTATTTCGGTCTGAGCGCGAGTTGGCGTCCCGCAATTTCAGTTCTGTCTGATCGACCGCTGAGGTGCGTGAGGATAATGTTTTGTCGGTGGTTTGTGATCCGAATATCAAATTCATTAAGCGCGTGAAAAAACCAACGGACTTTGTTTTTGAAGATAAAGTAGCTAGGGCGATTTTTCGCTCTACAGATGATGCGGGCGCGGTATCTGGCGTAATACTTTTTACGACGGCTTCCTGACGGGGCTTAGCATCTTCTTTACTACCCTTGCTATAGCCAATATCAGTATCGGCTTGTTCAGCCATTGCATAGCTGGCATGTATTTCTTCTAAACGGGGATCATCGGATTTTAAACGATCAAGCTTGTAGTGAGGCGTTTCAAGATGTTTGTTCGGAATTAAGATAGCCGTTACACGATGACGTGTTTCAATTTTCAAAATTTCGCCGCGTTTTTCATTAAGCAGGAAGGCTGCTACATCGACGGGAACCTGAACATGAATCGCAGCCGAATTCTCCTTCATTGCTTCTTCCTGGATAATACGCAAGACTTGTAAAGCGGAAGATTCGGTATCGCGAATATGGCCGGTGCCATTGCAACGCGGGCAGGTGACGTGACTGCCTTCGGAGAGAGAGGGGCGCAGACGCTGGCGCGATAATTCCATTAGTCCGAAACGAGAAATCTTTCCCATTTGAACTCGTGCACGATCGTAGCGTAAAGCGTCTTTTAAACGAGTTTCGACTTCACGTTGATTTTTGGCATTTTCCATGTCAATAAAATCAATCACGATCAAACCGCCTAAATCACGCAGCCGTAATTGACGTGCGACTTCTTCCGCGGCTTCACAATTCGTATTAAAAGCAGTCGCTTCGATATCGGAACCACGTGTTGCGCGCGCAGAGTTGACGTCTACCGACACCAAGGCTTCAGTATGATCAATAACAATCGCGCCGCCGGATGGTAATGGAACAGTACGGGAATAAGCGGTTTCTATCTGATGTTCAATTTGAAACCGTGAAAACAGTGGGACGTCATCACTATACAGCTTAACTCGGTGCACCATATCGGGCATAACATGACTCATGAACTGCTGGGCTTGTTCATAGATATCATTGGTGTCAATTAATATTTCGCCAATATCGGGTTGGAAATAATCACGTATAGCACGTATAACCAAAGAGGATTCCTGATAAATTAAGAAAGCCCCATTAGCTGCTTTACTGGCACCTTCGATGGCGCGCCATAATTGCATCAGGTAATTTAAATCCCATTGTAATTCTTCTACATTGCGACCAATACCGGCGGTACGCGCAATAACCGACATGCCGTTGGGAAGATCTAACTTATCCATTGCGTCACGCAATTCCTGCCGGTCTTCGCCTTCAACTCTGCGTGAAACACCGCCGCCACGTGGATTGTTGGGCATTAATACTAAATAGCGTCCGGCCAAAGAAACAAAAGAGGTGAGCGCCGCCCCCTTGTTGCCGCGCTCTTCTTTTTCGACCTGAATCATAATCTCCTGACCTTCGCGTAGCGCTTCCTTAATAGAAGTATTTCGCGGATCAGAACCTTCTTTGAAATTGCTTCGGGCGACTTCTTTGAATGGCAAAAAGCCATGGCGATCTTCGCCGTAATTGACAAAACACGCTTCTAAGGAAGGCTCAATACGAGTTATTACACCTTTGTAAATATTGGATTTACGTAGTTCACGCCCTGCAGTTTCGATATCGATGTCAATTAGTTTCTGACCATCCACAATTGCCACGCGCAATTCTTCTTGCTGTGTAGCATTGAATAACATTCGTTTCATTTTTTACTCCATGACCAAGGGTCATTGATAAGGTGCAAATAAACACATAAAAGCGATTTTATTTGCAGCGATATTACAGGGATGTACGTATAGTGGAGTAGAAAGGCGTGGTGTTAATGAGAATTTACGCGTAGTAGCGATGAGTGACGACGTCATGCGGTAGGCGTAAGTGGAGGAATATCGGTTGCGCATCTCTCTGGATCACTATTGCTATAGCTGATCAACATTTAAGCAGCACAAGTACCCGACGTACTTCCTCAATATGAGTAACTGCTACTCAGCAAAAATTCTTAATAACTAACACGTCCAAGCTCCAAATAAGCCTAATTCCGGCAACTGGTAAATGCCTGGGTAAGTACGTACACATCTTTTCAGTCACATTTGCGCACGGCGAGGCAGACTGACTTGCCACTTTCTGACTTACCACTTGATATACTTCTCGAAATGGTGAGGAGTATAGAATATGTCCTTTTATTCTTATACAAGCAATTAATTAAAACTGCGCGATAATTATATATTCAAAACGAACGGCTTAGCGAAATTTAATATGTATGAAATAAATGCTTCTAAAGTAAAACCGGCTTTTTCTTCGCTCCTTGCATCGGCGCAATTACTGACCATTTCTGAAGGAGATGTCGGGCAAAGAATTGACAATTTTCTCCTAAAAAAATGCAAGGGAGTTCCCAAAAGTCATGTGTATCAAATTTTACGCTCTGGACAAGTTAGAGTAAATAAGGGACGAATTGATCAGCTGTATCGTCTAAAATTGAACGATATTGTCCGGATTCCCCCCCTCCGAATGGCGGAAAAAAATAGTGGAACGGAGTTTAACCGCGCTCCGAAAGCCGAATTTACCATTTTGTTCGAGGACGCGTCTCTGTTAATTATTGATAAACCAAGTGGTGTTGCAGTACATGGGGGCTCGGGGATTTCTTATGGTGTTATTGAACAGCTACGGGCGTCTAGACCCGATGAAAAATTTCTAGAGCTAGTACATCGACTAGACCGTGAAACCTCAGGTGTCTTATTATTGGCAAAAAAACGTTCCGCACTAACTAATTTGCATGAGCAAATGCGTGATGGGTTAACGGATAAGCGTTACCTTACGCTTATCCGGGGCGATTGGACGAATAAACGTCAACATATTAAATTGCCTCTGCACAAATTTACTGCGGCAGATGGCGAAAGACGGGTCAAAGTGCAGGCCGATGGTATGGCAAGCCATACAATTTTTACTTTTTTGCGCAAATATGGCGAGTTCACTTTATTAGAGGCAGAACTAAAAACGGGACGCACGCATCAGATTCGGGTGCATTTATCAGCAAGCGGTTTTGCCATTGCCGGAGATGATAAATACGGTGATTTTGCGTTAAACCGCCTTCTGCTTAAGTCGGAGGGTCGAAGAGCCGTTTTGAAAAGAATGTTTTTGCATGCGCATCAGATCACCTTCAAACATCCGGTTACCAGCAAGGAAATGACGGTTAAATCGGCATTGCCAGAGGATTGTGAACACTTTTTAATGAGTTTATTAACGCTAGGTTGAAAGCAGGAGTTGCGAGAATATGGCAAAAAGAAAATATGACCTAATCGTATTTGATTGGGATGGCACATTGATGGATAGTACAGCCACTATTGCTAAGTGTATGCAAGAGGCGGCACGAGATGTAGGCTTGCCAGTGCCGAGTGACCACATTGCTTCCTATGTGATTGGTTTAGGGTTAGCCGAGGCAATGCAGCATGCAATGCCTGATCTAGACCCTAAACATTACCCAAAATTGGTGGAACGTTATCGCTACCATTTTTTAAAGCAAGATGGTGAATTGGTTCTATTTGAAGGTGTTAGGGAGATGTTGACGGAACTTTCCGAAAGTGGCTATTTTTTGGCCGTCGCAACAGGAAAAAGCCGGGTTGGCTTGAATCGTGCACTAGATAGTAGTAGATTAATGTCAGTATTTGATGCTACCCGATGTGCTGATGAGACGTTCTCAAAGCCGAATCCTGCGATGCTTTTTGAGTTAACACGCGAGCTCGGCCAAGATGTTAAACGGACGGTGATGATTGGTGACACTACGCACGATTTATTGATGGCGAATAATGCCGGCGTCGATGCTATAGCCGTAAATTATGGCGCGCATTCTGGGGCTACTCTGCAGGAATTGAACCCAATTTATGTAGCGAATACTGTATCCAATTTGCGTCAATGGTTGTACAAGAATGCATAGTGGCTAGTTTTGGTTAAGCGAAAAATGACCTCAAGCAATCTGTTACAAGCATTCGCGTATTGTTCACATCATTAAATCAAGATTTATTTCGTCCGGTATTCGCCAAACTTTTATCAATAGTATGAGCCTTACGTCGAATCTCTATAAACCGCTCAATACCTATATCCTGGACGACGGTTACAGCACCATTTTGCGCAGCTTGCTGAACCCGCCGAATCGTGTCTTTTTCCGCTGGTCTGATTAAGCGCACATTCATACTTTTCGGTTTGCTTCTCATTATTTCACCTCTCAAAGCGATCCATACTTATAACCATGGCACAGGTTTATCCAGCGCCAGGGGAATGGCTGCTTCGAACGTCAATTTTTTAGTTGAATTTTTATCCGAGCGACTGTCTAGCGTATACTGGGTTTCTTCGCCAGACTTTAGTTTTAAGAGCATGCCATAACAGCCCTGCGGCAAATTGAGTTCATGCGTTCCCTTCCCGGAGTCGCACCACAGTCCGACAGATCGTACCGGGTGGCTTTCGCTCCAGTTTGAACGGTCAACCATTGCTGCACAACTGAGCGAAAGCACGGACGAGCCGGGATCATCCGATAACACGGTGGCATAATGTGCGGGCCACCGTACGGAAAGTTGTGAACCATCCATTAGCAATGCGACAACCAAATTCGGCCCGACTGAGCGAATAACGTTCATTGCATGATCATTACGTGCCATGTCTTCACATATAAGCACAGAAAGCGACAAGTCGGGACGCACCGCATAGAACGGCATTTTGCGCATCGAAATATCAATATCTTCCCACCACTGCTTCGCCCGGTCCCTCGCCGAAAGTGTGGATTCTGAAGGGAAGTTAAGTGCATAGCGCGTGATCTGAGTCTGATCTAGCAACCATCGATGTTGTTTTGATTGCTCCCCGTATAACAAGCCATGCTTACCTTTGTCGTCTGTCATCACGTAAGTAAGCGCTATATTTTTTGTTTTACAGAAAGCTTTTTTTTCTAAAGCCCCAGTAATAAAGAATTCGATATCGTGTTCGGCCAGCGCGTGAGCAACCTCGTTCGCAAGAGCGGAAGAGAGCGCACATTCTGGCATTAAAATGCCATGGATTTTTCCTCGTGATTCTGCTCGTGCTTTTAGCAGTAAAGGCGACAGTAATTCATCAACGAATTTCTGACCAGTAAGTTCTGCCCCCTTTTCGTCACACAGCCATTTCTGATCCAAACTGAAATAACCGGGTGTGGTTGCCCCATCAACGAGTGCTTTCGGTTCTCGGGACAGCCGGAAGCTATCTTCAGGGATGTGAAAAGGATAGGGAACCAAGAGCAATCTCATCTGTTCCCCATCGCTTTCATAATCACGATCGGCCATGCGCCACGAAGGAAGAACTTGTGTTTGCGCCGGCAGCAGCGCCAAATGGTGGCTGAGAGAGCGAATAGTGCAACCGACGGTAGCAGTCATAGATTTTGGCAGTACTATTGCCGTGTCCGAAGGTACGAGAGAACAGAGCGAAAATGGAACGTTCGGTAATATCATCGTTCTTGGCTTCCGAGAAATACTTCCTTCTAAAAGTAAACTGCTTCTCGCAAAGTCAGCGATGGTTACGGTGTCTGTGTCTTTCCGATGTGATGTTGCATCTGATGTTGAGGCTGTCCATCCCATACCTCGACATGCTTCATCGGCAATGGCAAACAGCCTAAATAAAATCTGGCAAATTTCTTGTTGTTCCGAGACGGCATCAATCGAAGCCTTGCCGTGCTTTGTGACCAATGCATGCCATAGCTTTTCGATTGATCGCGGCACTTTGCCCAGCTCTGTCCATTGCTCCGCCATTCTGGTCACCTCATTAAGATAGATGATGTGCCTATCCGTTGAACCGAGTGTTTGCTCGACTAACGTGTAACAGCAGGAGCGATCTATGATCGTGGCCGCAACTGCAAATAGATCAGGGGGCCAAGCGGGACATGAATGCCAGCTTATTTGTTGGGTCGGGACATGCATGGCCCCTTTGCCCTCCAAAATGGCAATGTATCGACTTGCCGTGCCAATAGGTAAAAGGATGTTGACTAATTTTTCAATGTCCATGAGAAGCTTCCACTGATGGCACCTCCGTACTATTGCTAATTTCTATAAAAACAATCTCACAAGATCCATGGGTTTTTGAAATTATGATTCTCACTAACTGAATTACTGCGAATATCCGATATAAGGAGTCCTCATAAAATAATCCTGTTCAACAGACTTCCGCTCTCCACCAACGCCGATTTGAAAAACAACGCGACAAGACGTAGCCAAATATTGATGTGGGCTTTTACCAGTATTGACACAGAAACATTTCGTCAGCCCTGCGCGCACAGTTAGCCTTGTGAGAAGTTACCCCAGGTGCAGAGTCTGCCGAAGTTTGCCGTAAGAAAAATGTTTTCAGCTCTTGTCCGGGTTTACCCTATCATCGTAATCCACAATGTCTTTCGCGTTCACTTTTTGTATAATATTTTTGGCAAAAATCTCTTTACATAAACGCTATTAGGAGCAGAGCAAGGTTAACGGTAGCAAGATTTCTAAATTACGGCAACTTCTCAGTGAGGCGGACTAATACGGAAATCTAAGTAGATCTGCGAATATTATATAGTTACCAATTCGTTATTATTTTATTATATTAAAGAGGAAGTAAAAATGGACTTAGGAAGTTTAAGTAGCCGTGTGCATAGCCAAAATGAAATAGCTCAAACACAAATCCCACCGTTTCCTCATGAAAGTGTAATGGCGCAGCTGACCTCAATGCGTAACCGTTGGAATTATTCTGCTTCGGAAAGAGAAGCATTAGAAAAGTGCTTCTGTAAAATGTGGAGCACCACAGAAGCCAAAAATAATCCGGATGACTTTGCAAGAAAACAGCTTAGTTTACTGAAAGACATGGATAAATATGAAGATCTGCGTATCGCATGCTTCGATATTACGACACCCTCAGGATGCAGCGAACAAATGTTTTTTATGTACTTGGAATTGCAAGAGAAAGTGCTGGAAATTATCAGAAATAATCTTACGGATTGCACGTCGTTGAAACACCCTCGAGAGCAACACGAAATTAATAGTAACAAGATGGCTCAGGAGCCTTTTGACGTTTTGCAAAACCGTCTCAGAACTGAACTGTACTGGCAGGGAAGGATTTTCAATAGAAATAAACCTTCTTTTGAAGAATTAGTCCCGAATTACAAAAGCCTTCCTTATATTTCGGTCAGCAGTGTTCCTTTACGCAATCTAAATGGCAAAGTTTCCATTATGTCTGAAAACCCTCGCGACCCCACAATAAGGCAACTCGTATGTCGTCATTTCGCCACTCAATTTATCAAAGATATCGCGCAGGACAAAAGTGGAGAAGGTAAAGTCGATCTGGCCCTTTATTCCAGCGAAGAGTCTATTGCCCAACATATCACAATGGAAATAGAAACTTCCTACCAAACCTTAAAAAACACGGGGAACCGCTATGAGCTGATTAGCAACGACCAATTAGGGCAGCATTTATATTCCTGTTTTGAGGAGATGCGAAAACCTGGAAAACAAGAGACACTCAAAGTATTACTTCTTGAGGCTACTGATCACTCTATGGTGGTTAGACTGCGGATAAAAGGAGCCAACGAAAAGCCGACCTACGTAATCACGTTTTATGATACCAATAAAACTAATATGACGGTGCGCTGCGTTACTAAGGAGTTGGGTATATTCAAAAACTACTCATTGAGCCAATTTATCAATGGAGGTAACTCAAAGAAGACGGGATTTTATGAAAAGTATTACCATGGCATGGAGCCGATTTCGCTCCTGATCGACTGTAATTTACTTTCTTTCACAGAGAATATAGTAAAAAAAACAAAAGTACTCGAGAATTTCTGCCCAAGTGAATTAACTTCAACCCAGATACATTTTTTATTAGCAGAAAATTTTGCTCGAGACCTCGCCGGGTTACAACGCCAGCTCCAGACGATAGGAAAACATTCCCCAGAAAAGTTGTTCAACTTACTAATTGCAAAAGGAGAAAATAAAGTACCAGGCATTACTATTGCATTGCAATGCGGGCATGCAGACGTCGTTAAGATATATGGACAATTAATTCGGCTGTTACCTGAAACTTATTATGAAGAACTAATCGACCTGTTTGCAGCTACGCATGTTGGCGGCACACCTGGGCTATATATGGCGTTGGAAAACGGACATTCGGATGTTATCAAGGTTTATGGTGAATTACTTCAATTGCTACCCGTAGATAAGTGCGACAGGCTAATTGATTTGCTTGCTGCAAAGAATGCCATGGGAACTCCCGGCCTGTATATAGCGCTACAGAATGGGCATGCCAAGGCTATTGAAGCCTACGGAGAATTACTTGGATTGATTCCAAAAGCCGCGTCCGGTAAGTTTATTGCTCTGCTTATCGCAACATCCAACGGTAATCCGGCGCTGTGTGCGGGGATGGATCAAGGGAACGCGGATGCAATTAGAGCTTATGGAAATCTATGTCAATTGATTCCGGAAACTGAGCCCCAAACGCTGGTTGGTATGCTTATCGCAAAATCGGTAGAGGGGGTTCCGTCACTTGTATTTGCACTACAAAATGGGCACGCAGATGCTATCAGAGCCTACGGGGAATTACTTCAACTAGTACCCGTAAATAAGCGAGGCCTGCTGGTTGATTTGCTTGCAGCAAAGAACCCGGGCGGACCTTCGGGTTTATACCTGGCATTTGAATATGGAAATGCGGACACGGTGGAAGCTTATTGCGAATTACTTAATTTGCTTAATGAGAACGAACTCAGGCAGCTATTCGACCTACTTGAAATAGTTGAAGGGGACAGTACATCGCTGGTATATGCAGATTTAAATGATACACATAAAAAAACCAGGGAACTGCACCAGAAAGTACTTCAATTAATTTCAATGTGGCGTGCGCAACTAACAACGCCTCGCATAGCAACTTCTGATAGCAATTTTGTTAATCATGCGCCTTATTAATAGTTTTTATTACCTTGGATTTAGGGACAAATCGCCCTATATTAAGTATATGGAATGAAAAAACAGAGAGGAGGAAGGCAAGCAGATGTAGCTTTTTTAAGATGATATGGCTGTAGTTGTTATGATTCCAGTTTGGTTTAACGTAGACAGTATTTTACTAAATGAAATTTAGATAATAGGGTACGTTTATATTGATTGCGGTACTTCGTATGTAATTGATGTTCGCCTGTTGCGATTAAAACAGGATTGGGGATTCTCGGACTCCTCTTTATATCCAAATGGATATACTAAAATGCATATAAGAAAAAAGAACGGCTGCCAATGCTGCCGTTCTTTCGCTTGTAAATCGAAAATACAATTAAGAGTTTAGGGTTTAGCCAACTAGCGCATCACTCTTAAATTGATGATCTCTCGGTCAATATTTGCCCTCTCTCTCACCAAATCATTTACCTCATGCACTGCTCTACTTGCTTCGGGTGATTTATTACGGCCAAGATGGTAATAACCGTGAGACGACTTTTCAAGATCATATTTCCGCCTACGCGATGAGATAAAATAATCTATTTCGTGTACACGTGCCTCACTGGTTTTAATCTGATTACTAATTGCGAAACCGCGGTCATATTCAGATTTAAAGCCAAAATACAAATTTTGGGGGCAAGCTTCCGGATAGGGCTGTTGCGCTTTCCCCAGTGCGAAAGCATTCGTGGTTTGCTGACAGTAAACACGTTGTCCAGCTTGCCATCCTTTATAAAAATTTGCGTTTAAATTTTTTGGACAGACGTCTGGCAATCGTTGCCCGGTCATAGCAATATTACTGCCATTCTCGTAAGTGCAATATTGTGTTAAACCTCTCTGGTAGCCTATGTCATAGTTCGAAACATCAAGATTAAACCCGGCCCTATTACACACAGGAAGCCGCAAATTGATATCATTAGCACTTTTGCCAGACTGGCCATCTAGCAATCCTATCTCTAAACCAGGGGCACAGTAAACTTTTGCACCGCTACGCCAACCTTGCATATATTGACTCGTATCTACACCCACATTGAATTCTGAACAGTCTTTAATGGCAGAGCTTAGGTCTCTTGGCATTTTACCCGCCTGGGCATCATGAGCTCCTTCGAGATTCCAGTTGGTATTCATGCATTGTTGTTGTGATAAGTGAGAAGCGCAAGAAGTTAATATTAGTGAGAAAGGTAGCAACAAAAATTTATACATTTTCTATTCCGATACGTTAGAGTTTGACGACTTTACTGTTGGCAAAGATTTGTGCGGTGCCTGTTAGAAATCCGCATGTAAAAAAGCTTATGGTAACCCAACTAAATCTATCTTGCTGTGCCGATTTCGCCATCGCTTAGTCCATGCAGGAAAACTGGACGAATTATTGTCGTGCTTCCAGTATCTTCGCCACAGAAGAAATTCCGGTGTAAGCTTTGGTTTGAAAAAACTTGCCAGAATTCACCTTAATTTTTCGGAGATCGTCCTCATGCTTATCAATTGTGTCGCCTACCAGGAAGGAACTAAACTAAGCGATATTTCTACTGAAGATATTAGCGAGTACGTCAATCGTCCTGAATGTTTTGTTTGGGTCGCTCTTAGGGAAGCTGAACCCGCTGAGTTGGACGAGATGCAACATGAATTTAATTTGCATGAACTTGCTGTTGAAGACGCACGTCATGGCCACCAACGTCCTAAGATTGAAGAATATGGCGAATCGTTATTTGTGGTGATGCATTCCGTGGAGTTGTTGGAAGGTGAATTGCGAGTGGGAGAAGTCGATATTTTTGTCGGAGAGAATTATGTGCTTTCTATTCGCAACCGTTGTCAACAAGGATTTCTAGGCGTGCGCGCTCGTTGTGAACAGGAGCCACATCAATTAAAGAAAGGTTCTGCTTTTGTCCTATATGCTTTGATGGACGCCGTGGTCGACCGCTATTTTCCGGTAGTTGATGCGCTGGAGTCGGAACTGGAGACAATTGAAGAACAGATATTCTCCAAAGGTTCGCAACTTGCTAACCTCGAACGGCTGTATCAGCTCAAACGTAAAGTGATCGTGCTTAAGCATGCGGTAGCTCCTTTAATGGAGGCGGTAGGCAAGCTTCACGGCGGACGAGTGCCCCCGATCTGCGCGAATACTAAAGACTACTTCCGTGACGTACAAGATCACCTCGATCGCATTAATTCGTCCATCGATGCAATCCGCGACACTATCGGAACGGCGATTCAGGTTAACTTGTCAACGGTGTCCATTGAACAGAACGAAGTCAGCAAGATGCTGGCGAGCTGGGCCGCCATTTTCGCAGTGGCGACCGCATTTGTTGGCATCTGGGGCATGAATTTTGAAAACATACCTGAATTGAAATGGAAGTATGGTTATCCGATGGCGCTGGGCATTGTATCTGTGGTGTGCGGGTATCTGTACTACCGCTTTAAGAAGTCAGGCTGGCTATAATCAGAAGTTTAAGATGATAAAAAAAACACCAAAAATTAGTGATCGAACTCACCGTTTATTTCTGGCACTTTGGCCCGAAGCTACGTTGCAAAATGCGATTAAACGTTTGTGGGATGAAGGTAACTGGTCCACAGGTGCGGCGCAAGTCCCGGTGGAATCATTTCATCTCACCTTACATTTCTTAGGCAATGTACCGGATTCTGCATTAAGCGAATTGGTGCATGGGCTAAAAGTTGCTATTCATCCCTTTGATCTTGTGTTCAGCCGTTCATGCGTATGGCCGCAAGGGGTGGTTATGTTAGAGCCGGATTTAGTGCCTGATAATTTATTGAAGTTACATGCATCGCTTGCTGAGAAGATCTGGAATTTGGGTTTGTCGACAGAAGCACTTGCTTTTCGCCCACATATAACGTTAGCGCGTCATGAGATTGATACCTCTTTAATATATTCTTTAGATAAACCCATTCGTTGGCATGTGCGCGAATACGTATTGGTGAAGTCAGAACAAACATCGAAAAGTAAATATCACGTGCTGCAAACTTATTACTAATTGATAGGTCAACTTTTATGCCGACCTATGGACGTGGCGCTACCTGATTTACCTTTAACTTATTCAGCAGTTACATACTTAGCCACTATTTCATCTATTCGTTTTCCGGCCACATCGCGCAATCTCGCCACAAAATACTGTGGCAATTCCCCATGCAAACCAAAATCATAACGTGACAACAGTAGTGGCAGGAACTGATCAAGACTGCACTCGCCTTTTGACTCATCATATAGCGTGCGATCAATCTCCGCCCAAAACGTGGCGCCCTGATCATAAAAACGCGGATAGCCAGAAGAGTTTCCAGCATCATATTCTTGTTGAATTCCCAAAAGACCTTTAACAATTGGTCTATCTGGATTGATGAATTTTGTGCGAATGTGAGTCTGATCAGTAGCGGGCAACCGACTGTACGATAAAGCTTTCAACCCGTAGTACTGCGCCAAACTTTCGTTAAGCCAGGCGGCCGGCAGAGCGGCCTGAGACAAGTGATGAAATTGTTCATGGGCTACCGTCATAAGTGTCATCGCTTTACTTAATGCTTCTGTGGCTTTATCACCGCCATATTGATAATTGACCAGAAGACTATTATCCCCCGTTGCACCGCTTGTCTGATTATGCTTCTTATCAATCCCTAACCAAACCACGAGTAAGTGGTCTGTGGCCGGATGCGGGAAAAGCGAAACCATATAATTAAATGCTTGCTCATGGGCGGAAATGAGGCCCAAGCGTTTGATGCGATTTGCGTTATCAGCCACATGGTGCACTGTGACGTTGCCGTGGGTCCGAGATATTTCAGCAAGTTCTCCAAATGCATAAAATCCTGGCGCGCTGTCTTTAGCCGGAACCAACCAAGATTGTTTAGGATTGGGCTGAAATTTGTCGCCCTTGATGTGCACACTCACCCTAATCGGTTCCTTCTCATTCTCTGATCGTAACAGGGAGGTCTGCTCCGACAGCAGCCACCAGGGACGATCCGCAAAAAATAAACTGCGCTGCTCGTATGCATTCACGTTGCCTTGTAGAGCAGGGTCAAATCGAATCGTCCATGTCACCATGGAGCAATATTCAGGAGCTAACCATTGTTCTTTCGCTACCAATAGTAATGGCTGATTGTTACAGCTAGGATTAAGCACTTGAGGATCTGATCCTATTTGCCTTCCACGCAAAGTTAGCCGATTGGATGTATTCGAAGCCGATAAGTACAGGGTCGCCGTTGCAACGTTCGGGGTTAGCGTATCCATTTCAATCATGTATTGAGATTGCGCCCCAGCAGAACATGCAAGGAAAAACAAAAAAAAGACAGCCAGGTTATTCATAATAAAATTCCGATTAATGTTCAGTTCGAACGCATGAAACGCGTGAGGTATCGCTACCTTCCACATCAACGAAGTTTAACTTAGCAAACGAAGCCACCGCATGACTGACTGTTAGAGCAAAACTCGGCAATGCGCGGTGGTCGCAATCCTCATGTACTTAAGTAGCCGAGGATCGCTCTGCTCCGAGTACCTCGCCTTGGCACACTGCTTACTATGGCGTAGAGGTATCTCAACTTGGTTAGATCTATCTTTTAAATTTCTTTGAATAAACCTGAAATGCGCTCACAATTTCCTCCGTATTTTCAAGCCAGGGATAATGGCCGGCGTTAGAAATTTTTTTGATTAATATATTTTCTCGATGATATTGCTCGTTTTCATCAAATAACTTTAACGGCGTAATGTAATCTTCTGAACCATTAATGATTAAGGTATTTATTTTTTGTGGAATCCACGTCGCGAGGTATTCTTTTGAATTAAAAATCAGCGATTCTTGCTCACTTGCGGAGTGATTCACCGGAATTCGCTCAATTAATTGTCGACCTGCAATTAATGATTTTTCTGTCACAAAACAACGCTTGGCAGCCGCTAATAGTAAGTTACGCAAAGTTTCGTTACCGGGATTTTTGGCATATTCTTTTTCTGCTTCAGCAATAATTGGGTCAAAATTATTGATGCAAAATTCTGCAAATTGGGTTTGCCAAGATGCGTCTGGCGCCGATCCGATCAATACTAGTCCACTTAATAATTCCTCAAGTTCGGGCATAGTTTGTGCAAGCATACCGAGTGAGGAGTGTGCTACTAAAATAACATGATCCAGAGCAGAAATTGCTTGAGTAATTGCAGATCGCGAATTCAGGATCGGCTTATCCTTTAAAATGTTCGAGCCATCATTCGGCAAATCTAAATGCCAGATAGTGCCTGGAATTTTATCTTTAAGTAACTCAGTCAAATTAGATAATGCTTCTGATCCTAAGCCTGGCCCGCCTGGAAGAAATAGCCAGTTAAATCCGGTGAACGGAAAGTCGTTTTGGGATGAGCTTTGATAGTGCAGTCGGCTTCCATCCTCAGTCCATATATACGATTTCTTAGATGCCATCCCAGCTTTCTATAATAATCTAATTATTTGCAGTCTCGCATTTCCTAGCTTGAAAGACAGCTTAGCATACCGATTGTCATTTGGCTTTTAGAAATTTCGACAGTATTGCGGCCGCTAAATTGGAATAATCAATTATCCATCCAAGAAAATTTTGTCAAAGAGAGAGGCCTCTTTCCTATCCTAAAGAGCTAGCCAAAGTAGAGGTGCTCTAAGTACAGATATAGAATAATCCGGAATTAAGTTATAAGTTGTAACCACTTTAGGTTATTAGAAGGGATGTAGTAGGCTGCGAACCAGTCAAGTTACTTCCTGTTGTATCCCAGCTTATATTCTTGGATCCATCCTTTCTAGATGCGAACCATGTGCATGCTAGGAGGCGCTCCCGCAACCAATCTGATAGGGCCTTTCCGGTATCTATAATTCGGGCACCAGAACCAATTGGCTTTGCAGTCTGCCTGGTGAGCCCGTATGCGAGTTTTGATGTACGCCGGGTTTGCTGTAAGAGGCTAAGTATTTTCCAAATCGGGCTGCACAGTGGTTACATGGGACAACAAAGAAACCAAAATACAAAAAAAGGGTTACAAGCCGAAGCATGTAACCCTTTAATTTACTAAATATTTTTTGGCTCCCCGACCTGGACTCGAACCAGGGACCTGCGGATTAACAGTCCGTCGCTCTACCAACTGAGCTATCAGGGAACAGAAGCGAGATTATAGGGGGAGGGGGTTAGCACGTCAAGGATTTTCCTTTCTCTCATTCTTTTTTATTGGAGAACGTTGCAAATTGCCTCTACAACTTGATTAATATTGCCGGCATTCAAGGCGGCAATACAAATGCGGCCGTTTTCTATGGCGTAGATAGAATTGTTATCACGTAATTGGGCCACTTGCTTTTGGCTTAGACCTGAATAAGAAAACATACCACGTTGATGGTTCACGAAAGAAAAATCGTATTTCGGCGCTTTTTGTTTGAGCAAATCAACTAATAACTCACGATTGGCGCGAATGCGTACACGCATTGCAGCTAGCTCGCTCTCCCACATGGCGCGTAATTCCGGACTAGACAATATCGTTGCCACAATCTTTCCACCATGAGTGGGTGGATTTGAGTAGTTAGTTCGAATTACCCGTTTTACTTGTGATAAAACACGGCTAGCTTCAGCACTGTTGGCCGTAACAATACTTAAAGCACCTACACGCTCACCATATAATGAAAATGATTTCGAAAACGAGTTGGATACAAATAAGGGTATGCCCGCGTCAGCAAAACGGCGTACTACTTGACCATCCTCCTCGATACCATCGCCGAAGCCTTGATAAGCCATATCAAGGAAAGGAGTTAGCCTACGGTTGGCAACAACGCTAATAATTTGCCCCCACTGCTCAGGAGTTAAGTCTGCCCCAGTGGGATTATGGCAACATGCATGAAGTATAACGATCGATCCCGTCGGCATGGCTTCAAAGCTGGCTAACATTCCTGCAAAGTTAACGCCATGTATAGTTGCATCAAAGTACGGATAATTGTTGACAATGAAACCGGCCGATTCAAATAAAGCGCGATGATTTTCCCAACTGGGGTCGCTGATCCAGACTTCAGCACCGGGCGAAAAACGTTGTAGGAAATCGGCACCTAGCTTTAATGCACCAGTACCACCGATTGCTTGCACTGTTATTGCACGCTTTTCTAAAATTACTTTACTGCCAATACCAAATACCAATTCCTGAACTGCCTTATCGTACGCAGCCAGACCATCAATAGGTAAATAAGTGTGTGGAGCGCCTGACGAGATAAGTAATGTTTCAGCCTGCCTTACGCACTCTAAAAGGGGTACTTTGCCATTGTCATCATAATAGGCGCCAATACTCAGGTTAATTTTTTTAGGATTCGGGTCGGCGACGAACGCTTCAGTTATGCCTAAAATAGGATCTTGGGGCGCCATTTCGATGGCGGAAAACAGAGAGGAGGGCATATTTACGGATTAGGATTAGGAATTAACAGAGTCTTAGCTAGTGAAAAATAGGGCAATGCAAGTAGAATATCGGACACACATTTTAACCGAGATTTTCCATTAGGACCGAGGCAAGTGCGCTTCTTTTAAGTTGTTGGGCCGCAAAAAACCTTGGGCTACACGGAACTTTCCCGGTAGGGAAAGTTCGTATCGCAAGCGCAGTGCATGCAAACGAAACCCTTGCCCTACCGGTCTAAAATCATTTATCGTGGCAAGGAACGCTTGTGTTCGCTCGTGTGCAATTATTTAAGTATTTATGTTGGAGTCCTAACTATTAACTTCATCCAAAGGTTACTTCATGACGGATACATCATCGAATAACAGGCCGACTGGTTCATCGCCCCAGGGTCAGTTCGTGCGTTTCCCGGACTCACCCTACCAATTGTTCCAACCCTTTGCACCCGCCGGAGATCAGCCCGCTGCCATTGATCAGTTAGTGGAAGGTATCAATGACGGTTTAGCTTTTCAGACATTGTTGGGTGTAACGGGTTCTGGTAAAACGTTTACGATGGCTAATGTTATCGCGCGTACCGGACGCCCTGCGATTGTATTTGCACCGAATAAAACCTTAGCAGCGCAGTTGTATAGCGAATTCCGTGATTTTTTCCCCCACAATGCGGTGGAATATTTCGTAAGTTACTACGATTACTATCAACCGGAAGCCTATGTGCCGCAGCGTGATCTGTTTATTGAAAAAGATTCCGCCATTAATGAACACATTGAGCAAATGCGGTTGTCATGTACTAAATCGTTAATGGAACGGCGCGATGTAATCATCGTAGCCACCGTTTCTGCTATTTATGGTATAGGAAATCCCACCGAATATCATCAAATGATTCTAACGTTGCGAGCTAAAGATCGGCTTGGCCAGCGTGACGTGATTGCGCGTCTAATTCAAATGCAATACACGCGTAATGAAGTCGATTTTAGCCGCGGGACTTTTCGAGTGCGTGGCGACACCATTGATATTTTTCCAGCGGAGCATGCTGAGTTAGCGTTGCGCGTGGAGATGTTTGACGATGAAATTGAAAATTTACAACTGTTTGATCCTCTCACTGGTCGCATCAAACAAAAAATTGTTCGCTTTACGGTGTACCCTAAATCACATTACGTCACTCCGAGAGTTACCGTTTTACGGGCAATTGAAACCATTAAAGAAGAACTCCGCGAACGATTAAGTTTTTTTCGGGCTGAAAATAAATTGCTTGAAGAACAGCGGGTCGAACAACGCACACGTTTTGATTTAGAGATGATGAGCGAGATCGGTTTTACTAAAGGAATTGAAAATTATTCACGGCATTTAAGTGGTGCAAAACCTGGCGAACCTCCGCCGACATTAGTGGATTATTTACATCCCGATGCGTTAATGTTTCTTGATGAATCCCATGTATTGATTGGACAATTTGGCGGCATGTATAACGGTGACAGAGCACGTAAAACAAACTTAGTGGATTATGGTTTCCGCTTGCCTTCAGCTTTAGATAATCGCCCTCTACGTTTTGATGAGTTCGAATCAAAAATGCGCCAAACCGTGTTCGTCTCCGCGACACCAGCCGCTTATGAAGCTGAGCACGCCGACCAGGTAGTTGAGCAGGTGGTACGCCCGACAGGATTAGTGGACCCAATGATTTCAGTGCTGCCGGCGCGTACTCAAGTGGATGATTTGATGAACCAGATTCAGTTGCGCGTAAAGAAAAATGAACGCATTCTGGTTACCACATTAACCAAGCGTATGGCAGAGCAGCTTACCGATTTCTTAGGTGAAAATGGCATCAAAGTTCGTTACTTGCATAGTGACATCGATACGGTTGAACGGGTAGAGATCTTGCGAGATTTGAGGTTAGGAACGTTTGATGTGTTAGTAGGCATTAACCTTTTGCGTGAGGGGTTGGATATTCCTGAGGTGTCCTTGGTAGCAATTTTAGATGCGGATAAAGAAGGGTTTTTACGCTCTGAGCGAAGTTTGATTCAAACCATCGGACGAGCAGCACGTCACATCAACGGTATGGCCATATTATACGGTGACAAAATAACGGATTCCATGCGCCGCGCTATTGACGAAACCGAGCGCCGTCGGAACAAGCAAATTGCCTTTAATGTGGCTAATAATATTACGCCAATTGGGGTGGTGAAACATATTCGCGATTTGATCGATGGCGTCTACAATCAACAGACAGCACGTGCAGAGTTAGAAGCGGCACAGGAACATGCACGTTATGAAGTGATGAGTGAATCACAAGTTAGTAAAGAAATTAAGCGCTTAGAAAAATCAATGTTGGATCATGCAAAAAATTTGGAGTTTGAAAAAGCTGCAAGAGTACGAGATCAATTAGCACAACTGAAATTACAGTTATTTGGTTCAAGCGGGGCCACGGATCTCGTGGAATAGGGGAGAGGTTTTTGATGGCCTTTGCACAACCAGCTGTGCCACAGAAAGCGCACGAACCGGCGCAAAGGCCCCACAACGTCCCTAAGTATATGCAAGTTGCGGTCGTCTCAAACCGTATTTGGTGAGCGCAGTTTAATATGGCCTCTCTAATGGCCCCTGACATCATTTTAAATTTGATTGTTTCGTATTTGAAGGGCAAGGCGTTAGCCCAATCTATGATTTAATCCACTCCCTTACGATTATATTTTTTATTAAGGAGCATTATGGCATTTCTCGTTGTTTTGACCGCACTGATATTATTAATGTTCATTGCCTACCGCGGCTTCAGTGTTATTTTATTTGCTCCAATTGTTGCAATGCTCGCCGTTTTTGTGACCGATCCATCTATGGTCGCTCCGGTGTTTTCCAGCGTCTTCATGGAAGAAATGGTCCTATTTCTAAAATTATATTTTCCCGTTTTTGTGTTGGGCGCTATTTTTGGAAAAGTCATTGAACTATCTGGATTTTCTAAAGCTATTGTCTCCAGCATTATTCGTTTTCTCGGCTCTGAGCGCACAATTTTATCCATCGTTTTGGTTTGCGCCGTGCTCACCTATGGCGGCGTTTCTTTATTCGTAGTTGTGTTTGCGGTATATCCATTTGCTGCTGAAATGTTTAGACAAGGAAATATTCCAAAAAGGTTAATCCCCGGCACAATTGCTTTGGGTGCCTTCAGTTTTACGATGGACTCTTTGCCAGGTACGCCACAAATTCAAAATATTATCCCCACTACGTTTTTTAACACAACTACGTGGGCCGCCCCATGGTTGGGGTTTCTCGGCTCTGCTTTTATATTAATGGTCGGTTTGGCTTATTTAGAGTGGCGTCGGAAATCTGCATTTTCAAATAATGAAGGTTATGGGGAACATCATCTCAACGAGCCTGAGCCATTAGTGCAAGAGAAATTAGTCAATCCATTCATTGCTCTCCTGCCGTTAGTGCTGGTTGGTGTATTAAATAAAGTGTTTACACATTGGATACCGCAACTTTATGGTACGGCAACTAGTTTTCAACTGGCCAGCAGTCCTAAACTTATCGCCACCGATATAACTAAGGTAGCAGCCATCTGGGCGGTTGAAGCGGCCTTATTAATCGGAATTTTAAGCGTATTACTTTTAGCGTTTAGGCCAGTTTGCCAACAATTTGCAGAAGGGTCAAAGACAGCTATAGCCGGTGCGTTGCTGGCGGCAACAAACACGGCTACTGAATATGGGTTTGGCGCCGTCATTGCTAGCTTGCCGGGATTTTTGATTATTGGTAACGCATTAAAAAATATTCCTAACCCGTTGATCAACGAGGCCCTCACTGTTACATCAATGGCAGGGATTACCGGCTCCGCTTCCGGGGGCTTAAGTATTGCGTTAGCCGCAATGTCGGACACATTTATCCAAGGCGCGCATGCTGCCCATATTCCGTTAGAAGTCATGCATCGGGTTGCTTCAATGGCGAGCGGTGGTATGGATACGCTACCGCATAATGGTGCAGTAATTACGCTATTAGCGGTAACAGGATTAACGCATCGTGTTGCTTATGGTGATGTTTTTGCAATCACATGTATTAAGACATTGGCGGTATTTTTTGTGATTGCCGTTTTTTACCTTACTGGAATTAGATGAGCGGAATTAGATGAACATTTGGTCCCTTACTTCAAAATAAAGTACCCAATTTTGCCCACTACTAATATTTTCCCCTAAATGGAATCTTGCATCGTACTCGTGTATTAAAGCAGTGAGTATTTTGAATAGCGCGTTTAGGTATAAAATGCTGAATTTTTAATAGGTACAAGCGTGATGTCTATATCTACCACTCCTGAGATCATTGCTGAATTACGTGCGGGGCGCATGGTTATTCTGGTCGATGAAGAAGATCGGGAAAACGAGGGTGATTTGGTCATGGCAGCAGAATTTGTGAGCCCCGAAGCAATTAATTTCATGACGAAGTATGCGCGCGGTCTGGTGTGTTTAACGCTAACCGCGGAACGATGCGAGCAATTAGAACTGCCAATGATGACGTCCCGTAATGGCACGGCCTATGGCACTAATTTTACTATCTCTATCGAAGCCGCTGAGGGCGTGACCACCGGAATTTCTGCCGCTGATCGTGCTAGAACAATTCAAGTAGCGGTCGACCCAAAATGCGTTGCTGCAGATATTGTCCAACCCGGTCATATTTTTCCAATCAGAGCTCAAAAAGGTGGTGTATTAATGCGCGCAGGCCATACCGAGGCCGGGTGCGATCTTGCAGAGTTAGCTGGCCTGACTCCAGCTACTGTCATTTGTGAAATCATGAATGATGACGGTAGCATGGCGCGTTTGCCAAATTTAATTGAATTCAGCCAGAAGCACGGTATAAAAATTGGCACCATTGCTGACTTAATTCATTACCGGAGCCAGACAGAATGTTTTGTCGAGCGCGTTGCGGAACGTAATATGACTACGGCTCATGGCGTTTTTAAGGCGATTGTATATCGTGACACCCTAAACGGTTCGGCACATTTAGCATTGATGCATGGTGAAATTTCAGCCGAGGAAGTCGCGACCGTTAGGGTTCATCAACCTGTTTCTCTGCTCGATTTATTAGAGGCCAAAGTGACCACCCACTCTTGGAACCTGGCTTCCGCTATGCAAGCTATACAGTCCGCTACTAACGGAGTCCTGGTTTTGCTGAATTGTGAAGAATCGGCAGAACAAATGTTTGCTCAATTTACCGCGTTAGCGACGCCAAGAGCAAAAGCACAAGGATCTGCAGCTAGTATGGATTTACGTAATTACGGTATCGGTGCACAAATATTAAAAGATATTGGCGTCGGTAAAATGAAGTTATTGGCAAGTCCGCGTAAAATGCCTTCTATGACCGGTTTTGATTTGGAAGTAGTTGGTTACCAGGAAAAACCATAAGGAGATCTCTGCACAACCGTAGCGAGCGAGCTAAAGTCAAGGTGCAGAGAGTGCAGCCCCCTGAATGTTCTTGAGTACATGAGGATTGTGGGCACGCGTCACGCTGAATTTGGCTCGCGCAGTAAGTTGTGTGCAGTGGTCTCCTAGGACCGGTAACTGAAGAGTGGAATGATACAAATCCCTAATTTTTTTATAAAGAAAGAATACGATGACAGCTGGAGCATATGAAATGAATTTAGATGGTGCTGGCGTACGTGTCGGTATAGTGCAAGCACGTTTTAACCCTGAAATTGGGGAAGCGTTATTAAGCGCTTGCCTCAGTGAGCTAAATGAATTGGGCGTTATGGATGAAGATATTCTGCAGGTCACCGTGCCAGGAGCACTCGAAATACCCTTCGCTCTACAAAAATTAGCGGACACACAACAATTCGATGCATTAATTGCTCTGGGTGCTGTTATACGAGGTGAAACTTATCATTTTGAGTTAGTAGCGAATGAATGTGGTGCTGGCATCACGCGTACTGGTTTAGATTTCGGGATTCCCATCGCAAATGCAGTGCTCACAACGGAAAATGATGCGCAAGCTGTAGCAAGGATGACAGATAAAGGCCGTGATGCTGCACGTGTTGCAGTAGAAATGGCCAATTTAGCATTAGCATTGGAAGAGTTGGCAGAGAATGCCAAGGACGCTAATGGTGATGCTTAATGATTGGATTAGTAATTAGACTAATAGTTAAGTTAATAGTGGCTCGATAATTAAATTGGTACTTGATTGGAAAAACGGAATGACTACGAAATCACTGCATGCGAATCCAAGTAAAAGTCGTTCACCACGCCATCGTGCACGTGAGTTTGCTTTGCAGGGAATTTATCAATGGCTTTTGAATCACGAAGACGTCGCGGTGATTGAAACACATATACGTAATGCGCACGGCTTTGAAAAGGCAGATACAGCGCATTTCGAAGCTTTAATTTACGGCAGCGTTAAAGAGGTGGTTGAACTTCGTCATCAAATCTCTCCCTTGCTAGATCGGCCGATCACTGAATTATCGCCAGTGGAACATGCCGCGTTATTAATTGGCGCTTTTGAACTGAAAAACCATTTGGAAATTCCTTACCGAGTGGTTATTAATGAGGCAGTAGAGTTGACCAAATCGTTTGGTGGTGCAGATGGGCATAAATATGTGAATGGTGTACTTGATAAGCTCTCTAGTCAACTGCGTGGGACTGAAATTATAGGAAAGAAATAAGTGGGGATCACGAGATTTTCTAATTTAGCCCCGACGATGCTAGCATTAAAAAGCTTCCCGATTACCAATGGCTAAGTCTCCGCCAACTGTTCCAGCTTATCCTGTTGTTCGCCTACTTGTTCCTCTGTCATTGAATTTTCTCTTTGACTTACTCGGATAGTTGCCGATTTAGCGGCGGCTGTGACGACCGAAGATCGGGGCGTGGTAAAGACCGGCACCGGTTTTCCAGTGGATACCTCTTTCAATCGCCGATATTCTGCCATCACCTTATTTCCATAGCCGCCGTCATCTTCGGCTAATGCAGCACCGACGTACATTTTTAAACCTGCTTCCACCGAACCAGTGCGAGTAACGTACTCCTTAAGGATTTGCGTGCCTACTCGAATGTTGGCTATTGGATCTAGCGCTGCTTCAAGGCCACCTAATTCGTCAAACCTTTTTTGGTGAATTTTGGACATAACTTGCATTAAACCTTGAGCACCGGCCGGGCTTTCAGCAAACGGATTTAATCCTGATTCAATCGCCATTACCGATAAAATTAATAAAGGATCGAGCTTACATTCTTTTGCAGTCAGATAAGCGGCAGATACAAACAGATGGGCTGCATCGTTGGCAATGTGGTATCGCTTAGCAAGCCAATTGGTCACCGAGAGCTGGGTTCTTCCTGCAAGTTTCGCATTGGGCAACAATTGTGCGTTTGGTACTCGGGATAACTGATTGGTGAGAATGGCTGAATCAGTGAATGCCGGAGAAATTGGTCGTAATTCTTCAGCAACCAAGTTTTCCGTAAAAAACGGTGAAATAGTCTGAAAACGATTGCTAAGCTCTGGTTCGTTAACCATAAGCGCTAACACGGTGGTTGCGGTTACTCCAAAAACCAAAAGGATTTGCTGTGTGTAGGTAATAATAATTTTATTTTTTCTTAAAACAACCATTTTAGAGAATATTGAAGTTACTATTTTTTTTTGAATCATGTCATCTTCCTGAAATCTCGTTTCGATTGATTACCCTTGGCAGATCAATGGAAACAAATCGGATATATCATCTGGCAGTGCATAGACAGCACAACGTATAACTGAACAGACCGCCACGTTTTTCCGTAGGACTACCGTAGGACTACCGTAGGACTATTCTGTTATTCAAACCGGATGTCGGAGCGGTCTGGTATCAGCTAAAACGAGCCGCTGAATTGGATTGGAGCAGATTTCGCGATTAGCGGCAGACAACTAGCTGAGATTTCTTGCGTTGGCGCTTAGCATCACCATCTCTATTTTTATTGAGAACCCAGATCTTGCAAATACTTAAGTATTTACTATTGAATCTTATTCATTCCTGAGTGGGTTAATTGTATGAGGGTGTTTATATCAAGTCAATACTATAGAATCAATAAATCATAACTTTTAAGTATATAGAATATTTAATATTCATTAAAATCTATATAATCAATGGCTTATATACTTCCTCCTTTACACCATTAACTAGCATAAACCCGTAAATGAACTATGTCGATCTGCGAGACTTCCTTGCAAAGTTAAAAAAAATAGAGCAGCTAAAAGAGGTAAATACCCCAATTTCCCCAATTTTAGAGATGACGGAAATTTGTGATCGTACATTGCGTGCTGAGGGGCCGGCACTTCTATTTACGCAACCAATTGGCTTTAACATGCCAGTATTAGGTAATTTATTTGGTTCCACAAGGCGAGTGGCCTTGGGTATGGGGGTAGAAGATATAAGTGAGTTGCGTAAAATCGGTCATGTTTTATCAAGCTTAAAAGAACCGGAACCACCGAAGGGATTCAAAGATATTCTAGGTTTGGGAAGTTTGATAAAAGCTGTTTGGGATATGGCGCCTAAGGAGGTTCGTAGTGCGGTCTGCCAGACCATTGTGTGGGAAGGTGATCAAGTTGATCTGGGTAATTTGCCAATTCAATATTGTTGGCCAGGAGACATTGCGCCGCTGATTACGTGGGGATTGGTGATCACCAAAGGTCCACACAAAAAACGTCAAAATTTAGGTATTTACCGCCAACAGGTTTTATCGCGCAATAAGGTCATTATGCGGTGGTTAGCCCATCGCGGGGGCGCGTTAGATTTTCGTGAGCACGGCATTGTCAATAAAGGACAGCCTTATCCCGTGGCAGTTGCGCTAGGCGCCGATCCGGCCACCATACTCGGTGCGGTCACGCCGGTGCCGGACAGCTTGTCTGAGTATCAGTTTGCCGGTTTGCTGCGTGGCAGCCGTACAGAATTGGTCAAAGCAATCGGTAGCGACTTACGCGTGCCCGCTTCTGCCGAAATTGTTTTGGAAGGGCATATTTATCCAGATGCCAATCACCCGAGCGGTTATGAACATGCGTTAGAGGGCCCATTTGGTGACCATACCGGTTACTACAATGAACAAGATTATTTCCCCGTTTTTACCGTTGACCGCATTACGATGCGGGAAAATCCTATCTATCATTCCACCTATACAGGCAAACCGCCGGATGAACCGGCTGTGCTGGGCGTAGCGTTGAATGAAGTATTTGTACCTTTATTGCAAAAGCAATTTAGCGAGATCATCGATTTTTATTTACCCCCAGAAGGGTGCAGCTATCGCATGGCGATTGTACAAATTAAGAAATCCTATGCCGGCCATGCTAAACGCGTCATGTTTGGGGTATGGAGTTTCTTGCGCCAGTTTATGTACACCAAGTTTATTATCGTGGTCGATGAAGATGTAAATATTCGGGACTGGAAAGAAGTGATGTGGGCAATAACAACGCGCGTTGATCCATTAAGGGACACAACCTTAATTGATAACACGCCAATTGATTATTTAGATTTCGCATCACCAGTAAGCGGCTTAGGTAGCAAAATGGGGTTAGATGCGACTAATAAATGGCCAGGGGAGACTAATCGCGAATGGGGAAAAACGATTGCGATGTCTGCTGAGGTTAAAAAACGTATTGATGGGATTTGGCAGGGGTTGGGTCTTTAATTGCCTAAACCCGGCTAAATCATTACGTGATAAGTCCATGAGTTTTAGCGTTCATACTCTGGGTTACACTACCTTAGCAGCCTCACAAATCTTAAATGTCTCGACTTAATAGAACACAAGAGGAAATACGGTATCAGTCATATAGAGCTCATTCGGAAGAAGATGAGAGATTGGTCCGTGACGATTTGCGCAAGGCGAGGAGAAGACTTCTGAATAATCGCAATTATGCTGCGCTATACGCGTGCCATTTAAGATCTCAGAATAGTTGGTTTAACATGCGTATATTGCACAATTTCGGCTCAAGCAAGAAACTTCATCATGTCAAGTATGCATATTACGGTATAATCCGCACTGGCGGGTCCCTGCGCATTGCGGTGTGACCAATCTGGTCAGGTCGGGAACGAAGCAGCCACAGTCACTTCCCGTGAGTGCCGCAGATCAGGCTCGCCAATCTAATGCGCCCCTTTTTCCTTTTATGAGGCACAGGATTAATCTCCTAGAGCCTGTATGTTCTCTTCTACATCTGAGTAGCGGCATCTAAACGCAGTTTTTTTGAGACCCCTAAACAACTAACGCGCGAGCCAAATGCCGCGTTGCGCGGTGCTCGCAATCCTCATGTACTCAAGTAATTTGTGGTTGCTGCGCTCCGGGCGCCTGGTCTTTGGTTTGCCCGCTACGGTTAATAAAATGAACGCCTCGCACCCATGCCGGCATCGCAATGTGCCAAAGTGGAGCTTCTGTCAACCACTTTAATGAGGGGAAGCGTCATGAATAAGGTTACCGTAATTGGATAAGATTTGAACGTTCAGATCTTTTTGTCCAATTCCGGCTGAGCCAGCGTTGCTTTAAATCGCAAGCTTGCAATGTGTTTGATGATATCCTTGGGCACCCCGGAAAAAACCGACTCATCGCTTTGTTGGGCTTCCAGCATCATTGTATATGCCTCTCGTTGTTTTCTGAGCGATCGTGTTTCATACCCTCG
>JAJNBE010000020.1 GCA_021155915.1 Solimicrobium sp. | reverse complement strand
CAATAATTGTTTAAATTCTAAGGGTAATTTATTTTTGAATACATAATTATTATCTTTCACGAAAACCATAAGGTGGTGTAGCTCTATTTTTGAATCCTTATTCGATTTCAAATCATTCTCGATTTGCTTCCAAAGTTCCTCTTGTTCATCGTCCTTTCCAGCTACATTTTCGAATTCTGCTTGTCTGTTGTACTTAAAAAGAATTAATTTACTCAGAAGGCTGACAGCATGTTTTGTTCCTTCTTCCGTATCAAACAAATTAATAATATTTTGAGACGTTACCATCTTGTTCACAGTAGAAAAGCTAACTTCAAATCTCGAAATATTGTTATAGATTGCGGACATACCGTTCATGGTCAACTCCTTATGGTTATGGAATAAATTAGTTCTCGCCTTAATTCAAGAGCAACGCCGTGCGTAAAAATGAACGCTTACTTGAAAGATTGGCATCCATAATAAGTATGATATGCAAAGATCACGATCACAGCTATACGTATATTCCACAGTCTTAGGGATTCAGTTGTCCGTTCCGCGGTTCAGAATGCATACATTCTGAACCGCGTGCTGCACCGAGACGACGCGGCAATCTGTATGTTGCATGGAGGAGCAACGCGGCCAGGGAGCCGGAAAAACGTACCATTGAGCCTATGGCGAGCCTAGGGCAAGCCTGTAGCGTTCCCACCTGAAGAGTGAAGTAGATAAAGAGCCAAATCCTCAATGAATTCAATCTGTTATCGAAGCCAAAAAGCGGTCAACAGAGGAATTTAGGATTATCTGATGGGTCATGGAGAAAGGGCGAAAGGAAGGCGATTGAGTATGGTTGAGTTGACTAATACATATTATCTTAAAGCTTCTGACAGTTACCAGTTTTGACGGAGTGTCTGTTAATTTCTAGGTGAAATTTTTCTGTACACAAATTGATTTTCAATCGATCAACTTTTAAACTTATTTATCGGTAATATAAATGCAAGGCTCCATCGTGGAGTTGCTTGAGTCCTAATCAACTATCCAGGCATCAAATGTGCTGCTAAACGTTGTGCCATTTGCATTGCTGTCTGTTCCGTACGGGCTTCGACCATCACCCTGATTAATGGCTCTGTCCCCGAGGTGCGTATTAACACCCGACCATTTTTTCCCAGCTCTTCTTCTACACGCTCTATTTCATACATCAATGCGCTATTTGTTTGCCAATTTGTGCCATCGGCTACGCGAACATTAATTAATGATTGAGGGAACATGGTTATACCAGCAAAAAAATCAGGTAATGTTTTATCGTGGCGCCGCAAGGCAGAGAGAACTTGCAATGCAGAGATAATTCCGTCACCCGTGCTATGTTTATCTAAGCACAGCAAATGACCAGAACCTTCTCCACCTAATATCCAACGTCGTTCACGTAATAGTTCCAGAATATACCGATCTCCGACTTTAGCACGTGCAAACGGCACACCTAATGCTTCAAAAGCTATTTCTAATGCCATATTGGTCATTAATGTGCCCACGACACCGGATAAACATCCTTGCGTTAAACGATCTTGCGTTATTAAGTAAAGTAATTCGTCACCGTTATAAATGCGTCCCGTCGAGTCTGCCATCATTAAGCGATCTGCATCGCCGTCTAATGCTATACCTATGTCGGCGTGATGATATTGTACCGCCTGGGATAATGCTGCCGTATCCGTTGCACCCACTTTGTCGTTAATATTCATTCCGTCGGGTTGGTTACCAATAGCAACCACTTCTGCTCCAAGTTCGTGAAATACGTGGGGCGCAATGTGGTAAGCCGCACCGTGCGCGCAGTCCACTACAATTTTTAAACCGCGTAAATCGAATTCATTTGGAAAACTACTTTTACAAAACTCAATATAACGTCCCGGTGCATCATCCAACCGGCGCGCTCTGCCCAGATGCTCGGAAGAAACACACTTCAAGGGCCGCTCTAACGCTGCTTCGATCTCGTATTCAATTGCATCGGGTAATTTGGTCCCTTGAGCTGAAAAAAATTTGATACCGTTATCATCATAAGGGTTATGTGATGCGGAAATTACTACTCCCGCATTTAATCTCAACGCTCGAGTTAAATAAGCAATTGCGGGTGTAGGCATCGGCCCTGCCAAGACCACATCAACACCTGCCGCCGCAAATCCCGATTGCAATGCGGCTTCTAACATATAACCTGAGATACGCGTATCTTTGCCAATTAAAACAGTTGGACGGTTCGGTTCCGGGAGAGTACCAAATTCAGTTTGCGCTAAAACCTGACCTGCGGCGTAACCCAATCGCATAACAAAATCAGGAGTTATCGGGGCTATCCCTACTTTTCCACGGATACCGTCGGTGCCAAAATATTTTCTTATCATTGTATTTAGAACTCGTATTTTTCAACAGAGTTATTTATGTTAATAGCTGCATTCCAAATTTTCAATGCATCCACTGTTTCTGCTACATCATGCACACGAACGATATTCGCACCGCGGGCTACTGCTGTGATAGCTGCACCAATGCTTGCCGCCAAACGCTGTTCTACGGGCTTTCCACTTAACGTTCCTAACATGCCTTTGCGAGATAAACCAGCTAGAACCGGTAAACTGAAACGTTCTGCAAACAATTTTTGATGATGTAAAAGAGTAAGATTGTGTGACAAATTTTTACCAAAACCAAATCCTACATCTAATACCATACGGTCTCTGGCGATGTGATGATTTTTCATGGTTTTAATGCGCTCGGCAAAAAAATCGCTGACTTGGATAACCACATCATCGTACAAAGCTTGAACTTGCATAGTTTGTGGTGTGTTTTGCATATGCATAATACATAGGGCACAGTCACCTTGGGCTGCAGTTTCTAATGCCCCAGGAGCACGAAAACCACGCACATCATTAATCATATCTACCCCAGCCAATTGTGCTTCATGCATAACTTCAGGCTTGTAGGTATCAATTGAAATCGGTACCCCGCAATCACGTAACGCAAAAATGAGAGGCATGACGCGTTGCAATTCTAATTCCACATCGAGGGGCTCAGCACCAGGTCGTGTAGATTCGCCACCGATATCAATAATATCCACCCCGGCATTAATCATTGCTTCAGCACGGTCTAATTTAAAATTTAAGTCGATATTTTCAGACCCATCTGAAAAAGAATCCGGTGTAACGTTCAAAATTCCCATCACTAAAGGACGTGCCTTAGGTCCCGTCAGAGGAAATCGATAGCGCCCGCACTGTAAATATTTTTCCATATATTTTCGATAAAAAAAAGGTGGGACCATTGCCCCACCTTTTTTTCTAGCATTATTAATTTATCTGGCCATCGCCAACTCAGAAAATAATCTAAACCGTAGCGGGAACACTTGGAGGAGTAATCCCATCCCCTGAACTGGGCTTTTTAACCGAACTGCTTGCTTTTGGAGGGCGAGGATCAATACCTTGCATAATGTCACCTATTTGATCAGCATCGATGGTTTCCCAATCAAGAAGAGCCTTGGTCATTGCTTCTACTTTGTCACGATTAGCTTCTAACATTTTGCGGGCTTGAGCATACTGCGTGTCAAGAATCAACCGAATTTCTGCATCGACAGTTTGCTGGGTAGCTTCAGAAATGGTTTTTGAAGACCCGCCGAAATAGCCTTCCGACTGATTATCCTCGTACACCATAACACCTAATTTTTCTGACATACCAAAACGCGTTACCATCGCCCGCGCTAATTTAGTGGCACGCGAAAAATCATTTGAGGCGCCGGTCGACATTTGGCCCACAAAAATTTCTTCCGCAATGCGTCCGCCAAATAAAATAGTAATTTCACCGAGCATTTTGTCCTTATAGCCACTAATTTGATCGTGCTCGGGTAACTGCCAGGTAAGGCCAAGAGCGCTACCTCTAGGCATAATAGTCACTTTATGAACTGGGTCGGCCTTAGGTAACAAGCTGGCAATTACGGCGTGCCCCGATTCATGGTACGCCGTATTACGCCTCTCGTCTTCGCGCATAACCATTGACTTTCGTTCCGGCCCCATGTAAATCTTATCTTTGGCATCTTCAAAATCTTGCATTTCCACGAGGCGTTTATTTCGTCTGGCGGCAAATAAGGCAGATTCGTTAACTAAATTAGCCAAATCAGCACCGGAAAAACCCGGGGTTCCGCGAGCAATGATATCTGCTTTTACATCTGGCGCAATGGGTACCTTGCGCATGTGTACATTCAGAATTTGCTCGCGGCCACGAATATCAGGTAAAGAAACAGTTACTTGACGGTCAAATCGTCCAGGACGAAGCAGAGCTTTATCTAATACGTCGGCCCGATTAGTTGCCGCGATAACAATGACGCCTGAGTTAGGCTCGAATCCATCCATTTCCACTAGCATCTGGTTTAACGTCTGCTCGCGCTCGTCGTTACCACCACCCATTCCGGCACCCCGATGGCGACCAACCGCATCGATTTCGTCAATAAAAATAATACAGGGAGAATGTTTTTTAGCATTTTCAAACATGTCACGCACACGAGATGCCCCCACGCCGACAAACATCTCAACAAAATCAGAACCAGAAATGGTAAAGAAAGGCACTTTTGCTTCACCTGCAATCGCTCGGGCCAACAAGGTTTTTCCTGTTCCCGGAGGCCCCACCATGAGGACTCCGCGTGGAATACGTCCGCCTAGCTTTTGGAATTTTGTGGGATCACGCAAAAATTCCACTATTTCCTGGACCTCTTCTTTTGCTTCATCACATCCAGCGACATCGGCAAAATTTACGTTATTGTTCGATTCGTCCAGCATGCGCGCTTTAGATTTACCAAAAGAAAACGCTCCACCCTTGCCTCCGCCTTGCATTTGACGCATAATGAAAACCCACGCGCCGATGATCAATAACATCGGCCCCCAAGACATCAGTAACTGAATTAGCAATGAAGGTTCTTCAGGTAATTTGTTATCGAACTTGACATCATTAGCCATTAAATCGCCAATTAATCCCCGGTCCATATAGGTTCCAATGGTTTTTAACCTTCGCCCATCCTGGGTAATTGCTGTGATGTTCCTATCTTCAATGGTTACTTCTTTGAGTTGTTTAGCCTTGATATCGTTTAGAAAATCAGAATAACGAACCGTGGTCACCCCCGCATTCATTCCTCTGCCATCAAATTGCCGGAAAACGATGAATAAAAACATGGCAATTAACACCCATACGGCTACTTTAGAAAACATATTATTCACAAGAACTCCTTCGACATCTTTGATGTCATTTTCAATAACACGAACAACTACAACTTTTCTATTGCCAATAACCTAAAAACTCGGAACGCAACAATTATCCGAGATTTTCCATTAGTTCGCCACCACTTCTTGATCGAGCCGATGAACATTAGCTATCAGACTAAAAACACTATCGCCAACTGCATTCAACGCTACCAAGTCAATTGCGAACTTTAATTTGCCTAAACTGCGTTGCTTCTTCTCGCAGCAAATATGCCTCCGTCGGCGGTGCAGCAAGGGTTTCGCAGTGCATGCACTACGCTTACGGAACGGACTTTCCCTAACAGGAAAGTTTCCCGAGTCCCAAGCGTTTCGCCGTTCATGCACTACGATCGCGGACAAATTTCCCAAGCGAAAAGTTTCCTGATCCCGAAGGTTTTGTACAGGAAAACAACTGACAGAAGTGCACTAGTTTACGTCCGAAGAAATAATCTCAGATTATAATTATAGTGACGTTTATATAGTGACGACCCGCTAGTTATCAAGTGTTAGCTTACAAAACATACTATGTATGCCGGAACACAACAGATTATTAAGATAATTTCAATCCACGTCCCAGAATAAAAATTTCTGATGATTTATCTCGGCTCGCTTTAGGTTTTTTTGATGAAACAGTATTAAATTCGCTCTTAAATCTATGCCAAACGGAGTTATAAGCTGGTCCATGAAAACATTTTACTAATAAACAACCGCTTAGTTTTAAATGGGCTTTCGAAAATTCAATAGCGAGTTCAATAATATCTTCCATTCTCGCAGCATCTGCAGAGGGAATACCAGATAAATTAGGGGCCATGTCCGATAAAACCACATCTACTTTACGCCCCAGTAGGCGCGATTCAAGTAATTCTAGGACTTTTTGTTCTCGAAAATCACCCAACATAAATTGAACATCAGCGATTGGTTCCATCGGCAACATATCTAAAGCAAAAATTTCCCCTGAAATTCCGCCTCCAACTTTACCGGATAATTGATTACGTGCATACTGAGACCAGCTACCAGGTGTGGCGCCTAAATCAACAATAATATGCCCTGGTTTGATTAATTTTTCAGATTCGTTGATTTCTTTTAGCTTGTAAACTGCCCTTGCTCTATAACCTTCTTTTTGCGCTAATTTTACATAAGGATCATTAATATGATCATGTAGCCAATTTTGATTGAATTTATTCTTTGCCATTCGCGTAAAATAATGCCTTTTAAAGAATTGAGTAAAAAATGTTAAAACTAAGCGCAATTGAACGTAGTGCCCTACGCTCCGAGGCTCATGCCTTAAATCCTATTGTGTTAATTGGTGAAGCAGGCTTATCCGAAGCCGTCATGAAAGAAATTGATTTGGGACTAAATTCACATGGATTAATCAAAGTCCGGGTTTTTGGTGATGATCGTGAAGCACGCGCTTCAATGTATGAGTCTATCTGTACTTCGTTAAATGCCGCTCCCATTCAGCATATTGGTAAGCTCTTCGTTATATATCGTCCTAAATCAGATGCTAGTACTGAAAAAGTTTTGCGAAAAACTGGTGGAGGTCTGCGTGAAGTAACTATAGTAAAACCAAGCCCAAGTGGTACAAAACGTCCTACTGTCACTAAAGTTATGCTTAAAGGAAATGAGCGGGTAACAGCTGGTGGAAATATAAAACGTGCGAAACCCCGCCAGGTTAGTGCCAAAAAATCTGCACTAAAAAATTCGTAAGTTCGCAAGTAAATATTATGGGCTCTGTGCAGAATACATTGGGTAGATTAATTTCATCTGTCCTATGGCACGCGGTTTTAGGTTGTGCTTATATTTGGCGATTTCAACAATCAGTACATCCCAGTGAAACACTCCCGGATCCGGCCCCTTTCCCCTCGCAGAGGAAGGCTAGTATGGAGGTAGAATATTTAATACGCCTGCAATTGTAAATAAGAACGTCCAAATTTCTCAATGCATCATTGAATGTCATTTCTTTACTAATATGTTGGATCGTCAGCGACTCTACCCACATCCTAACCTTCCCCCTGCAGGGGAAGGAACTTAACCCTACCAGAATAGCAATGCGCTATTAAAATTATATGTAACGTACGTTAAGAATTTCGTATTCTCGTATGCCAGCGGGAGCATTCACAGCCACAATGTCACCGGCAGATTTGCCTATCATGGCTCGCGCTATGGGTGAAGTGATGGAAACTTTGCTTAACTTCAAGTCAGCCTCATCTTCCCCAACAATTTGGTAAGTTACTTTTTCATCTGTCTCTAAATCAATCAGATCCACTGTAGCAGCAAAGACAACGCGGCCTTCGGCGTTTAATGTTGCCGGATCAATGATCTGGGCAGAACTCAACTTTACGTCTAACTCAGCAATACGTCCTTCTACAAATGCCTGACGCTCTTTAGCAGCGTCATATTCGGCATTTTCCGACAAATCGCCATGAGATCGGGCCTCTGCAATGGCATTAATCACTTCTCGTCTATCATGTACTTTTAGTCTGTGGAGCTCCTGTTTTAATAACTCAGCTCCAAATTTAGTTAGAGGTACCGTGCTCATCGTATAACTTTATGTGAAATTACAGCGCTGGCGAAAGAATAAAAAAGCGCTGTAAATATTGTTCTCATTTATATAACTTATCCCTACAAAAAGCGAAAGAAAAAGCGCTAATCTATAGAAAATGAGTTAATCGTCAGCAGTTCAGTGTAAAGATTTATGTAACCCTTGTAAATCGTAGACATGTAATTCATTTAAATGAGGCATTCCCTCAACGGCTGCTTCTGCCCCAGCAATAGTTGTAAATGTGGTCACTCGCGCAGATAAAGACGAAACCCGGATTGCACCGCTATCTTGAATAGCGGTACGTTTTTCTTCTACGGTATTAATAACCAAAGCTATTTCCCGATTTTTGATCATATCAACAATGTGTGGACGACCTTCGCTCTTTTTATTAACCGGAGTGACCAAGATGCCCGCTGCGCTGATTGCAGCTGCGGTTCCTTTAGTTGCAATAATAGTAAAGCCCATTTTTGCCAAGTTTTCCGCGACTTTGACCGCACGCGGCTTGTCATTATTTTTTACACTAATAAAAACATTACCCGATTGCGGTAAATTTACGCTAGCGCCCAGTTGGGATTTAACAAATGCTTCCCCAAAAGTTTTACCCACTCCCATCACTTCGCCAGTTGACTTCATTTCAGGACCTAGAATGGTATCGACTCCCTGAAACTTAACAAATGGAAACACCGCTTCTTTGACACTAAAATAAGAAGGAACAACTTCATTGAAAATTTCTTGCGCATCTAGGGACTGCCCCGCCATGCATCGCGCAGCGATTTTCGCTAATTGCAAGCCGGTTACTTTAGAAACAAATGGAACCGTGCGGGATGCACGTGGATTTACCTCCAACACAAATACTATATCTTTACCATTTTGACGTTGAATGGCAAATTGGACATTCATTAGGCCAATCACATTTAATCCTTTAGCCATTAACGAGGTTTGACGCTTTAATTCGTTAATGGTATCAACTGAAAGCGAATACGGCGGCAGTGAACAAGCGGAGTCTCCTGAGTGCACGCCCGCCTGTTCGATATGTTCCATTACGCCGCCAATAAAAGTACGCTTTCCATCCGATAAGCAATCTACGTCCACTTCAATTGCATCATTTAAAAAGCGATCCAATAAAACCGGAGAATCATGGGAGACCTTAACTGCTTCGCGCATGTAACGCTCTAAGTCGCGCTGTTCATGTACGATTTCCATTGCACGGCCGCCCAAAACATAAGACGGTCGTACGACCAACGGGTAACCAATTTCAGCCGCTAGACGTAGCGCATCGTCTTCAGTTCTCGCCGTGCGATTGGGTGGCTGGCGCAATTCTAATGTTTGCAATAAGTGCTGAAAACGTTCACGGTCTTCGGCTGCATCGATCATATCTGGCGTAGTGCCAATTATTGGTACACCATTGGCCTCCAGATCTAAAGCTAATTTTAGGGGAGTTTGCCCACCATATTGCACAATAACGCCAATCGGTTTTTCTTTAGCGACAATTTCCAATACATCTTCCAAAGTGACCGGTTCAAAATACAGTCGATCGGAGGTATCGTAATCGGTTGAAACGGTTTCCGGATTACAGTTGACCATAATCGTTTCATAACCATCTTCCCGCATAGCCAACGCGGCGTGAACACAGCAGTAATCAAATTCTATGCCTTGTCCAATTCGATTGGGCCCACCGCCCAGTACCATAATTTTTTTATTATCAGTAGGAAAAGATTCACACTCTTCTTCGTAGGTTGAATACATATACGCCGTTTTCGTTGCGAACTCAGCCGCGCACGTATCCACACGCTTATAGACCGGATGGATATCAAAGGAATGGCGCAATTCCCGAATCGCTTTATCGGTCGTATGCAATAGTTTTCCCAACCTGCGGTCAGAAAAACCTTTTTGTTTTAAACGAAATAAAATATTCTTATCAATTTCGGCTAACGACTGGGTGTCTAACCAGAGCTCAATATCAACAATGTCTTTGATTTGCGCTAAAAACCAAGGGTCAATACGTGTTAAATGGTGCACTTCATCTAAGCTAAATCCTTGCGCAAACGCATCCCCTACATACCAGATACGGTCAGGACCTGGCTCGCCCAATTCAACTTCAATGGTTTCACGATCGCGTGTTTTTTCATTTAAGCCATCAACGCCTACTTCCAAACCCCGTAAAGCTTTTTGGAATGATTCCTGAAAAGTCCGGCCGATAGCCATGACTTCTCCAACCGATTTCATTTGAGTAGTTAAATGTTGGTCCGCTTGAGGAAACTTCTCAAAGGTAAAACGTGGAATTTTAGTGACGACGTAATCAATGGTGGGTTCGAAAGAAGCCGGTGTCGCACTGCCAGTAATATCATTACGCAATTCATTTAAGGTGAAACCGACAGCTAATTTGGCGGCAATTTTTGCAATTGGAAAGCCGGTTGCTTTGGATGCTAAAGCAGAAGAGCGAGAAACTCGGGGGTTCATTTCGATAACGATCATACGGCCATCTGCCGGATTAATCGCGAATTGCACATTTGATCCACCGGTATCAACACCAATTTCACGCAAAACCGCAATCGATGCATTGCGCATTATTTGATATTCTTTATCAGTCAGTGTTTGCGCTGGCGCGACAGTAATGGAATCTCCAGTATGAACACCCATTGGATCTAAGTTTTCAATGGAGCAAACTATGATGCAGTTATCACTTGAATCACGCACCACTTCCATTTCAAATTCTTTCCAACCAATCAGCGATTCTTCAATCAAGAGTTCTGATGTTGGCGATGCTTCCAACCCGCGTTTGCAAATGGATTCAAATTCTTCCTCATTATAAGCAATACCGCCGCCGGTTCCACCCATGGTAAATGAAGGACGAATTATGACCGGAAAACCGAGAGTTTTTTGTACTGCCCATGATTGTTCCAGGGTGTGTGCCACATCGGAACGCGCAGAACCCAAGCCAATTTTGGTCATGGCCGTTTTGAATTTGGAGCGATCTTCTGCCTTATCTATTGCTTCAGGCGATGCACCGATTAACTCGCAAGCATATTTTTTTAATATGCCATGGCGATGTAAATCCAGTGCGCAGTTCAATGCAGTCTGGCCACCCATTGTAGGCAAAATTGCATCGGGGCGTTCTTTGCTAATAATGCGTTCCACTACTTGCCAAGTGATGGGTTCGATGTAAGTTACATCGGCCATATCAGGATCGGTCATAATTGTGGCAGGATTACTGTTGACCAGTATGACTTTATAGCCTTCTTCGCGTAACGCTTTACACGCCTGCGCACCCGAATAATCAAATTCACACGCCTGACCGATAATGATGGGGCCAGCGCCAATAATCAGAATACTTTTTATATCGCTACGTTTAGGCATTGTTTTGTTTCTCCCACTTTGATTTGTCCAACTTGTTTTCAGACTTATTTTCAGCACTCATTAGTGTGATAAAGCGATCGAACAATGGGGCTATTTCATGCGGACCCGGTGAAGCTTCTGGATGACCTTGAAAACAAAATGCGGGCTTATCCGTACGTTCAAACCCTTGTAAAGAGCCATCAAATAAAGAAACATGGGTTACCTTGCAATTTGCTGGCAACGTCGCCTCGTCCACAGCAAAACCATGATTTTGCGACGTTATGAATACCTCTTTGGTGGTCACGTCCTGTACCGGATGATTAGCGCCATGATGACCAAATTTCATCTTCATGGTTTTAGCCCCTGAAGCCAACGCCATAATTTGATGACCCAAACAAATACCAAAAGTTGGGATGCTCCGTTCGATTAGTTCCTCCACTGCCTTAATGGCATAGGTGCACGGCTCCGGGTCCCCAGGGCCATTGGAGAGAAAAATACCGTCTGGCTTCAGCGCCAATGCATCTGCTGCAGTAGATTGAGCAGGTAAAACAGTCACCCGGCAACCCCGTTGAGCCAACATCCGCAAGATATTGCGCTTAATACCATAATCAAATGCAACCACATGATATTGTGGCGATGTTTGTTTTCCATACCCTAAACCTGGCAACCATTCGGTTTCATACCATTCGTAGGTTTTTTCCGTGGAAACCACTTTAGCTAAATCTACCCCAGCTAAGCCTTGAAATGACTGTGCAAGTTGCAGCGCCTTCTGCGCATCGCTGCCTGTCAATATACAGCCAGATTGTGCACCCTTTTCACGCAGAATACGCGTCAATTTGCGGGTATCAATGCCCGCAATTGCGACAATTTTCTGGGATTTGAGATAATCAGATAAGGTTTGTTCAGAGCGGAAATTAGACACTAATAACGGTAAGTCTCTAATGATTAATCCTGCGACCTGACACTTATCGGATTCATTGTCTTCTGAATTAACCCCGACATTCCCAATATGGGGGTAAGTGAGGGTTACAATTTGCTTACAATAACTAGGATCAGTAAGAATTTCCTGATAACCTGTCATCGCGGTATTAAAAACGACCTCGCCTACGGTATGACCAGAGGCGCCGATTGAGAAACCGTGAAATAGCGTTCCATCGGATAGTGCGAGTAGTGCCGGAGAATCCAGATCAGCACGCAAGGAAAGTGGTAGAGATTGCGGAAGAGACAAGGGGCACTCCTGATCGGTTACCGCCGATGCGACATGTCCGCAAGTTGCATAAACGAAGTTACGCAAAAAAATACCCAACAGGTTGGGCGATGTGTAGCTTGCTTAGAAGATGTGGAAATGGTATGCGCTATACGACGGAGTTAAGTGGGGCAAACCTGAAGATTATAAAGTAAATCGGCTTTTCTAGCTAGAAGGAGAGTAGAATTTTTTTTCTTTCATCGCTATTCTAATTATTATTTGATTTTCGAAAGACCATTTTGGAGCATTCAATGAAGCGACCTTTAAACCGTTTTTCAATCAGCACCCTTTTTTTGGCCTTGCTAAGTACCTATCTCATCGCAGCCTCTACTCCGCCTGATCACAAATTGGTATCAGGAATCGATCAAAAGCATAACGACCCTGCAATTCGCGTCCAAGATGATTTTTATCGCCATGTAAATGGTACCTGGCTGAAAAATACAGAAATTCCAGCCGACAAGTCACGTTGGGGCGCTTTTAATATTTTAGCGGATAAAGTTCTACAGCAAATGCATGAGATTACTATAGGACTGTCTAGTGATAAAAAAATAGCAGGTGATTCAGATGAACAGAAAATTCGTGATGCATATGAAAGTTTTATGGATACAAAAGCGATTAGCGCACTGGGATTAAAACCATTGGATGGCATATTCAGAAAAGTTGACAACGTTTCGTCTAAAGATCAGCTTCCTGAATTGATTGCCTATTTCAACCGCGTGGACATTACGGCACCGTACAATGTAAGCATTCATCAGGATGCTAGAGATTCAACAAAATATATTGTTGATCTTGGTCAAAGTGGCTTGGGTCTGCCAGACCGCGATTACTACCTGAAAGACGATGATGCCAAGCTTCGGGGTTTGCGTGATGCGTACCAAAAACATATCGAAAAAATGTTGACGATGGCAGGTGAAACTCATGCGAAAGACAATGCCGCTACGATTATGCGCCTAGAAACGGCGCTGGCTAAAATTCAATGGACTAAGGTAGAGCAGCGCGATCCGGTAAAAAGTTACAACAAAATTGAACTAAAAAATCTAGCTACATTGACCCCAGGTTATGCAATGCCATCGTATTTAAAAGCGCTGGGTGTTGAGGGAAAAATTACTTACGTCATCGCGTCTCAGCCGAGCTATTTTAAGGGTTTTGCCAAGATAATTAGTGAAACACCTTTAGCAAATTGGAAAACCTATTTCAAATGGCACGCACTCTCAACGAATTCTCCCTTATTGCCAGCTAATTTCTCGGATGAACATTTTGCCTTTTACGGCACCTTACTGAAAGGGGTGCCGAAACAAGAAGTTCGATGGAAAAGAGCTATTCGTTTCGTTGATAGCGACCTGGGGGAAGCGATGGGGAAACTGTATGTTACCCATTTTTTTCCATCGGATTACAAAGACAAAATGGAAAAGTTAGTTAACAACTTATTAACCGCATATAGCCAAAGCCTAAAACAGTTAGATTGGATGAGTGCGACAACAAAAAAAGAAGCACAAAAAAAGTTGGCTACTTTTATGCCTAAAATTGGTTATCCGACTAAATGGCGCGATTATTCCACTCTAACTATTCGGAAGGATGACTTAATTGGAAATAGCTTACGTTCTAACGAATTTAAAGCTGACTACGAAATTAACAAACTGGGCAAACCGATTGATCGTACTGAATGGGGTATGACCCCACAAACCGTGAATGCCTATTACAACCCTGAGATGAACGAAATCGTCTTTCCGGCTGCGATTTTGCAGCCACCGTTTTTTCAAGCAGAGGCAGAGGATGCCGTTAATTACGGGGCCATCGGTGCCGTGATTGGTCATGAAATCAGCCATGGTTTTGATGACCAGGGTAGTCAATACGATGGAAAAGGGAATTTACGTGACTGGTGGACTAAACAAGACCATAAGAAATTTGCAGTAAAAACTGCAGCACTAGCAAAGCAGTACAGTGCATTTAGCCCGCTGCCGGGCTACTTTGTGAATGGGGAATTAACCTTAGGTGAAAACATTGCGGACAATTCCGGTTTGGCAATTGCACTCAAAGCCTACAAAATTTCTCTCCAAGGAAAAACAGCGCCGGTCATTGATGGGCTTACTGGTGAACAACGTTTTTATATGGGATTTGGACAAGTTTGGCAAACTAAATCACGCGACGAGACTATGTTGGTTCAAATCAAAACTGATCCTCATTCACCTGCTGAATTCCGGGCCAACGGTACAGTACAAAATCAGTCGGAATTTTATAAAACATTCGATGTTAAAAAGGGTGACAAGATGTTTATTGCACCTGAAAACCGTGTGACTATTTGGTAATTATCTGGAACTATGCGGTGAAAAAACGATCTTTTCAGGTCGTTTTTTTCATTGGGCCCCTATTATTTAATCGGAGCTTTGATTAATAATTTGCCCACGCGAACTAATTCTATCTTATGGTTTAATTGCGGAAACCCGCTGCATATAAAAATTAAAAGAGCTGCGTGCTCCTTGGAACTTACGGCCTCACAAATCAACGAACGCGAAGCTTTTTATTTTGGAACTAGGTTACTTAGTAATACTTGATGAGTTTACGTATTTTCCGCATTGCGGATTACCCTAATAGTTTAACATTTTTATTCGAGTTACTATCTAAGGTGACTCGAAGCTAAAAAAAGCGCTGCAATACCTGCTGTGCGGAGGTCTCTCTTTTAAACCAGTATCAAAATATCAGTGAACTAATTCATGCATTCAATTCATACTTCGTCAACGATCCGATCTTTCCAACCATCTTTTCCTTCGCGGACTATCACTTCTCTGGTTGACCACTGTGATTCGGAATTCTTTAAACTAGACGATAATTTTGATCCAATTAATCCTAATTTTTACCATACTCTGGCTAAAAGAAACGAACGTTCTGAACAACAGGCAGTTATTCTTCTGAGACTATCAAAAAAATCGGCTATTGAAATAGCTACCCTGCCCTTCTTTGAGGAAGCTTGTGATGAATATACAAGTTCGATTATCCGTGCATTAGAAGAAATATCACTCACTGGAAATAGGGGTGAAAAGAAAAAAGCCTGCTACGCTTTACTCAAGTCTTGCCAAAATCATGCATTACCAAAATCAATACAGCAAGTCGCTCAAATAGTTCTTTTGCAGTTTTTGGCGAGAATGCCAGTAATAGAAATAGCCGCGCTGCCGTTCCCGGTTGAGGAATTCAAAGAATATGAAGACCAAATTGTCAGAGCCTTACAGCAGGCATTATTCATTAAGAAAAATGATGAAGCATCCCGAGAAGGAATGCGAAAAATATGCTGCTCATTACTTAAATCTTATCAAAACAGCGAATTGTCAAAGTCAACAAGGAGACTAGCTCAGGAATTTCTTTTTCAGTTTCTTATGAGAGCAGTTAAAAATGTAAGCAATAAATACCTTGGTGATAGTAATTACCTTGGTGAAAGTGATTTCATTGGTGGAAGTGATAGCAGTGATATCGATAGTAGTGATATTGATAGCAGTGATATTGATAGCAGTGATGTTGATAGTAGTGATATTGATAGCAGTGATGTTGATAGCAGCGATGTTGATAGCAGCGATGTTGATAGCAGCGATGTTGATAGCAGCGATGTTGATAGCAGCGATGTTGATAGCAGTGATGCTGATAGCAGTGATGCTGATCGTTATATGGATCAAAAAATTATTTACTTACTGAAAAAATATCTGTTCATAACGACAGACTCAAAAAAATATTTTGAAAATAAAATAGAGAGTGTTGAAGAGCAAAAATCTCATGGTGTTTCTCATAAACAAAAAACGTTATGCAAATTGGAACGTTATAACCAAAAAATAGAATCTGCACACGAAGATTTACTCGTGATGTATTCCTATCTTAAGGGCAAGGTGGAAAAATTTGATGTTCAGTATCTAAATGAAACGATCGAATATTGTCTGGATAATACAGCCCGAAGGGGAGCTGGATACTACGAAGTCAGGCTTGTAGCACATATATTGATTAACTTCAGTGACGACTTCAGCGTTATACGGGAGGCAGAAGCTCTCCTTATGATTGTTCCGTCAAAAAGTGAACATTTTCTTACCAATTTCTTAGATCATCTTAATAGCGCAATCAACCAAAATATGCGGCCAGAGATTGCATTTTTTCTCGGAACGATGTTTTTTAATTACGGTAGATTAGTTGCTTTTCCGAAACAAAAAAATTTCGACGTCCGCTATCTGCTCCATCTAGATAACAAAGTAATGAAACAGTGCGATACAAAAGCTCTGGAGTATTTCAGTTTGGCTGCACGCTGGGGATATGCACCATTAAACGGTTTTCCTAAGTTTCTCGCTGAAAAAGTTCCGGATTTAGAAGTGCTCGTTATGCTTCAAGATATTGTTGAGGAACACGAAATTGTTGATTATCTAAATGTTAAAAAAATAAAGATACAGTCACCGAAAGCGGAAATTTCCATAGCCATGGGATTTTTGAGTAATGATTGGCATAGTACGCACGACCTTCAATATATTTTCAAAATAGGAGCATTATGTATTGGCGATACATATAAATACATTCCAAAAGGAATAAGAATTTTGGAGTTGTTATCTAAACTAAATAACTACTCAATAGCGTCAAAAGCGCAACAAATTCTGGCGATATGGTTAAAAGATACTGGCAATTCGACACACGTAATTCGAAAGGCTGTTATAGAAATGTATGAAAGCCAAGTGAATAGACCAGTATTGCATATACTTGCACAGGCACAAATTCATAAAAATCAAGGAGATAGAGTTATAGCTCAGCAGCTATTACATGACTTAATCGATTCAGCAATATATTTGGAAACCATAAATGGAACCCAGTTGATGAATAAATTTTGTTCGTCATTCTATCAACTTTTGCTCGAAAGTCCTGCTGTTGACGACTCTTACAAGTATGAACTTAAACTGCGTCGGGCCATATGTGATGAGGAAATAAGTCTCACTGACAGAGATGTTTTCGAATGTCTTTCGCATGCGGCTAATATGAAAGGAAGGCCCTATGCCTCCTATCAAATTGGGAAAATCCTTTATTCAAATTCTTCTTTGTCAGATTTAGAAAGCGGAATGGCAGCGAAGGCCTATAAAAACTCAAAAAAATATTTAGAAAAGGCTTTCAACGAAGAATGTATTTTTGACGTAGATGAGGAGCTGAAAAGGCTAACCCAAGACCTCGAAACAGTAATATACCCGGCTATAATAGGTCTCATGAACAGGCGTGGCGGACATCGTCTCGAACAAGCAGATCTAGACGATATGAAAAAACGTTTTCATGTGGCCAGCAAAGCGGGCAACCGTGAGGCCAAATTTAACTATTTAAACTTAGCAATTTCTGAAAAAAACCAGGTAGATGAGAATAGGTTCAAATTGGGTAAGCTATATTTAAGTGGCACGACTACTTCTCACCCTAAAAAGAACGTTGTTGAAGCTCAAAAACTATTAGAGAGCGCTGCAAGAAATGGCCATGTAAAGGCCGCTGTTTTGGTCGCCCAACATTACTGTTCGTACACACCTCATCAACCAAAATTCAAGTCTTCCGATTTAATTTACCAGGTAATACCCGAGAATCCTAACGATATAGCGCTGGAGTTTCTTAAAATTGCGGTCAAAAGCGGGTTAAAAAAGGAGAAAGCGAAGATTGCTGAAAATAAAATGCCTGAGTACTTAATTCAGATAGCCAAGCAACTTGATCCGAGTGCAATGGAAATGGTATTTTCTCTGAGTGAGCAGTATGAAAAAATCCATTTCAAAACCGATGATGATGTTAAATTAGCTAACTTTCTATATAAAATGGCTCTTGATGCCCAGTATCCCGCAGCATTAAACAAGTTAAGGGCCCAAGAGCAAAAACTTGCAAAAGAACTCGCGATAAAATTGCAACGTAAGATGAACGATTTGCAAACCTTGGAGAAATCGGGGCTATAAAGTTGAGTTTCGATTTAGGATGGTCGGCGAAGATTGTTGAGTTCTTGCGAAAAAAGCCCCGCAAGCGCAGCTTGCGGAGCAAGTATAAATTTTTGATTTATAGAGATCGTTATTGCTTGCCGGATCCAGAGCTGCTACCTGACGATCCGCCGCCCGCTTGTGAACTGGAGCCACTGCCAGATTTAGCGCTGGCCTGCGACCTGTCGTTATCGTGACTATGCTTACCTGCCTCGCGAGCCTCTTCGGACGTGAATTCGTGCGCTGTTCCTGCCGCATGTGCGGCTTGTCCACCCTTACTCGCTATTTCCTTTTGACGTTCAGGGTCCATGGAAGCGAATCCTTGATTACCCGAACCCGACTGACCGGAACCTGACTGGGAACTGGTACCTCCGGTGTTTTGGTTTTTGCTATTGTCATTGCTTGCATTAGCCATTTTGGTCTCCTTAATGATTGATAATGCCGTCTCGTACGAACAATTTTCTACTGACTCTCCTTATAAAACACGATCTAAGATTGATTGATTTCCCCAGGTGGACTTGATTACCATTTACCCTCTTTATCTCACAGGTTCCCCTGTAATTCCTGAGCTTTTAGCGCATAAATGAGTTGTTATCCGTGTTCAACTAATTAAAGAACAGCCCGTGTAACGGCGACTAGTAGTGGTCATCAACAATCTGATACCTTTGGGTAAAGTAAATTGAGGATCTATGCTTACGCCCCACCATTTCATCGCATCGCCCATATAGTCTTCGTCAACCTGAAAATAATACTGGCCCCACGAAAAACCCGCAAACCGATTCACTTCCACGCAAAATGTCCCGGCATTTGGCGCAAGATAATAAGTACCATTAACGTACATGGGTCCGATACACGCTATTTCTGAATAATCCGATTTGCCACAAGCGTACGCTGCGAATGCGGTACCCGGAGCAAAATGAAGTTTTACATGCGTTAATTTAGCTATACTTCCTTCAGATTTATCCGCTGAAGCTAACGCAATATCACTTACAGTGAGAGGAACTGTATCAATCGGTAAAGGCACTACTACATCAAATGCGCACTTTTTTTCGGGGGATAGCTTACACACAACCTCATTTTCCTCGCTGCCCGCCTCCCAGGTCATTTCCTCATCCACAGGAATAATCTTAGAGTGAATAATTGAACCGAATGAATCTTTAACCGAACCGCCATTGAACAAAACCACTTCTTCTCCGTTACCCTCGTAAGCACAGCTGATCACATCTCCTTCTTTAGAATCAAATGTTAACTTGACTGATTTTAATGTGAGATCGCCCACATTATTAACTGGACGCGGCATAGAGTTACTCGCCCATTGTCCACCCGGTACCTTCCATTGATAAGTCACTTTTTCGAATTGGATAACACCAGGTGATGGGCAGTTCTCTGCTATTGCATAAGCTGTTTCTGAACCAATTACCGAGATCGCTACCAACAGAAATATCGTTTGAAATAACGCGGTTCTTGCTGCCTCAATAATATTCATGAATGAATCATTTCGATTTGACTTCATGATATTCACCTCCTAAAAATTACTACGTAGCTAAATTTTAGGAGTATGTCCTGATTTGGTATGTAGGAGCCTGCCTCGCAGATATGTGGGCGTGCCCAACATATTTGAGGCTCCCAAAAATAAGGCACTTAATTTTAGGTAATATGCAGCAGGCGAAATTAAGGAATAACGATATTTCACCACACCAATAAATAATTTTTTGTGCCAGAGCGAAAAAAAATCAGTCGCTTGTAGCTAGTCCACATCCATCTTCGTATACCAATATCTGCCATGCGCAACTCGATGTTCTTCTACACTAATCTCATCACCAAAATTGACGGTAATTGCCCCCGCCTGATCTGTCCGGAATCGTGTAATATTAAAATCTGAGTAACGTTGCCAGACGATCGGTTTAGGATGGTGATAGCGATTGTGATAGCCGAGCTGGAAGATCGCTATTTTTGGATTCACACTACGTAAGAATTCGTCGGTTGATGAGGTACCGCTTCCGTGATGCGGGACTAGTAAAACTGTTGAGGCTAATTTTTTTAAATTACTTTTGATAAGCTCATACTCTTGTTTGGCTTCAATGTCACCCGCAAGCAAAATTGACTGCCGACCGTTGGTGATTTTCAGTGTGCACGACATGCTGTTAGGCTTTGATTTCGCATCGGTATACATAGATGAATACGGATGAAGAACTTCAAATTGAATCCCATCCCATTCCCATGCCTGACCCGCTAAACATGTTGTATGCGTTGAAAGCTGCTCAGCAATCTGAACCAAATTACTATCCAATTTCAATGAACTCGATATCCATTTAATAGGTAACTGCTGCATTAAAGTTAATGCGCCACCGGCGTGGTCGATATCGCTATGGCTAATCATTAACCCATCTAATCGCTGAATACCACGCATTTTTAAGTAAGGATAGATGACACTACTACCTGCGTCAGATTGCGATGAAAAAACCGGTCCGGTATCGTATAGCATGCGATGTCGTTCTGTTTCGATAAGCACGGCTGTGCCCTGGCCAACATCAAATGCCGTGACTTTAAATTCATTGGGCTTAGAATAAACGCTACTATTTAAACAAAGTGGTAGCCAAGCTAGTAAGCCTGCCCAACGTAAGGGCCAACCTTTTGGCGCAAGACACCAGGCTGTTCCTAGCAGCGCGCAGCAAAGCATCCAAATTTTCGGCCTGGGGGCTTGCCAAATCGCCCATGAAAATTCGCTTAGCCAAGCTAAAAATATAATTAATAAGTGCAAAACATAATTGGTCACTATTAATATCCCGGTACCCAAGGGTGCTGGCAATAAACTACCCATTAACGCACATGGGGTAACGAGAAAACTGACGACGGGAATAGCAATTGCATTAGCAATAGGACTAATTAATGAGACCTGATTGAATAGCAGCATTGTCAATGGAACCAGGCCTAACGTGATCGCGTATTGCGCTACTGATGCTTGTTGAAAATGCTTATATAATTTTACTTTTAAGGACGTGATTTTCGGCGAAGCCAAATTTTGATAGTCAACGCTTTTCGATTCGCTTCGCCCTAAGCTGACATAAAAAAGTAATCCTACGGCGCCAAATGACAACCAGAATCCTGGGGCTAATACAGCCCATGGGTCAACCAATATAACTATGCCTAATGCAAGACACAACACATTGGTCACACTGGAAATACGGTTAAACAAGCAAGCAAGCGTGGCGACGCCCGCCATAATTAAAGTGCGCTGTGCTGGAACGCCAAATCCCGCTAATGCAACGTAAACCAACGCCATAAAAAATCCAGATAACACCGCCACTTTTTGTGCTGGTAAAATTAATGGCAGTTGATACCTGGTGAAGAATGACTTTCGCCATAAGTAAAACATCAGACTGGCAAATATTCCTGACACTAGCGTTACATGCAAACCAGATATAGCAATCAGATGACTGACTCCTGTACGCGAAAATACTTTCCAATCATTTTGCGTTATCGCGTTCTGTTCCCCGATGACCAATGCCACAATAACCGGTGCATACGGTTGATCCGGTAATGCGTTCAAGATTCTTTCGCGTAATTTTCCACGAGCCCATTCAATACAGTTATTGAAGCTGAAAACAAAGTGGCTTAATCGTTGATTGCTTTCGTGACTTTTAACACTCCCAGTCGCGTTCACGCCCTGTTCTAACATCCAGACTTCGTAATCGAAACCATATGGATTTGCCAAACCATGTGGTCTGCGCAAACGCACCGTGAATCGCCAACGCTCTCCTGGTTGTAGCGTGGTTAATAAGGCGGTTGGTTTAGATTCCTGTTTTATAATTCGGGGAGCGTATAAGCTCAACATCACTTTCCTAGGAAATTGTCGTCGATCCACCTTTTCAGTAAGTACATGTTCTATTGAAAATTCAAAGCGTTGACCGTATTCGACCCGGGAGGGCAAACTGGTAATCACGCCGATCACCGCAATGTCTTGCTCCTCCAGTTCCGCTACCAAGTGGTGAGATAGCCCATTAATTGCAATAACACTCGCCCAGATCCAACCCAATAGTCCACCCAAGATGCACGACAGAACATCTTGAAAAAAAGTACGGCGAATTTTTCTTTTTATTAGGAGAAGAATTGCAATCAAACACCCTAAACTAATTAACGCCGGCCAATTCCATAAACTTTGCTGCTGTTGAAGAAGCAAAATCCCCAGCGTAAAGCCGATTACAACGCTTCGCATTGTCGACTTAGTCGCGGCAAGGCGGTATAGGCATTCGCAGTGGTTGCGCTAGCTAATTCAGCGAGAGAAATACCCCGTAATTCTGATACTACCGCGGCAATTTTTGGCAGTTGTTCAGGGGAATTTCGTTGGGCGTGGATCCAATGAGGAGGAATATCCGGAGCATCGGTTTCAAGCACAATACTTGACAGTGGCAGAGTGCTGGCCAAGCGGCGGATTTGCAAGGCACGCGGATAGGTGACTGTGCCACCAAAACCCAATTTAAAGCCTAATTGAATAAACATTCCAGCCTGTTGTTCGCTGCCATTAAACGCATGAGCAATGCCGCTAATAACTGTAATCTGTCGTAAGTGTTTAAGAGTGTGATCAACCGCCCGGCGACTATGGAGCAATACGGGCAAACCGAACTTCTTTGCAATGCGTAATTGTTCACGATAAAAATGGAGCTGCTTTTCACGCATTTCGGCTGTGCATAACATGGTCAAAAAATAGTCGAGACCTATTTCTCCTATCGCCACAAAATGCGGATTACCCATCGATCGCTCTACAGAAGCACGTAACAGCTCTAAATCATCTTCAGCAGCTTCGGGAACAAACTGGGGATGAATGCCTAAAGCATAGCCACCAAATTTGCCTAACTGCGCCACGCGATCAAAATTGGTACAGCACACCGCTGGTACTACAATAGCCTGTACACCTAACTGCTTAGCTGATGATGCCACTTGTGCACCGTTATCATAAAATTCAGGAGCGTCTAAATGACAATGTGTGTCTATGAACAGTTGAGTTTTCATACAATTAAAACATCCGTACGTTTTTCTTCCAACTTGATAATTAACCAACGAAGAAATTTAAAACGTCAATGCTACTGTAAATTCATAATTAAAACAGCAACAATAATGCTTTTTTTATATCTTTTGAATGTTACTCAACGGCCCTTAGTTTCCAAACTTAAATTACAATGCTAAAAAACTGTCTTGACCTCATTAAAAATGTCACTCAACCTCAGGCAACTTGAGCATACCCGTATGATAATTATATTCGTACATTTCACCATACCGTCCCCACTCCACCGCTACTTCAAGCATTTGCGTAGCTTCTTCAGCTGACAGGAATTCTTCTAATAAATTAAGAAAAGGTTCTTTGCGAATTTCACCTGATTTTTCTTGCATTAAACTGTGGTGAATACGCGCAGCTAACGGCACATTTGTTAGCAACTGCTGGCCGAATAAACGTTTACGAAACGCTTGGTCAGCCTGACAATACTGCTGTCCAAGCCTAGTTAAATAAATATCGCCGTGTTCAATGTGAACTAATCCCAGCAACCGTAATGCTTCGTAGACGGGGAATAAATCATCGTCCGATAAGCCAGCTTCTTCAGCGAGTTTTGGTAAGTCCGCACGACCGTTGAATGGGTCATCCGCCAACAATTCCAGCAACCCTTCCATTTGACTAATGTCCGCTTCGGGCAAACGATAAGCCTGATGCGCCTGAGCGTACTGGTCTCCAGTAATAGGTACCGGAGCAAATGTCATCTGGGTGTAGACTTCATCAATTAATGCCCGCACTTTGGGTGAATCTTCAGATCGTTCGCGTGACAATGGCACCTTGATCTCAACGCGCACCCGGCCCGGATCGCTCGAAAAAATCAATATACGGTCTGCCATCATGACAGCTTCTTCAATGTTATGAGAAACAATCAACATTCCTTTCATCGGCGTTTTTTTACTTTCCCATAACTCCAGCATATCTTTGCGTAACGTTTCTGCAGTTAACACGTCCAGCGCGGAAAATGCTTCATCCATCAACAGCACATCGGGTTTCATTACTATTGCGCGGGCAATCCCGACCCGTTGCTTCATCCCACCCGATAACTCACGGGGCAAAGCGCCTTCAAAACCAGATAGACCAATCATCTCAATGGCTGCTTCGGCTTGCTGAGCCCGGATTGTTTTAGGAATACCCTGCGCCTCCAACCCGAGTTCTACATTTTGCTGCACAGTCAACCATGGGAATAGTGCAAAAGACTGAAATACCATCGCAATCCCACGCGCAGGTCCAAATAGTTGCTGGCCGCGGTATTCGGTCACTCCTTTATCCGCGGGAAGCAAGCCAGCCATAATGCGCAACAATGTGGATTTTCCTGAACCGGATTTACCCAATAGAGCAACAATTTCCCCTTCTTTCAAGGTAAAGTCTACCCCTTCTAACACAACTCGGTCAGAACCATCTGCAGTTCTAAAATTTTTGCTTACGCCATTTAGATTAATTAAGGGTGGATTCATTAGGACCTTTTGGATACGTCTTGATTTTAATTCCGAAGCCTTTTCGGTGGACGGTTAGCTTAGGTTAGAGCGCTTGATCTGTCTGCAACGGTTCGCGAAATCTCGCTGTAATAAGCCGATACAAAACGAAGGCCACCCCTCAACCTCAACAATACTACATCGAAACATTTTGTAAGGAAGGTCAACTCTTCGTTAATACAGCCCTAGCTCTTTAACGAATCAGCCCATTCTAAACTTCACCAACAAGGGAAGAGATTTTCACTCGGATCTGCCCTTATAGTGGGCGTATTATTGACGCTTAATTTCCGCTCAACCTGTATAAAGCCATAGAACCTACTTTCTTCACTAGAAGCTCATTTTCTCTTCAGCAATTCTATAAAACCTTCGCCAAATAAATCGATTACATGCAATCACAAAAAAACACATGACAGAGATTCCGAGCGCAACCCGGGGAAAATCGCCAATGGCCGTCACTTGTGCGATGTAACTTCCTATGCCTGTTGCGATAAGCGTATTGTTATCCCAGGTAACATACTCAGACACAATACTGGCGTTCCATGAACCGCCAGATGCGGTAATCGCACCGGTGACAAAGCTAGGAAAAATGGCCGGCAATAAAAAACGCTTCCAACGCATCCATTTGGACAGACCCAAGTTGTCAGCAGCGTAAATTAATTCTGTCGGAATCATGCTCGCTCCCGCAATAACATTGAACAAGATGTACCACTGTGTACCGAATACCATTAACGGGGTAAGCCAAATATCGGGGTTCAGATCAAACTTGAGCAGTGCGATCACAACTAACGGGAACATGAAATTGACCGGGACCGCAGCCATAAACTGCGCTACGGGCTGCAAACGTTCCGCATATTTCGGATTCAATCCGATATACACACCCACGGGTACCCAAACCAGAGAGGCCAATGTAATCATAATGGTAACTCGTAACAAGGTTAACAGTCCAAGCCACATCACGCGCCACACTTCACTCCAACCAACCGCACTGTGAATGTACGAGCCGATTTTCCAACAAGCAAATAACACTAACGCCGCAATAATGGCATCACTTACTCGTTCAATCGTCGGATTAGTTCGCTGTGGACGCGCCATGATTGACGTGCCGTCGTAATTTCTCTTAAAAAGCGACAAACCACGACTAAAATAGTCAATTAATCGTGCAGTCAACCCTTGAACTGCATTAGTTCGTCGTAATAAGGTTAAAAACCACGACTCTTGTCCGCCCTGGTCTCCTGTCTGCTCATATTTGAACTTATTGGCCCAGGCAATTAATGGTCTGAACAGCAGCTGGTCGTACATCAAAATACCGAGTAGCATTGCGCCAATCGCCCAGCCCATGGCGGAATAGTTTCCCTGATCAATCGCGTAAGCAATATAGGACCCAATCCCCGGCAATTGGATATTGTGATTAGCGACCGTGATGGTTTCGCAAGCTACCACAAAAAACCAGCCTCCCGACATCGACATCATCATGTTCCATAATAATGCAGGCATAGCAAAAGGTAATTCTAATCGCCAAAACCGTTGCCAGGACGAGAGATGAAATATACGCGCTACCTCGCGCAAATCAGACGGAACGGTGCGCATAGACTGGTGCATACTGAACGCCATATTCCACGCTTGCGAAGTAAAAATCGCAAAAATCGCCGCGCATTCCACACCCAGTAAACTTCCTGGAAAAAGGGTAATGAAACCGGTTACGGTGATCGTTAGAAATCCTAATACAGGAATCGACTGAAGAATGTCCAATGCAGGCACCATAATTTTCTCAGCTATTCGATAACGCGCCGATAATGCGGCAAAGACAAAGCTAAAAATTAATGACAACATCAGCGCCATTATCATGCGCAGCGTCGTACGTAATAAGTAATATGGCAGGTACCAGGGATCCAGGGTGATGTGCAAGGGCATGCCGACTTGATATGGCGTTGCCATTTGGGAAGCACCAAATCCCAGGAAAAACACTATTCCCAAAATTATAGGTAACGCCATCCAGTCCCAACGATTGGGTTGATGGGATGCAGAACCATTGCGTTGCCACGCCTGGCCATTGAATTGGTGAGGTTCCATCGTATTACATTGAAAAAACAAAGTGGGAAATTGCGCAATTATCCACTCATTAGGAAGGCTTCGCATAGATTTTTTTGATTTTCTCAAACGGCTTCAAAGAAACAAAGGAAGACTGGTTCTACTAGAAAATCTGGGATAATTCCGCCTTCACTCATCACCGACTACGGGCAGGCGCTATGCAAACTGGCATCCTTTATTTAATTCCGAACACGCTTGGAATTGCAGATTCCACTCAGCCTTTGTTTGATGTCATTCCAATTGAGGTGCAAAAGTTAACATCAAATTTAACGCATTTGGTTGCTGAAAACGCTAAAACCGCACGCGCGTATTTAAAATTATTGAACACTAATTTTTCACTTTCTAGAGCTTTGCAAGACATTCGGATCTGCGAGTTGAACATTAATACTAAAGAAACACAGTTGGGGACTTTGTTAGCGCCATTATTAGCTGGTTATGATGTAGGATTAATTTCTGAAGCGGGCGTACCGGCGGTGGCCGACCCGGGTGCTAATTTGGTCCGCTTAGCGCATCAACATGCCATCCGCGTAAAGCCGTTGGTCGGACCATCCTCATTATTGTTGGCCGTGATGGCAAGCGGTCTAAACGGACAAAGTTTTGCGTTTAATGGCTACCTTCCCACTGATGCATCGTTGCGAAATAGAAGAATTCAAGAATTAGAACAACGTTCTCGCAAAGAAAAGCAAACACAATTATTTATTGAAACACCCTACCGCAATGCTGCGTTGCTTGAAGCGATGTGCTTAAGCTGCAAACCCTCAACAGAGTTGTGCGTGGCAACGGATTTAACTTTATCCACTGAGTTAATTCAAACCTGGCCGATTTCCCACTGGCGAGTTGAGGTTGCTAATAAAAGAATGCCTGAGTTTAATAAAAAACCGACGGTGTTTTTATTTTTGGGTTAAACCGAGACTAGCCAATAGACCGCTAAAACTTCGTGGTAAAGCTGATAAATACGACATGCTGGCCTAAAAATAAGATCGCGAATCGCGTGCAACTCTATGAAGTCAATTGCAGTTCTATGAGGTTGCCTGGACTGCGTTGCTTCTCCTTGCGGCATACAGGCCGCCGCGTCGGCGGTGAAGCAAGGGTTTCACAGTGCATGCACTGCGCTTGCGAAACGGACTTTCCCTATCAGGAAAGTTTCCTGAGCTCAAGGGTTTCGCCGTGCATGCACTATCCCTACGCACCGGACTTTCCTTCCCAGGAAAGTTTTCTGAGCACAAAAGTTTTTTGCGGACCCAACTACCTAAAAGAGGCGCACTTACCTCCGTCCTAATAAAAAATCTCCGTTGAACAATGCGCAGCAGGTTAGGAAGAGGTTCCGCTTTCTATTTTGCCTTTATTGTGGAAACTACTGATGACATAAGTTTGGGCAGTTCCTATACTAATAACTAGGTAAGTAAGGAGTTGTTTCTAGAAAAATTCTGACTTAAGCCAAGGGAGTTATTTTCTTTTTGTATAAAAAAGTGGCCCGAATTTATTATCCGGGCTTTAAGCAGATAAGCGATCAGTGACGGTCTTGTGTAAGCAATACTAGCTTGTTCCAACAAGCTACCACGGATACCTACGGTGAACTAACTAGTTATTGAAAGAGAGATGCGATGAGCATTAATACCCCTCCCGAATTATCTTCATTTACCTCTTTAAGAACAATGGAACGACTCTTAACGAATAAAGGGGCCAATGAGAAAAAGTCAAATGTTTTTGACTCCGTTGCTGATTACAGCGATAAATTGAGTATGACCCTGTCTTGGTTGCTTTCGCCTCTTTTTGGGCTGTCATTCACGATAAATGAAATCTATCAATTTATCAATGGAAGAGCAAAGGAGAAGGATGCGGCAATTGTTATCGGCGAAGTATTATTTAACCAGAGCAATGAAGAAAAAATTAGGGTAGGGAAATTTGAAATAAGCATAAATGATGCCAAGCACGTAGAAGTAAGGGACATGGTATCTAACGACACTGTCAACACCTTCCGCTCGAGAGAAGACATCATAAAAGATTTTGAAACAAGTCTTGCCGTAGCTATAAATTCGTCGACTAAGTCAGCGCCCCAGGCAGTCATAAAAATACATGCAAAGCTGTTAGAAAATCAGTCCAGGCAGAAGGCAGAAACTCATAAAAAAATGGACCTAATCGATAAGTTGATTATTAATCCTCAGGCTAAACAGGATTTGCTCCAATTTTCAATAGCAGATCTGGAGCTACTTGCTGGGGATCTACCGCATTTTCCTTCTAATGGATCGTCCATAATGGACGCACTAGATGGTATAGAAACTGTGGATTGGGATACGACCACTATCCAAGGCTCAGATGCTTCATATTCACTCGTAAATAAACGTGGCCGATTCTTCTTGCAGGAAAAGCCTTCCAATCATGTGAACGATGCTAGTCCGCTCAAAGTGATCGAGCTTCTTAGCGCTCGCGATTTGGTAAGTTTTTGGAAGCTAGAGCAAGAGAGTATGTATCTTAAAAAGTTTGATCTATCAGAAGCGAATCTGGAAAATGCATTTTTAGACAATTCAAATATAAAACGGACCTCCTTCGCCAGGGCAAATTTGCGTGGGGCTAGCTTAGACGAAGTATCTCTCCTAGGTGCAAATTTCAAGGGTGCCACATTTAACGGTAACGAACTATTTACGCTAAGTCTGCCCGAAGAGTGGGGCGGCTACAATCTCAAGAAAAACTTGGATCATTTATCTAACCCCAAGACAGGTAGTATATTGACGGCAATTGATAGTATTGATGATAGTTATAAAGCGCATAAGCTTAATCTCATGCATCAACTCATCAATTCATTTGATGAACAAAAATTTGACACGTCAGAGGTCGACGATGCCTTGCTAGACATATGGATGAAGAATCCTATTTATTTTAACGATTCGAAGATCATAGATTTCCTAGGTCGTAAAATAAGCAACTCAGAGAACACAGATACTATATTAAAGGCAATGGATAGTATCGATAATAAATATGCCGAGGAGAAGCGGAATCTGAGCCATTACCTCATTAATTCATTTAATGAGCAAGGTAATGACTACAGTCAAGCATCGAGTATGGCACTCGCATGGTTGTTATCGCCCATCTTCGAGCAATCATTGGCAATAAAAAAAGGGTATGAATTTATCAATGAAAGAGTAAGGCAAAGTGATGCGGTTATTGTTATCGGAGAACTTTTATTTAACCCAAGCCCCGAGGAAGTGATTACTACAGGCAAATTTGCAATAAGCATAAATGTAGACAATCATGTAGTAATAATGGACATGGAATCTCGCGAATTTATTAATACAGGCCGACCTAAAGCAGACATAATAAAAGATTTCGAAGAAGGTCTAGTAGGAGCTATAGGTCCTAAACCAGCGCTGCAGGCAGTCACTGAGTTGCATAGGAAGCTGGTAATGCAAAAGGAAGTGGAAACTAATCAAAAAAATCATTTAATCAAAAATTTGATTATTACTCCTCAGGCTGCAAAGGATTTGCTCCAATTTTCATTAGAAGATTTAGAACTCATTGCATCCGAACTGCCAGACATCAGTTATAGTACATCGGAAATAGAGGATGCACTCCATCAAAAAGAGGACCGGGATTGGGATGAAAAAACCATCCAAGGCTCCGATGCTTCCTATTCACTTGGAATTAAACGTGGCCGATTCTATTTGCAAGAGGTGCGGACTGATGAGATGAAGAGCGATACTCCCCTGCAAGTTATCGAGCTCATTACCGCCAGCCATTTGGTAAATTTTATCAAATTTGTGGAAGAAGGCAAGAATCTTAAAAAGTTGAATCTAGCTGAAGCGGATCTGGAATATGCTTATTTAAGCTATTCAAACCTAAACCAGGTGTCATTTACCGACGCAAACCTACGCGGGGCCCGCTTTAAAAAAGTAACTCTACTTGGAGCAAATTTTAGGGGCGCCCTATTTAACGGTGATGAAAAATTCACGCTAGATCTCCCCGAAGAATGGGACGAGGACGATTTAGAAGATAATTTGGATCATTTAAATAACCCCGAGACGGGTAGTATATTGACGGCAATTGAGAGTATCGACGACCGCTATGCAGCGCATAAGCTGAGTCTGATGCATCAACTCATCGACTCCTTACAAGATGCAGACACTTCAGACGTCGCTGAAGCCTTGCTAGACATATGGTTGAGGAACCCTATTTATTTTAACGACCAACAGATTAGGGACTACATTGTTGAAATTATAACTGACTCAAAGGAGCCACAGTACCTATTAGCGGTAATTAATAGCGTCGATGAAAAGTATGCAGAGCATAAGTTAGAGCTGATGGCGGAAGTCCTCGATGCATTTATTGAACAAGATATAGATTATTCAGACATTAACGACGAGTTGCTGGAGATATGGTGGAAGAACCCTCTTTATTTCGAAGACCCGGCGATCATGGATTTGATGAAGATAACGCTTCTTACCAAAATAATAAATTCAGAGAACTCGGTATTAAAGGTGAGCGATGAGCGTGAACTAAAATTACTATTAGATCATATGAGCAGTGTACCAGATGTGTATTTTCTTAAAGAAAATAACTTTTTTGTTCAGCTAATCAAGTTATGCACTGAAGATCATATCAGTACTAGCTTAAAAGACCAGGCAGTGACACTGTACGAAAAATATTTGGCTCTTCCTGAGTTGAGTGAAGGCAAGCGGCATATGGAGACGAACTATGGGGATATCAGAGAAAAGGACAAAGACAAAGGTCTCGCCTTTATTTTCTATAAGAAAATTGGAAATGATAGCTACCAACTTCTAATGGAGCCACAGCAAATACAAAAAATGTTGGCATCAGCCCCTGATACTGACTGGGATTCCATTTACATTGTGAAGAATAGTGACACCATAAGTTACCCAAACTTGGCAGAGATATTCAGCATATTTGAGCTGTTTAGCTCTTCCTATCAATTTCATTTAAAAAATGGGAAACTAATCAAAGTATTGGATGGAATAAATCTTAATTACCTTAACGAAAACGGCAATCCAACGTTGTTAAACAAAAATTATTTACCTTTATTTGAAGAAGCGCTGCAAGAGTCAACGTTATTAAAGAATAATTTTAAGGCGGATAAATATAATTTAACTCGTAAGAAAGATCAAGACACCTTAAAAAAGATATTCAGGCCTCTGCTCTCTAAGAATACTTACCTTCCTATTAACGATCAAGTATTCCAAGAAGCTAGAGCTATCTCAAAAAGACATGCTGCAGCCGTTCTCACTGCTTTAGATTTATCTCAGGCACCAGACGATAAAAAAGCACGTGGATTGTTTAGTCTAGCAGTCGTAGTAACTAAATTAACTTCAGATTATTTTTTCGGCGCTGAACTCGGTTCACCTGAAGCAATTAGGGAATATGCTGCAGGGTTAATGATTAAGGCGCATCAGCTGGATCCAAGCGTGTATGGTGAGAGCAAGGAAAAACAAGAGGATAATTTTACAGATTGGATGAAAATATTATTGGGCGGTAAAGATAAGGATGGAGACGACGTCTTCAGCTGTACCGCTGTTTTGTCGGGCAAAATGTTCGATTATGCCAATAAACAGACAGCTATTAAAGAGATAATGGACGCAGGGATAAGACCGAATGGCTGGTTGTAGACGAATAATTTTAACGCTAGTTGTCGGTTTTCCGGTCGATAAATGATGGGTAGGGACCGTACGTTGCAGCAGTGCGACGGTCCCCGCACCTAATTCATGGAGACTTTGTCCGGATAACATAAAACAAAATTTCCTATAAGGATTGAGAGAAGTGCGCATCTTTTAAGTTTTCCAACCGCACGCGACCTTTGGGTTCCGGAACTTTGCTTGTAGGAGACCACAAGCGCGGTGTATCCACGGCTAAACTTTTGCAATACTGCGGCAACACGGCCTCCTATAAACCTCAAGAAAAAAGTCCTGCAATTTAGACGGTTCAAAAGGATTGCACTTGGCGGAGGGTTCAATTCGTGAGAGTGTTTGTAGATGAGAGACCTCTCCCCGTCGAAGGAAGCGTGCCAAAGACAAGGGAATAGAGGAGACGATATCGCCGAGCTATAGCAACAAAGAAGCCATTCAGGCGACTCATGGAAAACACTAGGGAGGACAATTTGCTCCTTAGAGGTGCAAGCAATTCGCTACCTCATTTTTACCCCAGCTTCTCGGATTTATCAGACTTGCCACGGAGTTATAGCCTTTTATCGGATAATGTGGGTTAATGAATACCTCGGTAAGTTCCCGATAACTCCCCGAAGTTTGGTCGCCCTGCTAAAACTTGAGATTGACTACCGTTTTGTAGATTCTATGAAATTACATTTCCCTTAGGACAAATCACGCTCCATTTTATTAACTGATCTTAAGAAAAGTTAGTTTCTTCTTTAGCAGAATTTCCAATGATCTACGAACAGTTATTATAAGAATTCATTAGCGTTGAAATAATAAGACTGCACGTTCAGATTAAGTCAAGACCAATTTTTTTTCTTAACTCTTTAGGAAAATCACTTTTCTCGAAAGTAAATTCTTTGGTAATTTTTGATAGCAACATATATTTTTCGAACCTCTGCTGTTCTTTTATCATGTTCAAAATAATAGGATTAGTGGATTTAGCACCAAGGAATTTAGCCCCATCCCAGCAAGCAAAATTCAATTCGGCGTTCGTTAGATTAGCGCCGGACAAGTTAGCCTTGCATAAATCTGCATCCCTCAAAATAGCCCAATTTAAATTGGCATTACCTAAGTTTGCATTACATAATTTAGCGAACCGTAACCGAGCACGTGTTAAGTCAGCTTGAAACAAGTTGGCGCTTTCCAAGTATACAGAATCCAGCTGAGCCATATTTAATTTAGCGCCAATCAAAATAGTCCTGTTTAAGGTGGCCCGAATCAAGTTAGCACGATGCATGCAAGCCTGTGTTAAGTCGGCTTCGGTCAGGTCAGAATCTGCTAAGTTAGCATTATATAAATCTGCCTGTTTTAAATTAGCCCGTATCAAAGTAGACCCTTCGAAATTTGCACCATTCAAGTTAGCTCGCCTAAGGTTAGCCGCCGTCAAATCTTCCCATGGTAGATTAGCTCCGGTCAAATCAGCCCATGAGAGATCAGCCCCAACGAGATACAAACTTTCTAAGCGATCTTCTTGAATAGATTCAATAAAAGTTATCATCTTAGAATTGAATTTTTCTTCTGATTCTAAATAACCATAGGCAAAAATAATAGACAATGTGTCGGTCAATGGACTAGATAGAAAATGTGAAGGACCAAAAAAACCCGATCGAACCTCAATCTCATCACAAGTTCTTGCCAGCAAATTTATTATCCATCTTTCTTTACTGAAACATTCTTCCAAGCTAGCTTTGCCGACTAGAAATTTTGTAAGTCGCACTATAGAATCAGGCTCTTTACACCTGAGAAAAAAGATAAGTATGTTTTGAAATTTTTTATTCTGTTTTAAGCTGTCAAGCAGGGCTCGATTTTCCTCTATTCTCTTCTTCAAATTAACCACGTTTAACTCGACTACGGCGTCTTTCTCTATTAGATTTAGATTATTCAGCTTGGGAGTAGGGTTAGGATTATGCAGTGGTCGGGTAAGTGATAGCATAGATAACTTTCATTAAGTTTTTGGAACAAATTTCAAAGGCACTTACCTTTTATTATTTAGCCTCTTAGAAATTAACGAACCACTGCAAACTTTTTGTTTCGATAATGTCATTATCTGTCCTGTAACCTATCGTGCCTATTGTGGATATCCGCAATGCAATCAAATTTTTACTCTAGTTTTATTCTGTCTTTTTCTAATTCGATTGTTTGATTGTCTAGTGAATGCAGTTTGGAACACTTATATGACCTAAGGTAAAACTTATATAGTTATTTACGCCATATATTTTCAACAGAGCAAAGGCTGAAGGCAATCGATGAGCTATCCATTATTCCCTCCTTTTCACCCACTACCCAAAGTAGTGATCAGATTTACGATCCTAGTTTGGAAGAAAGGAATAACGCAAGACGGTGTATGCGTATTATCGGAAAACAATCCAATGGCGAGCCTGAAAGAATATACTAAAACATCAGGGTTTACCCTAATGAGGAAACCCCACACTATCTTTTCTTCTCATTCTTTTCTATCATCTGCCCCATGTAAAAAAATCGGACCAAGTAGCTTAGCTGATGCCAGGGCACTATGTTCTGACACACTCTCTTTTTAAAATTTGACAAAACATACCGAGTTAACAAAGGACATAATTATGGAATCAATATGGAACACTCGTCCACCACAACGCTCAAATCAGCCGTTCCGTACTCCAAACCGCGATGCCGATAATTTGGAACAGCAATTCAATTCTCTTCTTCAAGCCCGTGATCTTTTAGAGTTTGCCCAAAAAATACAAGACGCAAGCAAGATGAAGCGGCAACAATCTGCTTATTACCCATCAGATAAGATGTTCAGTGATATCGCGGATCATCTTAAAAATGTAATTAGTAAAAGCCCGAAAAATCAGTTAAATGAAAAAAATTGGGGAATCAATTTAGGGCGCATTATGTATAGCCTTAAACAATTTTTCGGGCAATGTCAGGGGTTGGAAGAAGTGTTGTTCTGTATCGCAGGTCTTCTGGCTGATCAATCCAAACCATGGATAGTAAGCGCACAATCGATAGGTAACGCATTATATGGTTTGCAGAAGTTAAAACACA
>JAJNBE010000019.1 GCA_021155915.1 Solimicrobium sp. | reverse complement strand
CAAAGGGTGACATTACTCTCACCGGTGTAGAAAAACGAACCCAAACGACCACTCTCTCCAGAACAGAAAAAGATGGTTATAAAACAACCGAAAAACTAGTCTCGCAGAAAAACGAAAATGTGGGCTCTGGCTTGTCGGTGGTTGGCCACCTCTCGGCTAAGGCCGATCAGGATATTAATATTGAAGGAAGTACGGTGACTGTCGGCAAAGACGCTAGTCTTGATGCCGGCCGGGATGTCAATATTAAAGCGTTGGCCCAGAGCAGCCGCACTAAGTTGGATACCAAAACCTCCAGTTGGAATACCCGCTCAACAGAACAGACAACGACGGACAAAATAACGGGTGCCGCAGCGGACGTGAATATTGTTGGCTCGCTCACGCTCGCTTCCGTGAGTGACACTAACATCAAAGGATCAGATGTCAAGGTAGGGAAAGATCTCAACGTGAAGGACGTTGGTGGCAATCTCAATGTAACCGGTTTCGACGATACTACCACGGTGCATTCTAAAAAAACTACCATGTCGTTCTTTGAAGGCGAGGTCAAGTCCCATGCAAACGATTTGAGTAAAGCCGAAGTAGCCAAAGCCGAAGCAGCTAAGGCCGCGGCAGCTAAGACCGCTGGGGGCAAAACCGATCAGGCCAAAGCCGGCGCGGAGGAGTCAGATGCGGCAGATGACGAGGGCGGACCTTCCTTTGGTCTATTTAGTTATACCGAGGAGACAACAACCACTAAGTCCAACAAAAACCGGGGTTCGAGAATATCCATCCTCAAGAACCTCAATGCGGGCGGCACCGCAATTAAGGGCGACGCCAATATCATCGGTTCCGAAATTTCTACCGGTGGTAATCTTGATCTCGCAGCGGGAGGCGATATTAACGTGCTGGCCGCGGAAGATAAAACCAAAATAGACAGCAAGTCTTCGTCCTTTACTATAGGAGCCAAGGGTGACGGTTCCATGGATGAAGTTTCAGGAGGGCTTAATTTTGATTTTACCAACAAGAAGGGTAGCTCCACCAAGACTACCGCTCAAGTGTCGGAGCTAAATGCAGGAGGCAATCTTAATTTAAATGCCGGCGGTGATTTTACCGAGCAGGGAACCCAAGTGGACGCAGATGGAAACATCGGCGTGGCAGCAAATAGCATCAAGAGCCTTGCCGCTCAAAACACAGAAACCACCACCGGCGATTCATTAAGCGTGGGTGTGGGCCTGGGGGTCAAAGCCAGTACCGGTCTTGAGGATGTGAAGTTGAAAGAGGCATTAAAGTCTCCGCGCAAGGTAATCAAGAAAGCTGCATCGGCGGTAGCCAATAGTGCATCCGTAGAACTCACTGTCTCTACTAAAACGACCTCGTCCAAGGAAGACGGCAATTCAGCCACTGCTTCCAATTTCTCTAGTGGTGGCAACGTAGCGCTCACGGCTCGCAAAGGCGACGCTACCTTTGCCGGCACGAATATCGATGCGGATGGTTCAATTGCAGTAACCGCTGACCAGGGCAGTATTAAAGTGTTAACTGCCGATGGCGCAAAGAGCTCCTCTGAGAAGAGTACGGCTGCGGAAGTGACGGTAGGCATTAGCGCGGATGGAACAATTTCTGGTGCTGGTTCCGGAAGTACGGACAGCAAAAACTCTGCCGCTACCACCCAGACAGCGGGTAACTTCACCGCTGGCAAAAATCTTGGCCTGAGTGCAAAAGATAATATAACGTTGGTAGGAACTCAACTTGAAGCAGGCGAGACTGCTTCTCTCAACGCTAAAGAGGGTGCAATTGACTTTACAGCAGCACGTGATACTAGCAACAGTTCAAGTTCGTTAGTCACCGCGAACGCCAAAGTTTCTGTAAATGTCAACGGCACCGGAGGCGGCGTTGGTGGGGGCGGTGGTAACATGGAACGGAGTGAAAGCTCATCCACGGGTACCGCAGGCTCGATTAAGGCCAACAATGTTCAGTTGAAATCCAAAGGCGACATCACACTTGAAGGTACGGAAATCGCCGCAAAGAACAACGCGAGCCTCGAAACCGGTGGCAAGCTCGACTTCAAGGCGATGGAAGATACGCATCACAGGACAGCAAAAGGAGGATCAGCTCAACTTGACGTCACTGCCGATACCAGCGGCGCTGGCGGCCTTTCTGCCGCAGTGGAAGTTACCAATGAATTTGAACAGAGTGCAAAGAAGACCACAGGCAGTCTGTCGGCAACTAACCTGACTATCAAGGCTGCTGAGGGTGCACGGTTGGAGGGGACTCAAGTGGACGTGTCTAAGGACGCGAGCATAGATACCGGCAAGGGCAAATTAGTGCTGGAATCGGCGGTTAGTACCTCTATCAAAAAAATAGATAATGTAAGTACATCGATAGCAGCTACGAAAGGGAATTCTCAAGAAGGCGGGGGAGAAGGTAACTTTAAGCTGAAAATTGAGAAAGAAGACACTAATCAGGTAACTAACCAGAACGCTTCCCTCAACATTGGTGGAAAGGCCGATATCAAGGCAGCGGGCGGAATTGACATCAAAGGCGCTAACATTTCCGACGTTGGAAGTGTCGTTAAATCAGGAGCTCTGGATACCCATGGGGCCGGAGTGACGGTGGAGAAGCGTCAGGACGTGGACGAGTCGACACGCTTTGATATGGACTTGGGTGTAAGCGTCATTGTTCCCGCCAAAAAGTCGGCGGCAAATGATCAAGAAGCGAAGGCAACAACGCCAGAGACTAAGCCGGCTAAGTCGGATTCAGTAACTCAGAATTCGCCAAAATCGAAAGATTCCTCACCACCGATCGACAAAACCAAATCGACCGGAGAAAAGGGGCAGGACGGTGGTAAGTCGACAAATACTAAAACTGATCTGAGCTCAGGCGGGACTTCGACTAAGAAACTGCCGACAAGTGAGAAAGAGACGAAAGCGACAATACCAGAGAGTAAGCTGACCAAGTCGGAGTCAGTAACTCAGAATTTGCCAAAATCGAAAGATTCCTCACCACCGATCGACAAAACCAAGTCGACCGGAGAGATGGGAAAGGACGGAGGCAAGTCGACAAATGCTACAACTGATCTAAGCTCAGATGCGGCTTCGACTAAGAAAATAACGACAACTGTGAAGGAGACAAAGGCAACAATCCCAGAAAGTAAGCCGACCAAATCGGAGTCAGTAACATCGAGCTCGACAAAATCGACTGGTTCCTCGCAACCAGTCGACAAAACCAAATCGACCGAAGAGAAGCCTCAGGAGAAAAGCAAGTCGCCAAGCTTTAAGTTAAATCTAAGCTTTGGTTCGGCATCTGAAAAGGAGCTGCCGGCAGGTAAGAAAGAAGTGACGACAGAGCGTAATCCGGCCAAATCGGACCCAGTAAAGCCGAACTCGACCAAATTGATAGCTCCCTCATCACCGGTCGTCCAAACCAAAACGATCGGAGAGAAGCGTCAGGAGGCGAACAAGTCGACAGATCTCAAAACTGATCTAAGCATTGCGGATCCTGTGAAGAATCTGCCGGCTGGTGAGAAAGAAGTGAAGGAGACAACGATAGTAAGTAAGCTGGGCCAATTGGGGTCTGTAATACAGAGCCCGACAAAACCGGTTGCTCCATCGCAACCGGTAGACAAAGTCAAATTGACCGGAGAGGAACTCAAATTGACCGGGCTCGCTACTAAAGTAGACTTATATACGGCTCGTACTGAGGAGCTGCCAGCAGGTGTGGAGAAAGTGGAATTGACAAAGTTAGACAGTAATCCCGTCAAGTCGGACCCAGTAATACCGAACTCGCCAAAATTGGTAGATCCACCAAAATCGGTCGACCCAATCAAACCGGACGGAGAGAAACGTCCGGAGGAGAAGAAGACGACCACGACAACGTTAGACAATAATCCCGTCAAATTGGACCCAGTAACGCCGGACAAGAAAGACTTGGTTGATCCATTAAAACCGGTCGACCCAATCAAATCGGACGGCGAGAAGCGGCCCCCAGAGAAGGAGAAGACGAACACGACAACGTTAGACAGTAATCCTGTCAAGTTGGACCCAGTAACACCGGACAAGAAAGAATTGGTTGATCCACCAAAACCGGTCGACCCAATCAAATCGGACGGCGAGAAGCGGCCCCCAGAGAAGGAGAAGACGAACACGACAACGTTAGACAGTAATCCCGTCAAGTTGGACCCAGTAACGCCGGACAAGAAAGACTTGGTTGATTTACTAAAACCGCTCGACCCAATCAAATCGAATGGCGAGAAGCGTCAGGAGGGAAGCAAGTCGACAGGTCTTAAAACTGATCTAAACGTAGATACGGTTCTTCCGAAGAAGCTGCCGGCAGGTGAGAAAGGGACGAACACAGTAACACCTGGCACGACAGTATCCGTAAAATGCATCACGCACACAGCCAATGAGAAGGAGGCCAAGAAGGGAAGTCCTACGAACTACGACAACAAGAGCTCCAGCGGGGAGAATTGTCAGGAGGAAGGTAAGGTGGTCAATAAGTCCACTGAGAAGGCAGGTACAGAAACCACTAGATAACATTAAATGGCATCATCTTATCGAGCGGCCTATTCCCCTCTCCGTTTCCTGGGAGGGGATTGGGGAAAGCAATTAACATAAATCGTAGAACGAGTTATAAATACAAGATCGGAAATACTTAAACACAATTAACATGATCATATAAAGCGTCCTGTAAAATAGCCCCTTTTTTGATACACGGAAACAATCATGGACCACGGTATTCCCCTGTTGGTGACGTTTACGGTTTACATACTTGGAATGATTATCATCGGGTTTGTGGCCTATCGTGCGACCAACAATTTTGATGACTATATTTTAGGTGGGCGTAGCTTAGGTAGCCTGGTTACCGCATTATCTGCCGGCGCATCCGACATGAGCGGTTGGTTACTGATGGGTTTGCCTGGCGCGATTTTCTTATCCGGCATTTCGGAAAGTTGGATCGCGATAGGGCTTATCACCGGCGCTTATTTAAACTGGAAGTTGGTAGCTGGCCGTTTGCGCGTGCATACCGAAGCTAACCACAACTCTTTAACGTTGCCCGATTACTTCACCAATCGTTTTGAAGACAAAAGTCGACTGTTACGTATATTCTCTGCTGTGGTGATCCTAATTTTTTTCACTGTTTATTGCGCATCCGGCGTGGTGGCGGGGGCGAGACTTTTTGAAAGCACGTTTAACTTAAGCTACCAACACGCCATCTGGCTCGGGGCTGGCGCTACTATACTCTATACCTTTATCGGTGGATTCCTTGCAGTAAGCTGGACGGACACGGTGCAAGCCAGTTTAATGATATTTGCCCTGCTTCTTACTCCCGTGATTACCATTTTTGCAGTAGGTGGGGTGGAAAATTCCTTAGCACTTATCGCAGAACACAACCCAAGCGATATCGATCTGTTTCAGGGACTAAATTTTATTGCGGTTATCTCTTTCCTAGGATGGGGTTTAGGTTATTTTGGGCAGCCTCATATTCTTGCCCGGTTTATGGCTGCCAAGTCGCATCGTACTATTCCTGGGGCACGTCGTATTAGCATGGCATGGATGATTTTATGTCTAGGCGGTACCATCGCAGTCGGCTTTTTTGGGATTGCTTTTTTTCGTATGCACCCTGAGCTCGGTGCGGGCGTTATGGAAAATAACGAGCGTATCTTTATCGAACTTGCAATGCAGTTATTCAATCCGTGGGTCGCGGGGATATTAATGTCTGCCATTTTAGCAGCGGTAATGAGCACCTTGAGTTGCCAGTTGCTCGTCTGCGCTAGCGCGCTTACCGAAGATCTTTACAAACCTTTCTTTCGTAAAAATGCCAGCACGACAGAATTGGTATGGGTGGGCCGCGGCATGGTGATGCTAGTTGCCATTATTGCTATTTTCCTAGCAATGGATCCGCACAATCGTGTTCTAAGTCTGGTCAGTTACGCCTGGGCGGGGTTTGGTGCATCTTTCGGACCGGTGGTATTGATTTCACTAATGTGGTCACGCATGACACGCAATGGTGCCCTAGCCGGCATGTTAGTAGGTGCTATTACGGTGATTCTGTGGGAGCACTATAATTGGTTTACTCTTTACGAAATTATCCCTGGATTTATTCTGGCGAGCTTAACCATCGTGGTGGTCAGTTTAGCGGGAAAAACGCCGGACCAAAAAATTCTGCAACGTTTTCAGGAAGCGGATGCGCACTATAAAGCAGACTAAACCAGACTCCGTCACTGTAGGCAGGGTTCTATGCAATGGTTGATTAAGCGTCGCAACCGCCAGGTACTAGGTCAAGAAGGAGAGGAACTGGCGTTGCAGTATTTGAATAATAACGGCCTCATATTGGTTGAACGTAATTTTCGCCGCACTTTTGGTGAAATCGATTTAATCATGCAAGACCAGGCAACGCTGGTTTTTATCGAAGTGCGGAGTAGAGAAAAAAGTCAGTTTGGTGGCGCAGCCGCCTCAGTAACTCTTGCCAAGCAACGCCGTTTAACGTTAGCGGCGCAATCCTATTTGAAGCGCTACAAACAACTGCCACCCTGTCGTTTTGACGTCATTGCCATTGATACGGGTGGAATAAAGTGGCTTAGAAATGTGATGAACGAGTAGTAGGCCTCAGCAATTAACAGAAACCTTCAGGCTCATAAATAAGAAATAGGAATTTGCGCTGACCAACTGAGCACTACTGAGACAGTTGTCATCCTAGATTCCTCTGTTGGACAGGCTCAAGTGTGCGTTTTTTCGGCTTCCTGGTAAGGCGCGACGACGCGGCCAGGGAGTCGAAAAAACGTACAATTGAGCCTATGGCGAGCCTGTAGCGCTCTCACCTAAACGGTGGACGGGTTAAAGAGCGAAATCCCCAACGAAACTATTCTGTTATCGAAGCTAAGCAGCGGTCAACAGAGGAATCTAGGATTATGTAACTTGGGAATTAAATTTTTCCATCAAATTTATTCACTTCTATTCACAATTACGCAACGTAGAAAACTAAATCCAGCTAAAATTGCGAGTTAGTTATCCATTCATTGACATTCCGACCCCATTCCCAGTGTTTCGCCAATCCGCTTAAGGTTTCCTATGGTTCCGCATCTCCTTACTGCATTAAATGGTCCACTATTAGATTTAGAAAAGAAAATGTTAGATGCAACGCCCGCGATTGAACGCTGGCTGCGTCTCGAGTGGCAAGAACATACCCCGCCCTTTTATTGCTCAGTAGATATACGCAATGCGGGCTTTAAGCTCGCCCCAGTTGATACCAATTTGTATCCTGGTGGGTTTAACAATTTAGCGGCAGATACGATGCCGTTAGCAGTACAAGCCGCGATGGCCGCAATTGAAAAATATTGTCCGGATGCCAAAAATCTGTTGCTCATTCCCGAACGGCACACGCGTAATACTTTTTATCTACAAAATGTAGCGCGTTTGATTCAAATCTTCCGACAAAGCGGATTAAACGTCCGTTTAGGCGCGTTGTCTGAAGACATTAAAACTGCCACCAATGTCGAATTACCAGACGGCTCAGTGCTCACGTTGGAACCATTAGAACGTTCAGCAAATGGGCGGCGGTTAGGATTAGCAGGTTTTGATCCATGCACCATCTTATTGAATAATGATTTATCCGCAGGTATTCCTGCTATTTTAGAAAATCTAAATGAACAAACGTTATTGCCACCGTTGCATGCTGGATGGGCAGTGCGCCGTAAAACCAATCATTTTGCCGCATACGACGATGTCATTAAACGATTTTCCAAGGTTATTGACGTAGATCCGTGGATGTTAAATCCGTATTTTGGCAAAGCTTCCCAAATTAATTTTCACGAAGGCGTGGGAGTAGATGCGTTAGCTGCGCAGGTAGACTCGGTATTAACTAGAATTCGTAAAAAATATAAAGAATACGAAATCAAAGATAAACCTTTTGTCATCGTTAAGGCCGATGCCGGCACTTACGGAATGGGAATTATGACGGTTCATGATGCCAACGATGTCAAAGATTTAAATCGAAAACAACGCAATAAAATGTCGGTGATAAAAGAAGGCCTGGAAGTCAATGATGTAATCATCCAAGAGGGCGTGCATACGGTGGAACAAATTAATGCTGCGGTGGCAGAGCCCGTGGTATACATGATCGATCGCTATGTAGTTGGCGGTTTTTATCGAGTACATTCAGGCCGGGGCATAGATGAGAACTTAAATGCGCCCGGAGCGCACTTTGTGCCATTGGCTTTTGCACTCCAGCATGCTTCGCCAGATACACAGGCCAAGCCTGGCAATGCATCACCAAATCGCTTTTACATGTATGGCGTGGTTGCACGGTTAGCGTTATTGGCGGCATCGTTGGAATTAGAGAAAACTGATCCCAATCCTGAGGTCTATTGATTTGCTAACTGAATCATAATATGAAAATTGCTTTTCTGACCGACCCGCTAGAGAACTTTAATATCCGCAAAGATAGCACCTTTGCGATGATGCGCGAAGCATCGCAACGTAATCATGAGTTATATGCGTTTATGCCAAATGACCTGGCCTATGTGGGCGGGCAGGTTGTGGCGCTAGCGCGGCGTATAAAGTTAACCGGCAATACTAATTGGTTTGAGGCAGAGCAATCCAAAGAGTGTCCTTTACATAAATTTGATGTGGTGTTGCAGCGTAAAGACCCCCCATTTGATATGGAATATGTGTACGCCACCTACTTGCTTGAGTTAGCAGAACATTCCGGTGCACGCGTGTTTAACAAACCAGCGGCGATTAGAAACCATAATGAAAAGTTCAGCATCACCGAGTTTTCACAATTTATTACGCCCACCCTCATCACCCGCGATGAAGTTCGCTTGCGACATTTTCATAATGAACATCGAACCATTATATTGAAACCACTCGACGGCATGGGGGGCGCCGGCGTATTTAAGGTGGGCACAGATGGAATGAACCTCGGGTCAATTATTGAGACTCTGACGGCCAATGGTACACGCACTATCATGGCACAACGTTTTATTCCTGAAGTCAAGGAGGGGGACAAACGCTTGCTTTTGATTGGGGGAAAAACGGTACCTTATGCCTTAGCCAGAATTCCACAAGGTAATGAGGTACGCGGTAATTTAGCTGCGGGTGGGGTCGGTAAAGCTCAGCCACTTAGTGCTCATGACCTAAAAATTGCCGAGACGTTGGCGCCCATACTGGCACACCGCGGATTATTATTAGTCGGCTGCGATGTCATCGGTGATTTCTTAACGGAAGTAAATGTCACGAGCCCGACTTGCTTTCAAGAAATTACGCAGCAAACTGGCTTTAATGTTGCTGCGATGTTTATTGACGCGTTGGAGAAAGCATGATCGGAATCCTCATCGTTTGCCATATTCCACTGGGTAGCGCATTCTTAACCGTGGTTCGTCATGTATTCGGACATGAGTTGGAATGTCTTGAGGCAATTGACGTCATGCCAACTCAACATGCCGATGAGATCACTTTACTGGCTCAGCAAGCTATCAGCCGCTTAAACACGGGCCAGGGGGTCTTAGTGTTAACCGATATTTTGGGTGCAACTCCTGCCAATGCGGGTCAACAACTGGATGTATCCGGTCAGGTAGCCGTTTTAGCCGGTTTGAGCCTTCCCATGTTGCTGCGTGCGCTAACTTATCGCACTGTGGGTCTAGATGTAATGGTAAAAATGGCACAATTAGGAGCCCAAGAAGGTGCAATCAAACTACCACCTAATTCATCAGATAACCTGTCCAGCGATTCGCCAAATACCTAGTGTAGGAAAAAAAATATGATCCGGATCGAATTGGAAATTGTCAACAAACTGGGCCTCCATGCAAGAGCGTCGGCAAAGTTTACCCAGCTGGCATCGAGATATAACTCTGAGGTTTGGGTGATACGCAACAGTAAACGCGTTAATGGGAAATCCATTATGGGTGTCATGATGTTGGCGGCAGGCAAAGGCAGCCGAATAGCGGTCGAAATAACGGGTGAAGATGAGCAGGAGTGCAGTGCGGCAATTGCGGCACTGGTGGCGGAAAAATTTGGCGAGGGCGAGTAATCGGGAAAACATGGCTTCATTCACTCTACAAGGAATACCCGTTTCACGTGGCATTGCAATAGGTCGGGCGCACTTATTACACCCTGCCGCCCTCGAAGTGCAGCATTATTTAGTAGCGCAAGAAAAAGTCGAAGCGGAAGTGCAACGACTGCAAAACGCTTTACTTGATGCTGAGAGAGAATTACAAAAAATTCGATCTGAATTACCTGCCGATGCACCCCCTGAGTTAGCCGCCTTTTTAGATGTGCATTCGTTATTCTTAACAGACCCCATGTTGGCGCATGCGCCCCTGGAAATTATTCGCTCGCGTCACTACAACGCTGAATGGGCTTTGGTCACCCAGATTGATGTGCTGTTGGTGCAATTTGAAGAAATCGAAGACGACTATTTACGTGAACGTAAAGCCGATATCGAACAGGTCGCTGATCGCATTTTAAAACTGCTTATTGGAACGGCAACGTCGTTACCGCAAAGTACTGGCGTTGATGAATTAAACACCCACATGATTGTTGTGGCGCACGATATTTCGCCCGCTGACATGATGCAATTCCAGAATTCGGCTTTTGTCGGTTTTATCACTGACGAAGGCGGCCGCAGCTCCCATACCGCCATTGTCTCGCGCAGTCTAGGTATTCCTGCGGTAGTCGGAACCGGTAACGCCAGTCACCTGATTAAGCAAGACGACTGGTTGGTTATCGATAGTGAAGCCGGCGTGGTCATTGTTGCTCCGCAGCAGATCATTTTGGAGGAGTATCGTGAAAAACAAACGGTACTTCACCGCATTTATAAAAAACTTGCTAAATTAAAAAAAACGTTAGCTATTACCAAAGACGGTACAGCGATTACTTTATTGGCCAATATTGAATTACCTGAACACGCTACGGCGGCCGGTGAAGTCGGTGCTTGTGGGGTTGGGTTGTTTCGGTCTGAATTTTTATTTATGGGGCGCAATGGCTCCCTGCCCTCGGAAGAAGAACAATTTATCGCGTATAAAAAAACCGTTCAGGCTATGAAAGGACGACCGGTCACCATTCGCACGCTTGATGTGGGCGCGGATAAACCCGTAGACGATATTGACACCAGCACTTTAAATCCGGCATTAGGTTTACGGGCAATTCGTTATTGCTTAACTGAACCACAATTATTCTTGACCCAGTTACGTGCCATCTTGCGCGCTTCTGCCTTTGGTAAGGTCAACATACTCATTCCCATGCTGTCGCATTCGTTTGAAATTGATCAGACGCTCGCTATGTTGGAGCAGGCCAAACGTCAGCTCAGACTGCACGACATTGCCTTTGATAACCACATAAAAGTCGGCGCAATGATTGAAGTACCCGCCGCTGCGCTGTGTCTGCCGATGTTTGTCCAAAAAATGGATTTCCTTTCAATCGGTACTAATGATTTAATTCAATACACTTTGGCAATCGACCGAACTGATTATGCCGTTGCGCATTTGTACGATGATGTCCACCCAGCCATTCTGCAACTTTTAGCCATGACCGTACAAACGGCTAATAAGGCGGGCATTCCTGTGGCAATTTGTGGGGGAATGGCAGGCGATATCAAATTAACGCGGTTACTGTTGGGTATGGGATTTAGAGAACTTTCAATGCCGCCGGCACAGCTTTTGGAAGTCAAACAAGAAGTGATGAATATTGACTTGTCGACTTGCGCAATGACCATCAAAAAAATCCTGCGCAGTTACGATTCCGTGACAATTGCAGAAGGGATCCGCGCGTTACAACTGTTATGATTTCCCTAGGTGATTTTGGCAGTTTGGAGAGACATCTGCACACAACCGTAGCGACCGAGCCAAAGTCAAGGCGCCCGGCGGGTAATACCCATCGTATACTTGAGTACATGAGAAATTCGAGCACAGCGTAACGCGCTGTTTGGCTCGCGCAGTCGGTTGTGTAGACGTCTCTGAAAAGGCGGGTAAAAAATACAGTTATTAGTTACCCACTAAATTCGACATGGAGCCGTATTTTAAAAAAAGTGTAGGAGCACTATCTTAAATATCAATATTCCCAGCCCGTAGCGCATTTGATTCAATGAACGCCCGACGGGGTTCAACGTCATCGCCCATCAATGTGGTAAAAATCTGATCCGCAGCGATAGCATCCTCGATTTGCACTTTGAGTAAACGTCGAACTTTAGGGTCCATAGTAGTTTCCCATAATTGCTCTGGATTCATTTCCCCCAAACCTTTATAGCGCTGTTTTGAAACGCTACGTTCGGCTTCATCCCGCAGCCATAACATGGCGTGATGGAAATCAGTTACGGTCGACTCTTTGACGCGTTCGCCCTCACCCCGACGAATGAACGCACCCTCGCCCACCAAGCCCTTAAACGTAGCAGCAGAGCTAGATAGGACCCGGTAATCATTGCTTTCAATAAAGTCGGATTCGATGGAGCTCACACGAACGTTTCCATGGTACATACGCTCAATTCGCAGGCCGAACCGCTCAGATAATTCATCAGTAGTCACCGTTGCTGTAACACTCGGGTCATTGATAGCAGCGGTCATGTTTTGTGCAGTGGCTTGCGCATTGGCAGCAGTGTCAAGCTCTAACGTCACGCCGGTCATAATGGCTGTGAGTGCAGCACGATCTATCATCCGAGTTAAGCGCAGCATGATGGCATTAGCTAAATTATATTGACGCACCAATTCAGCTAAAGCATTACCTTCAATGGGTTCGGCCCCGGTACTCGGAACTAGCGAAGCATTATTCAGTGCTACCCCCATCATAAACGTGGCCTCTTCGGCGTCATCTTTTAAGTAACGTTCTTCCCTCCCCGATTTAACTTTATAAAGTGGGGGTTGTGCAATATATACATGGCCACGCTCTACCAATTCTGGCATCTGTCGATAAAGCAAGGTCAGCAGTAAAGTACGAATGTGAGCGCCGTCGACGTCCGCATCGGTCATAATGATGATGCGGTGATAGCGTAATTTGTCGATATTAAATTCGTCAGGTCCGATGCTGGTTCCCAGCGTGGCAATAAGCGTGGTGATCTGCTCACTGGAGAGCATTTTTTCAAAACGTGCTTTTTCAACGTTCAGAACTTTTCCCCGCAATGGCAAAATTGCCTGAAATTTTCGGTCACGTCCTTGCTTAGCTGAGCCGCCCGCAGAATCACCCTCAACGACATACAGTTCGCATAAGGCCGGGTCTTTTTCCTGGCAATCGGCAAGTTTGGCGGATAGACCCAAACCGTCCATCACCCCTTTTCGGCGGGTTAATTCACGCGCTTTACGGGCCGCTTCGCGGGCGCGCGACGCTTCAACAATTTTTCCACAAATAATTTTGGCGTCATTGGGGCGCTCTTGCAAATAATCGCTCAATGTTTTAGCAACAATTTCCTCAACCGGCCCACGTACTTCGGACGACACTAATTTGTCTTTAGTTTGCGAGCTAAATTTGGGTTCTGGGACTTTGACGGAAAGCACGCAGGTTAAACCTTCACGCATATCATCGCCAGTGACTTCGACTTTGGCTTTTTTTGCATAGTCATGCTCATCAATATATTTATTGATGACACGCGTCATAGCGGCTCGTAAACCCGTTAAGTGCGTTCCACCATCCCGTTGTGGAATATTATTGGTGAAGCATAAAACTTGCTCGTTGTAGGCGTCGTTCCATTGCATAGAAACATCGACCGTAATATTAGTATTCTGGTCTGATAAGCGTTCGCCAACAGCTTGGAAGATAGTCGGATGCAAGACGCTTTTGCTTTTGTTAATATACTCAACAAAACCGCGTGTGCCTCCTTCAAAAGCAAATAGTTCTTCTTTACCAGTACGATGATCACTGAGTTTGATTCGCACGCCATTATTAAGAAAGGATAATTCGCGGATACGTTTCGCTAAAATCTCATAATGGAATTCGATATGATTAAAGATTTCTTCATCGGCCCAAAAATGCACTTCCGTACCGCGTTTGTCGGTCTCCCCAATCACTTTAATCGGTGAAGTCATCACGCCCTCCGCCATTACCACCTCACGGTGCTGAGGAACACCGCGGACGAATTCCATCGTATGCACTTTGCCGTCGCGACGAATAGTGAGCTTGAGTAATTTAGATAAACCATTTACGCACGAAACACCCACACCGTGTAAGCCTCCGGAAACTTTGTAGGAGTTTTGGTCAAACTTACCGCCGGCATGCAATTCTGTCATGACGATTTCAGCAGCGCTACGCTTTGGATCGTGTTTGTCATCCCACTTAATTCCAGTCGGAATGCCACGGCCGTTATCAGCAATAGAAATCGAATTATCGGCATGAATGGTGACGTGAATTTCGGTACAGTGACCGGCCAACGATTCATCGATGGAGTTATCCAAAACTTCAAATACCAAATGGTGTAACCCAGTGCCGTCCGAAGTATCGCCTATATACATGCCCGGACGTTTTCTAACGGCCTCTAAGCCTTCCAAAATTTGGATGGAGGAAGCTCCGTAATGACTTCGGCTTGGTGTGGAATCTTCAACAGAATCTAGGGTAATTTCGGACATGGAGGCCTTCAGTAAATATAGATGGATCAGCGCTTACAAAACTTTTAGATGAATTGAGATGAGTTGATAATAGGGGCAAACAATGAGATTCAGCAAAATTAAATGCGCATCGGCATAACGACGTATTTGAACCTATCATTATCCGGAACCGTTATTAATGCGGATGAATTTGAGTCGCCCAAAGCAATATTAATTTGATCGCATTTGAGATTGTTTAATACATCGAGTAAGTAAGTGACATTGAAACCAATATCAACAATGTCCCCACTGTAGTCAATCTCAATTTCTTCCATAGCTTCTTCTTGCTCAGAGTTGGTAGAGCTAATTTTCAAGCTGCCAGGTGCAATAACACAACGGACACCTTTAAATTTATCGCTAGTCATAATAGCGGAACGTTGCAGCGAACGTAGCAAAGACTCCCGTCCGATAGAAAAGCTCTGGACATAACCGCTAGGGATAACACGATTAAAATCAGGAAATTTGCCTTCGACTAACTTAGAAACTAATTCAATGTCAGCAAAATTGAATTTGATTTGATTGTTAGCGATATTGATTTGTACAGGCTCGTCGGTGTCCTCTAATAAACGCTGTAACTCAATAATTGTCTTCCGGGGAATAATGACCTCATTCTTCGTAAATTCTTGCTCCGCGGTAACCTGACAATACGCTAAGCGGTGCCCATCCGTTGTTACGGCAATAACACCATTTCCCTCGACTATTAACGACAATCCATTTAAATAATAACGAATGTCCTGTTGCGCCATTGAGAAGTGCACCATGCTAAATAGATGCTTCAACGTTTTTTGCGGCAAGGTAATACAGGTATTAAACTGATCGGCAAGGGCGACAGTGGGAAATTCTTCTGCATTCAAGGTTTGTAAATTGAAGCGTGATTTACCTGACTGTACAGTCAGGCGTTTGTTGTTAAGTATCAAAGAAACTTCACCTTCTGGAAGCGCGCGCAGGATATCTAATAACTTACGTGCAGCAACCGTTATTGCAACAACTTCACTGTCAACACCAATCGCGGCGTAAGTAGTAATTTGCACTTCGATGTCGGTTGAAAGGAAAGAAACATTCTCGCCCTCTTTACGGATCAGAATATTAGCCAAAATCGGCAAAGTATGCCGACGCTCGACAATTCCACTCACGATTTGCAGGGGGCGCAACAGGGCGTCACGGTGAGTTTTAACCAATAGCATAAGACGATCCTTTAATTTGGTAGAGTAAACACGTGATTGTGTCCACTACGGTTAATCAACAATAATGGACACCAATAATGCCCTTCCCATGAACTATCCCTTCAGGGTTTGCTCTAAAACGTGTAATTCATGGTTACATTCGGGGTTTTTTGTGCGGTCTGCAGCTATTTTTCGTACCGCATGTAACACCGTAGTGTGATCCCGGCCACCGAATAATTCGCCAATTTCAGGCAAACTTTTTTGGGTTAATTCTTTAGCTAAATACATCGCAATTTGACGCGGACGCGCGATATTTGCTGGACGACGTTTGGAGTACATATCCGCAACTTTAATGTTAAAAAAATCAGCCACGGTTTTTTGAATATTTTCGACGGAAATCTGGCGATTTTGTACCGACAGCAAATCTTTTAACGCCTCCTTGACAACATCGATAGTGATATCTTTACCATGAAAACGCGAGTAAGCCAGAATTTTACGTAAGGCACCTTCCAGTTCACGCACATTTGATCGTAGATGCTTAGCCACAAAAAACGCGACATCATCAGAAAATACCACACCTTCTTGCTTGGCTTTTTTGAGTAAAATTGCCACCCGCATTTCGAGTTCGGGGGGTTCAATGGCGACGGTTAACCCTGAATCAAAACGTGAGACTAAGCGGTCATCCATTCCGGTAATTTGCTTCGGGTAAGTGTCACTGGTAATGATAATTTGCTTTTTTGCTGCGATTAGGGCTTCAAACGCGTAAAAGAATTCTTCTTGCGTTCGATTCTTCCCGGCAAAAAACTGAATATCATCAATTAGCAGCAAATCAAGTGAATGGTAGTAACGCTTGAACTCATCAAAACCTTTACGCTGATAAGCCGTGACCACGTCGCGGACGTATTGCTCAGCATGAATATAACGAATTTTTGCATTTGGGTTATCAATCAAAATTTGATTACCAATTGCATGGATCAAATGCGTCTTACCCAAGCCAACACCGCCATACAAAAAAAGCGGATTATAAGAAACGCCCGGGTTATTCGCGACTTGGATGGCAGCAGCGCGCGCTAACTGATTAGCCTTACCCGTTACAAAACTATCAAACGTCAGGGCATTATTCATTCGACTTTGATCACGTTTCGGAGCCTCTGCAATGGTGGAGGAATTGCCGGAGGCCCGGGCTTGCTGGGAATTACTGACGTCGTCAGAATCAGCACCCATATCAGGGGTTGCTAGTACTTCTTGTGCTGCTTTTCTCCCGTTAGTTAGGTGGGTAGTGGCTAAACGTGGATCCAAGATAAACTGAACCTCAATTTGATCGTCCCAAAATTGAGTAGCTAACTCACTGATGCGATGTGCGAACTGCGTTTTTACCCAATCTAATTTAAAACGATTAGGCGCGGCAATACGCAACTTACCCTCCTCATAATCAACGAGCGTAAGCGGCTTAATCCAGGCGCTAAATTGTTGGGGTGTTAGTTCTTGTTCCAATTGGGCAGAACATGCGAGCCAAAAGTTTTCCATGAATCTCTTAATGAGTACGTTACGACGAGTTTTTCTGAGGACGCCGTTTCGGCGTTTGTCTTCATACGGCTGAAAATGCCAATTCGCCATTCTACTCGCGACTGAGAAAGTTATCCACAGGCCACGCTACTATTTTTTATAGAATTCATGCAAATTTAGCTCAACGATATTATCCTCGCGGTATTTACTTGCTGTAAAACTGCAACGCTATTCTAATGCAAGTCCACTGATACGGCCGTGAGCGAATACAAATTTTAGATCCGTTATATCGAGAGATAATATTTATGGCTATTGACATTTAATAGCAAAATGCTGTCTAATCTCGGGTTCTTTGTCTTTGGTGCATTCATCGCATCAGGTTCAGCTTTCTTCCCTTTGTTTTAGTGAGAACAACATGAAACGTACTTATCAACCTTCCGTTGTCCGCCGCAAGCGCACTCATGGCTTTCGTGCTCGTATGGCAACTCGCGGCGGACGTGCCGTTTTAAACGCCCGCCGTGCTAAAGGCCGCAAACGGTTAGCAGTCTAGAACTTCAGACTAAAAATTAACCCGGGTTCTGAGTTCCAGTATTTAGTATGTAGTTATGTCCAATAGTTTTGAGCGCACACGTCGTATCGTTAAAACGGATGAGTTTTCATCCGTTTTTTGTATGCGCCCCGTGTTTCGGACAGATCATCTGGTGTTATATGCCAGCCCTAATGCATTACCATACGCACGTTTGGGCGTAGTAGCTGCTAAGCGGCTGGCACCACGCGCGGTTACGCGTAATACCGTAAAACGGGCGGTACGCGAAGCTTTTCGCCAGTCCCATTTATTACGGTCATTAGGTTTGGATTGCGTGGTGCGCTTATCTAAACCACTGGGTAGCAAACACCAGCCGGCATCGACCACAGCTATGCAAGCGCTTTTATACCGTGAAGTGTTGCGTTTATTTTCAATTCCGTCCAAATTTAAAAAAGTGTTGGCGGTAATGGATGAGATTCGTGCGGAATGAATGCAATAAAATCAATACTTCTGTTTTTTCTACGTGCATACAAACTCACCATTAGTCCTTATTTGGGACAACGGTGCCGCTTTTTTCCCAGCTGTTCCACCTATGCTGAATTAGCGATACGTCATCATGGCGTAACTAAAGGCTGCGTTCTGGCAGGTAAGCGATTGTGTAAATGTCATCCATGGCATGACGGGGGAGTAGATTTGGTCCCTATTACCCAATTAAATGCTAACGAAAAAACAGAGGAGCGATCTGTTGCAAAAATTTGACATGCCACCGTACTAAAAATTGAAGCGCGTTAACATGATATAACGCGTGACATAACGACCATAGTCGCAAGCCCCTCATCATCGAACCTGATCAGACATTTTTGGATAGCATTTATGAATAAGCGTATTGTCTTGTGGATTGTTTTTTTAATGTCGATCTTGCTCCTTTGGGACAATTGGCAGCGTTTTAACGGAAAGGCTTCGATGTGGTTTCCGGGGCATAACCTTAATCAAGTGGTTAAGAGTGATGCGCCGAAAATGATCCAGTCGGGTTCTGCGAACCCTGTTGGGGCAACAGGCGTGCTGCAAGGAAGCCTACCTGCAGAAACATCGGCGACGGCCTTACCCATCGCAAGTGAAATCATCACTATTACTACTGATGTGTTCAAAGCAGAAATTGATACTTTGGGCGGTGAAATTCGCCATCTGGAATTACTGAAAGAAAAAGAAGATAGTGATGCTTCTTTTGGTAGTGGCTGGAAATCATTACTGTTCCCGGGAGACGCACACAAGACCGTGCCTAATATTGTGTTATTTGATCGCAGTGCAAAACATACTTATTTGGCACAAAGCGGTTTGTTGGGAAATTATCCAAATCATAAATCCCTATTCGTTGCTAAACCTGCTGTTTATACTTCGGATGCCACTGGTCAAATTCATATCGTGCTCGAGGCGGTAAAGAATGGCGTAAAACTAATTAAAACTTATACCTTTAACAAAAGTTCTTATTCCATCGGATTCTCCCATCAAATTGTCAATGAATCCGCTGCCCCATTGACGCCTTCACTGTACATGCAATTAGTGCGCGATGGCAGCAAGCTGGAGGGTGAATCCAGTTTTTATAGTACATTTACTGGCCCTGCAGTTTATACAGAAACCGAAAAATTTCAAAAATTGGATTTTGAAAAAATCAATAAGGGCTCCCAAAGCTTTGCTACACAAGCAGATAACGGCTGGTTTGCCATGATTCAGCATTATTTCGTGTCTGGAATAATTCCTCAAGATAAAATCCCACGTGAAATTTTTGCCCGAAAGGTGGATAACAACCTATATGCGGTTGGTAACGTCATGGCTCTAGAACCATTAGCTCCAGGCGCATCGAAAACCGTCAATGCACAGATTTATACCGGGCCATTGGTGACATCGTTATTAGATAAAGTTGCACCCGGCTTTAATTTGGTTAAAGACTACGGTTGGACAACCATAGTAGCCAAACCCGTTTTTTGGCTCATGGACGAAATTCATAAACTGTTGGGTAACTGGGGTTGGACGATTATTGTTTTAACCATCATTATTAAGATTGCATTCTTTCCTTTGTCGGCTGCCAGTTTTCGTAGTATGGGTAAGATGAAATTATTAACGCCTAAAATGGCGGAAATTAGGGAGCGCCATAAAGACGATCCACAAAAAATGAATCAGGCAATGATGGCATTATATAAAACGGAAAAAGTAAATCCGTTGGGTGGTTGTTTGCCGCTATTAATTCAAACCCCCGTTTTTATGGCGCTGTATTCCGTTGTTTTAGCGAGTGTCGAGCTGCGTAACGCCCCTTGGTTAGGTTGGATACACGATTTATCGACGCCCGATCCATTTTTGATTCTGCCTGTTTTGATGGCAGTTTCCATGTTCATACAGACCAAATTGAATCCGGCACCGGCTGATCCAATGCAGGCCAAAATGATGATGTTGATGCCCCTGGTGTTTTCTGTAATGTTTTTCTTCTTTCCTTCTGGATTAGTATTGTATTGGGTGGTGAATAACGTATTATCGATTGCGCAGCAATGGGTAATTACACGTCAGATGGCAAACGCTAAATAATCGCTAAATAGCCAAAACCTATATGAAAAAGCCCGTGCTAAGTGCGGGTTTTTTTATTATCCTAGATTCCTCTATTGGACAGGTTCAAGTGTGCGTTTTTCCGGCTTCCTGGTAAGGGGCGACGACGCGGCAACCTGTATGTTGCAAGGAGGAGCAACGCGGCCAGGGAGTCGGAAAAACGTACAATTGAGCCTATAGCGCTCACACCTAAACGGTGGACGGGTTAAAGAGCGAAATCCCCAACGAAACCAATCTGTTATCGAAGCCAAGCAGCGGTCAACAGAGGAATCTAGGATTATGTGATGAAAATTAATGAGCCTGCTCGAGTTCACGGCGCCCACTTTCCCCGTGTTAAACGAAGCCTTTGAGGTGTATTTTATCCCCAGCGTTCAGGATAAGGATTTGAATTGAAAACGTATCTGAATGCCGACTATTTCCTAGTTGAGCGGGACTACCCTCCTCTGCGTCTAATACAACATCCGAACTTGGCTCGATCAATTAAGCTGTTATCAGTTAATTTAATTAATAATATCGAAAGCTGTATCGTATTCAATAATTCATCGATTTCGGAACAAAAGCTATTAGATATTTAAACTGTGTGATAGCAATTTTTCCTAAATGATCGAGACCAATTTTTCGAATTTTCTAAAAAAATACAATTCTCTCCATAGTGCTCGCCCCCCCTAAGGAAACACATTAAAATTTTAAACAAATTCACCGGCGTCGGCGTCTTTACACCTTCATTTTTTTCCAAAATAGTCCAAATTATTTGTGTGGTTGAAATAAATTTAGTAATGCCTGGCCACGAACAATGTCGTCCTGAGATAACTCTTTTTGAGTAAAAGGGTGCGTGCTGCCAGCGCGCAATAGATCACCTACGGTTGTCGCAGTAATCAAATTGTAGGTATTATTTCCCTGGGTTAATAAACACCACTCCGTTTTTGCAGTAGCCTCAAATTCTTCGAAACTAATATAGTCCACTCCTTGCGAAAAAAATAGAGTAGCCGTTCCTTGGTCACATTCTATTATTAGCCCTTCAGGTGACATAAGTGTTGACTGGTGAGTATTGATGAACAAATTGATTTCATGTATCTGTTCATTACTCGGTTTTTGATTAACGAATACATCGTGGAGCCCACCTTTGCCATAATATTTGGCACGAATTTGACCTGCTCTATTTAGCACAGAGTTAGAGTTAGCTCCCCTATGTACGGTCTCAAAGGGAATTATCCTTGCTCCAGAGTTTTCCGGCATGACAACCGCGCCATATACGGTGGCGGCGGCGGCCGAACCATTTCCGGCGGTTGCCATTGCGCCTACTGCTGTTGCGATTGCCACGGCACCAGACTGTGCTGTTGCGGTTGCACCAGAATGGTCTGCAATCGCCCTTGCCCCCGATACACTAGCTTCGGCACTTGCTCCCTCCGCCTTCGCATAAGCTGAGGCGCCATTTGCAGTAGCCATCGCAGTCGAATTATCTGTGACTGCTTCAGCCCTTGCTCCCGCTATCTCAGCAACTGCATTTCCCCACCCACGAGCAATCGCTACCGAATTGGGTGCACGGGCAAATGCAATGCCAGAGTTAGCCACTGCCGACGCGCCCGATACCGCAGCAATTGCCCGTCCCCCGTCAGTAGTAGCTATTACACCAGCTGCCGATGCAACTGCCTGTGCCCCGGAACTAACTGCAAATGGGTGGGCATCAGTGCTAAGTGCTTCTGCCACCGCTCCATCAAAATTTTGAATAGGCGGACCATTGTATGAAGCAGTAAGCACCCCCTTATAAAAACTAACTTTTCCTTTATGTACCTCACATTTCACCAGCACGACATTCTCGGGTATTTCTACCGTCTCCTCAAAACATAATCCTTTTAACAATACAGGTTCTACAGTAGAAAAAGTTCCGTTGTTGATAGCCCTAACCACGTTATTTGTAATGCTGGAGTTATCGTCATAAGGGGTATTTCCCATCAGCATTCTGATTTCCTCTATCGAAGTGGAATCATTTTGATTTTTAGCTGACTTTGTAATAGACGCTATTAGTTTAGACATACAACCGCTGCCAATACTTTCCATTTGATTCCTCCTCAGTATTTTATTTACGAATATACACTCGGAAAACTGCTAAACAGCTTCCTTGGGCTCTCCATTCTTACCACGGGAAAATTTTTTTTGCAATACCATTTGTTGTGAGAAAAAATGTTGTTGGATACATAACAGGTAGCCACGATTGCGTGGGGAATCAAATAGCGAAATCTGCATAAGCAATTTGAACCTCTAACACCTGCCAAGCAAAATGATGCTCTCTCGATTTATTCATGTCGGTTTACATAAGTTGCGCCTCCAATTATTTGTCCTTCGGAGAGGTCCAAATTAATAAGCGGGAGGCACTCCTCTGAAAAATCCAATAAAAAAATTGGTTTTGCAATTGTGTCTTCCGCGACCGTATTTTTTAATAAGACCAATAAATAACTAATGTAACACCCTATTCGTTATTGGTAAATTATGAGGCGGAAGCTGCCAAACAGCTACACGAAGAATTTTATGCAAAACCTCGAAGAGAGTTTGGTAATTAACGGTTCTTATCCCGAATCTAAGAGCTCATGATTCGCTGTGAAGCAATTCGTATTAGATTCAAGCAGTCTGCAGTTGCAGGGATTTTAAGCTTTCTATTAGAATATAGATGTAATACATGGGCTGCCACCATAATAATGAATTCAAAAATTATCCGAAAAATTTGGCTTTTCGATCTTAAATTTCAGAGGCATGCATACTCGTCGCGGATTTTGCAATATCCAATCGACTTAGGTCAGCACGTCTGACCACAATGAGTTTGATAAGTTCTTCCTGCCTTGTAATACGTGAAAATATGTAGGAAAAAGGGGCGATTTTTTTTACAGGAATTCATGAGGTGCTTCACACCAAAGAAGATTATCAATTCGGTAAAGATGCAAAAGATATGGGCAAGCCTGCAGAATGGAAAAATCATCAAGACCTCGTTTTATCCAATGCCTATTTTCATGAAGCAACAAACACGCTTTTTTTACACCATGGAATTGAAGAAGATCAAGATGGCAATATCGAAACGGCTTTTCGTACCTATGTAATCCCAGAAACCGGATTTAAGCTAGAGAAATTTTTAATTTGGATTAAATCTGCTGAACGACGCCTCCTTCCCCTCCATCTAATGACAGACACAAAAGCAGAGGGAATCGGTAAAAGAAGAGCGAACAATAAAGAACGCTACGATAAATTAAACAGTTTTCGACCAAATGATGAGGCTATGCAGAACAACGCTAACCGTTGAGATTGACCACGTGCTCATCGACTGTATTATTTCCTATCGTTGTGTTTGGATTTTGCTGCTCTAAAGCAAAATTACGGTTAATTATCGGCTTATTGATTGGCTGCACGGTTAATCTCCTTTTGAATAGGTTCGGGCAAAATTGAATTATCAGATAAATATTTTTCCATGGAATCCCATAATTTTCGGTTTGCCTCTACAAGTTAAAATGCTGTTGCAAATGCCACTGTCGGGTCACGCAGCCCATACGATGTCCTGAGACCTTTTATGTATATTTATTAGTTAGCCCAATCAGAACCAGTAGATTAATTTTCAAAAAAACTGAAAGTTCTGGATATTTGTCCATGTGGCTGATATCGACTGCCTATTTATGAAGACTCGGTCATTTTTGGAGGCAGATCAGGCAACTTAGTCGATCAAAACTATCTTAACTAAACAAAAGTGTCCTAAGCGCTTTTAGCGATTCCAGTTAATATAAATGTCCCTCTGGGTCCTCTACGATTTCTCAATTAAGCTCGGGTAAAATAGCATTGTCGGGGTGACTTCATGGGGGAACTCCGATAAAAAGTTACGATTAACCAGGCTCAACTTCTTTTTGATCAGCTCTAACGCTGCGGAAAAATTATTGGACATGCAGGCGAATTACTTCTACTATTTTTTCGTCGAGAATTCAGCATGCCACTTTGATAATGCCTGAAGTAACTCTTTGTAGCCTTCTACGACTTCTTCACTTTCCATGGCACTAGTTGCTCCAAGCAAGTCAAACAGCTGTTTATGTTCCTTCTCAGATAGTTGTCGAAGCAATTGTCGGTAGGCTTTAAGAGCTGCTGTATGCTTACCTAAAAACGCCGCAAATAATCCCGACATGCCGTTCTCTTTTTTTGCAGCAAGCAATCCAATCAATTCATCTCTCTCGTTCGAAGGTAATAGTTGCAGTAACTGTCCGTAAGCTTTAATGGCTCCTGCGTGACCATACCTTAATGCCTCATAAAAGCCAGGGGTACCCTGCTCATCTATGGCAGCAAGCAATTTAATTAAGTTGTCGCCGACCTTCAACCCAAGCAGTTGTAGTAATTCACCGTAGGCTTCAATAGCTGCTCCATGGCCTGCTATCAATGCCATCGACAACCCGGGCACCTCATTGCTAGCCTTCGCGGCCAGTATGTCGACCAAATCTCCCACCTCAGCACCGGGAATTGATTGAATTAACTTTCCGTACTCTCGAATAGTATCGGCTCGTCCATAGCGTAATGCCATACATAATCCGGGGGTGCCGTCCTCATCTTTAGCAGCGAGCAATTCAACTAAGTAATTACTATCGGCAAATTGAAGTAGCTCCCCGTATGCTTTAATAGCTTCTGTATGACCGTTTTGTAATGCCATATATAGCGCAGGGGTACCCTCCTCATCTTTGGCAGCAAGCAAGTCAATTAAGTACTCAGATTCGCAAAATTCGGGAAGAAATTTTTTATAAATTTTAATAACTTCGGCATGCCCATCTTGCAACGCCCACCATAGTCCTGGTGTCCCCTCGCTATTTTTGGCGGCCACTAAAGTAAACAAATTCTCTAAAGACGAACCTCCACTTTTTTTGAGTCGGTTCCATAACTGGTCAAGATCATGGTGAAAGTTATTTGCTAATAAGTAATATATATGAGTCGGGGTAAGTAAGTCTGAAGCAAAGAGGGTCAGTTTTTTCTCGACCTTGACCGGCTTATTGCTAATTTGATCTAAATCACACTCCAATACCATCGCAATAGGATTGGACTCAGGAAAATACCAGTTATAACGACCTTGAATGCCCCCTTCTCCAATCGTTCCATTAATGTACTCTTCTAGAGTATGGTTTTTAAAGGTCTGTAGATTGCCGGTCTCACAGCGCACAGGCTCATTGGTAATATTAGGGTCGTAAAAGCTCACGACGTAGAGCGGATTATTTTTTACACTCTTAATATGCAGCTTAATCGCCATTGCATGGTTTATGGAGCAAATTAATAAAGTTTTAAGCCTTTCTTTTCTTTCTGGCTTAAGCATGTCCTCAAAACACATCTGTACATATTCACCAAATTTATCATTATTAATTAGATCATAGCGTTTGGCATTTTCCTGCAATATTTGGTAAGTAGCTACGATTTCGAAGGGGACATGTGCAGCAATTGACTCCTTAGTAGAATATAGCGCCCAGCTGATTTTCTCTCCATTACGATGCTCTTGCCATACGTCCTTAATATACTGCAAAGCTAAATGACTGCACTGAATTTTTTTCGGTATGAACGGCTCGTCAGGGATTGGTGTAGGAAATTCTACAACCATATTTAGATTGGTAGGAAACACGTCCCTTATTGACCTGTAGGGATAACTTTTGTCATTAGGATACGAATTAGAGGAGGGAGCCCCATTTTTATTAAGAAGTTGCCCTTGCCAGCGGTTTCCGGCATAAGTAGCTTGTTCAAACCGCGTGTACTCTTCGTTGCAATACCAGTGTTTATGTGAACAGACTATGTCAACCATATATTCTTGCAGCTCAGACAAACTAACGTTCGCCATTTCGAATTTTTTATTCCCTATAAAAATGGCAATACCTTTTTGGTTATTACCCATTGCGCCAATTTCGCAAACATCGCCCAACTTGGTCGTTGTAAAGGAAGTGCGCTCGCTAACATACTGGCCTTGCGAATAAAGAAAGTGTGTTGCCATGTCCAGGATTAACTCCTGCCATTCCTTCATTTTGTTGGATGAAATAAAATGACTATATAACCCCTTATAATCTGCATCGTGTGGATTCAAAATGCAGTAGAAAAGCTGACTGATATCGTTAACAGTAACTTTACCGTAAGCAGGTAATAATCCTGTGATGACATTTATTTTTTTTGGTATTGCTTGCATAGAGTAATAACTTTCTTGATCCCTGATGTATAGTCAGGCTTATGTAAGATAATAATTTTAGCCCTGGTAGGGTTAGCTCCGTTATAGCGATTTGAAAGTTGGAAATGGCACTAGAATGAAATTTAGTTATGGTCTTTAGTTATACTGAGAAAATAACTTCTACTTTACGGCAGGCGTCTCCCATATCTCAGATATTGCTTTAAGCTTTAAGTGACAAATGCTGCACTATTACGCCCTACAGAGGGCTGTTTTCTGGCTTTGCATCTCAAAGCGCGCTGAGAAATTTCTAATCTCGTTTATTACATCCTTCGGTATACTTTGAAGAGAAGAATTAGCCTCTTCACTGCCCCGTAACAATAACGCATAATTTTGCGTCAGTTCTCTCGCGTTCTTTTCATCAAGCGTTTTTTTAGAATACCAAACGTCCGCCATTACCGCATCCTGCCTCAACCAAGAACGTTTTTTTGAATACAATTCTCCCAGTTCAAAAACCGCGTTAGGATGACCTAAATTATCCGCTGCTACTAAAATGAACATAGCAAGCTTGTCACTTTGCTTAACGCCCTTCCCATCACAAAATGCCATGCCCACCAAAAACGCTGCGCCAGCTCGTTCTCGACGGGATTCACTCATATCCCCAAATTGCTCCAAACTCGGATGTATCGCTATAAATTCGTAATATGGAATCGCTTTAGCTTCAGCGTTCATCACGCTCACCACAGCTAACGGATGGCCTGCAACGGCAATTGTACAAGAAAATGAAGCAATAGCCTGAGCCCCGTCCGCCGTAGCTTTTTCAATTGTGCCGGCGTGTTCTCATATAGGTGGGCTCCTATCCAATCCTCCACCACATCGGCTGTCGTGACCGGGTGTTGAGTTGCCATACCCTAGGAATTAACAGAATGGTTGTGGCCCGTAACAGTGTTATTAGGAGGGAGGAAAATCATATCCAGTTTTCTCTCTAAATTTATAAAGGTCGTACAGTAGCGTACTACCCTATGAAACTCTATAGGGAGTTACCGCAATGTCGGACATGCGTACGCATCGCTAACGTTGCTTTTTTTCGTAAAAAATGAATCGTCAATTTAAGTGGAGCACAGGCTACAATCGCCTCAATACAAACTATTTATTAAAGCCTGTCACCTCTCCAACGAGAGTCGACGACCTATTGGAAGCCTGGATTTGGCAATGCAACAATGCACATGGATGTTGGGCTTCGGGAGCCGTAAAAACAATGGAATTGACAGCCAAATTTACGCCAATTTATTCCTTATAAGAATCTCTAGTAGAAAATTTCGTATTATCATTTCGGCTATTAATGTCAGCGCTGTTAGCGGAATAACGGCTATGCTGAGTACTTAAGCTAATATTCACAACTTGGTGAGTTTCGTCAAAGTTGCTCGCAAGTTCTTTACATCTGGAGTGCGAAGACCATTGCGTACAATGTTTAGCGAAATGAGGTTCGTTAGTTTAGTCAGGTGCGCTGCTCCACTCGGACCGAGATTATTGTTCCAAATTTTCAGCGAAGCGAGATTCCTCAGCTCCGCTAGAGATGCCGCACCATCAGACCCCAAGTTATTACCCTCAATACTTAACGAAGTAAGATTCTGCAACATCGCCAGAGGAGACGCGCCATAGGTACCGAGATTATTTTTTCCGATACGCAGCGAATTGAGGTTTGTCAGCTCCGACAAAGGAGTCGCTCCACTAGACCCGAGCTTATTTTCCTCAATACTCAACGTAGTGAGATTTGTCAATCTCGCCAAGTGAATGGCGCCTTCCAGTCGGAGGTTATTTTTCCTAATATGTAGCGAAGAGAGGTTCGTCAATTTTGCTAAAAGAGCCGCTCCATTAGGGCCGACGTTATTGTTATCAATACGTAACGTAGTGAGCTTCGACAACTTCGCCAGGTAAACTACCCCTTCCGGCTCCAACTCATTGTTACCAATACTAAGCCAGTTGAGATTCGTCAGTTGCTTTAAGGAAACTGCGCCAGTGGGCCCAAGATTATTGCAGTCAATGTCAAGCGCAGTGAGATCTGGCAACTTTGCCAAGATACCAGCACCCTCGGGACCAAGGTTATTGCGATAAATTTCAAGTGAAGCGAGCTTCGTTAGTTTTGCTAGGGAAGCGGCACTTTCTGGCCCGAGGTCATTGTGACTTATGTACAGTCCAGTGAGATTCGTGAGGTTGGTTAGGTAAGCCACACCGGTTGCACCGAGCTCATTGTCGCCAATAATCAGCGAGCTGAGATTTGGCAACTTTGACAAATGAGCTGCACCATAGGGCCCAAGGTTATTGCTCCAAATACCCAAAAAGTCGAGTCTCGTCAACGCCGTTAAGTAGGCCGCCCCGTCGGCTCCGAGGTTATTGTTCCAAATGCCAAGAACAGTGAGCTTTGTAAGCTTCACCAAATGTTTCGCACCATCGGCCGCAAGTTGATTACTCCCGATATAAAGCGTAGTGAGATTCGTCAGCGCCCCCAGGGAAGTGGTACCCTCTGAACCTAGGCAGTTATCCGCAATGTCCAGCGAAGTTAGCTTCGTCAACTTTGCCAAGTGAGCCACATCTGCTTGCCTGAGCTCTGCCCTCCTTGCTCTCAATTTAATTTCCTTTGTCCGGTTATTTTCAGACAAACTTAGAATTAACCCTCTAAAAAGGACAGGTTGCATGGATGTAATCGTGATTTTCAAAGAAGGTACATCAAGTGTCTTGTAACAGGCGTAAAAGGCAGTGGCTTGCCCTTTTTTTATCTGATCAAGCTTTATATAGCGCTTCCACGCTCCATTTGTCGCTTTATATGCCGCTAACGAAACGGGCCGCATAGCCTTCAACGACCGATTATTCAGATAACGGCATATAGTCCACGACATTTCGTTGGGAATTGCTTGAAATATACGATCTGATCTACAAGGTGTTACGTGATACGGACCATTTGCATCTAGTTCATCTGAGTCATTTAAAGTGTGTGGTATTTCTTTTAATAACGAAACAGAATCCCTCTCTTGGTTTTGGTCTCTAACAGAATCGGTCGTATATTGGGTATTGGTGTAGGAACTTCTTTTGCCGATAACTTCCATTGCATACCTCCTAATCTTGTTAGAGGTTCTGATTCGATACGCGTGCAGCCAGTATCTGAGGTGCATTCGACCACAGTTCTCTCAAGGTGGTTTTGCAAGTCAGGGTACCACGTTTACGAAACTTTGTTGTGCCGGTCCACAGCGGTTATGATGGGAGTGAGTTCACCCTGGTTACGTTTTACGGCTTCCTCAAAAATATAGAAAAACTCTTTTTAAATCCTATTTTTCTCCTACTTTTAATCAATGGATCAGATAAATAGGTCAAATAAAATTTGAGCTAATACAAATAAAGTTTTGCGACCTTCTCACGCCCCGGCTGACGCAAAATGGTCAACCGGAGAATTTAGCTCGGCAATGCACTAGCGCCCTGTTCGATCAAGCAACAACGTCATCCCACGATAATCTAGATTGTTTTGTCGAATTTTGGCTGAGCCAGCGTTGCTTTGAGTCGCAGGCATGTAATGTAATCAATGATATCCCTAGGGACAAGTGAAAAAATGGACTCATTGGATTCTTGTGCTTCTCGCATCAATATGTATGCCTCTCGTGCCTCTCGAAGTTTTTTCACTGATCTTGGTTCATATCCGCGCTCCGATGCTATTTCCAGATATTCTTTGGCTTTGACATCATTTTTTGTTACGCCATACCGACCTTCCTCGAACACCTTCCCAAGAAAATAGGCAGTGAATTTTAAGTTCACTCGCTCGGCGATGGCTTTCTCCAAATTTCTAACCATTTGCCTGGAGTGAACAGAAATTATCGCGGAAAAACGACGGTTCTCAAGAACGGTCACGACACTTCGAGCCGCTGTATTATAGGACCTCGCATCTGCACCGATACAGGTAAACGTTCCTACATTCGGAAGATAGAGAATAGAGCCAGCAGTTTCAGGGTAGCCGCCAAAAAAAATCTCAAGGGCTGCCTCAAAAAGTTTGTCTCCAATAATTTCTTGCTCTAACCATCTACAATTTTTTTTTGCATGGGTATAAATAGTTTCACAGATCTTGATAGCTTCTTCATGCTTTCCCTCTTCAATCTTTAAAAAGGCAAGGTCAATTCCACTTTCGGCTAACATGACGCTTTTACTTTCCTTTCTAACGCTAATTGAGTAAAACTCAGCCACGATAGAGTCAAATCCGTGACAATCATAATCGCACATGTTAAGGAAAGAGAAGTCAGTTCCTGCTAAGTCTAGTTTTCCTGAGTTGTTCTTTTCCTCAATTGCATGCATTAGAGCATTCATTTTTGAATGGGTTTTTTCGGGAGATTCCAAATAACCAGGTTTAAAAATAATTAATAGTGTATTGGCTAACGATTTAGAAAGAAAATGTTCTATCCTGCCAAACCAGCCAGATTTAATCTCAAGATCATTATAACTACCCACTAGGAAATTGATCATCCACGTGCTCTTACCGAAACATTCTTCCAGACTGGAATCTCCTGTCAGAAACTTTAAAAGATGTTCCTCAGGAACACCTGCTTTATGCATAAGAGTTAATATATTTTGAAATCCGCTATCTCTTCTTAAGCTATCCAAAAAGGACCAATTCTCCTCTAATCTTTTCTCTAAATTCACCACGTGTGGATCCATAATGTTATTTTTATCTATCTGGCTCGAATTAGTTAAGATCAAAGGAGAGCGAGGAGTGTTTATTGGTTGACTCATGGGTAGCATAGATAACTTCCTTAAGATTGTTGGGATACGGTATAAATAAGTTGACTGTTCGTTCAGCCTGTCGCGTTGCATCGAAGCAATGGTTGATTGGGTGCTACAAGCTGAAAATGATTTGGGCAAGTCATTATCGAACAGTGAATCCGCTTAAGCTATTGTGGAAATCCCCTAGATAGTAACCAAATTTTTCTTTACTTCCGGTCGTCTAAAGATCATCCTGCATGAGCAAGCCGCAACGGGCCGCAAGGTGCTCAAAACATTAGCCAATATTTCGGATAAGAGACAGCAAAGATAACTCTATTTTGAAGAACGGCATTTCATAAGGTATGGGCATTACCTGCACGGCTGTCTTCTTGAACGGTTGGGTTATAACGAGACCTCTACACAATTTCCTGCGCGAATAAATGCAGTATTGTCAGGTGCTCGTAGTCCTCATGTACGCAAATGTTAGTCAAATCACTATTATTGATCCAATACATGTTGGTTCTTGTGATTAAATCTATTATTAAAAAAGGTATCAACTCGTTTTCATCTTAAATTTAGGCATTGGGATTATTCGTACTTATGCCATATAGGTCATGGTACCGTTCCATTTGGGAAGTGAATATACTTATAAGCCGCATATATATTTTCATTAATGCCAGGCAGTAGTGTTTCGGATAACGTTTAACGAATGAAAACACAAGTATGCTAACCAATCAATTCGGTTATTGCATGCCTAAACTTTTTCATTTGTTGGTTCATAAAAATACACGTCGCTATGAATTTAGAGAAACGCATCAGTACGCCACGGTTTTATATGGAAACGCTATCGCGTCCCGACCGTTCAATGCTGGATGCGATTCGATTAGCCTATTAAGTCGGTCTAAGATTTTTTGTTTCTTCATGGAACGGGAGCGCCGTAATAAAACTTACTGACAGTATTCTGTCGACAATGGCTTCCGGTGAAGCGCCAATATGCGGGTAATGGATAGAAATCTGTTCATGTTCTATGAATAGTCTGCGGGATAATAGTTTGCGCCAATCTTCTTTATAAAAACGTGGCGCATTTCCTTCGTAAGGTTTCAGTAATTTCTGTAATGGCAGACACCCAGCTAGCACGTTAACAAAATATTTTAATCAATCTAAAATCAAGTCATAGGCTTGCAGGTTGAATCGAATCACTCATGAAATTCGCAGCTGATGAAGATTTTCTGTTTTTCCTGTAGTATTCCGAGGAGGTCAAGGCTCAAATCTTTCTTTCGCCTATAGCGCACAGACGTTTGTCGCTTCTTGATGATGAATTAAGAAACGCCTTGAAATATTTGGTTAAATTATCTAATTGCAAAATACGCAGCAAATTGTCTTGTGCAAAGGTGACCTAGATTGATGTCCTTAAATGCATATGCATTTTCTTTAATTGGCAAGAAAATGCATAACCACCACGAACTAATCAATCTGCACAAGAAACTCGTTCGTTTTCTTTTTAAAATTAGCGTGCTACTGTCAACTTCCACTCTATTTTCTTGCACGCCTATTCAAACGGAGTCAATTTCTTCTATGACTGCCGTGTCTCAATCTGGGCGATTTGCACTTCATTATTTTTCACCCTTAGTTATTGATAAAGAAAGAAGCCGCAATCTTACGAATTTTATTGCTTATCAAAATATTGCCACCAGCAAGGCTTTATGGTTAGGCTCAATTCCCAGTGAAGAAAGCCTGACTTCTGTCTGTCAAAATCCCCTTTTTCTGAAAAACGAAAAAATAGCTGAAATACCTATGATGACGGAGCGACATATTCGTTTTTTCGCTACCAATCAATACCAGGGCTGTCTCATCAATGTTGATGATCATCATTCCGCAATTATTGTTTCAATTCCGGAAATTTTTATTAGTCAAAATGGGCAGAAGATCAAACATATAGGAGTCGTTGCCCCGAGCGAAGAGATTAACCAATTAAAAACTTCTCTTTTCTTTCAAGTGTCAGCCAAAGATTTTTTTATCAACCTACTTCAACTTAGCCAAACTTTTTCGCCCTTTTCGGAAGAAATTGATTGGAAAACGATTAAAAGTCAAGGGATCAAATTTATTGGAAGCGAAACTAAAACCTGTATGGGCCTGGCAGCGGCCGCCACTTTTTTAACACCTGAACTAAATAAGAAAGATTTACATTCTTTCCTTACGTTAAATGGATTAGGCACCAACTTATGTCCCGCGGCACCTCTGCCCCAAGATGAAGGAATGAAAAAATGGTTTTCTATTCCAGCTTCGGTGAGAGAGCCGATCATTAAATATGGCTTAAATTTTCATGGCAAAGCAATCAATCAACGTATCTCCTATTTATATGTTCCTGCTATCGACTCCCTTGACTTGGATTCCATCAATAAGAATATTACAGATGGAAGAAATGCATTAGAGAAATCTGGTGTCAATCAAGCGTGTGGCTTGATTATTGATTTGCGATTTAACACGGGTGGGAATTTTGTGCCCATGCTTTTAACACTTGGAGGTGTAATCCCAAATGGCAAACTTTTTTCAATGGGCAAAACTTCTCCGGTCTATTTATCGGAAAATGGTAACGCTTTATTTTCCCAGAATCCGAAGGAGCTTTATGGGCAGTATATTGGAACAAAACCTCAAAAAATGAGTAATCTTCCAGTGGCTATTCTAACTAATTGGATGACAGGCAGCTCCGGCAATTTAACGAGCGTGGCTTTACGGGAAAATATGAAAAAAGCCAGGGTGTTTGGAGAAAAAACCTCGCCCACTACCTCTATTAACTCGTCATTTTACCTGCTTGACGGCAATGTATTAAATCTGATGGTGGATCATCTTTACACCAGTAGAGGTGCGTTGGTGCCGTTAGCGCTTTCGCCTGATTTAGAAGTGGAAAATAATCTTACTTCAATTTTTGATCCAGATGCGGATGCCATAATAGAGGCAGCTCAGGTATGGCTCGAATCACTTGCAGAATGTAGGTGAATAATTATTTTCCGTCATTAAGACAAAAGTATTTCTGAAGGAGCCTCATCATTATTTTCGATTGCAGCACCCTAAATATTTTTTGGAAAACCGCCGGATTTCAATTTTTAGTCAACGTCTTCCCATTTCTCGCAGCACGATGTGCTGTCTTACGATAGCGGAAATTCCGTGCTGTTCGCGGCATGCGAATTGCTCGAGCGAAGAAAGACGCTTAGTTGATTTTGAAAAAATACTAATTCTGTCGCTTATCCAACTGTAATTAAAGTCCTCTGTAGTTATTTCATTTCTCTTAGCATACAATCAACCGTTCAAATACCGGAATAAAATGCCGGAATCAAATATCTCCCTTACTAGAAAGCTACTCCCACATGAATATGATGCCAGTTTCCTTAAGTTATCACCAGCTTGTGTCCCCATTCCAACCTGATCAACAAACTACTAACATGCTGAATTTAATGTTGAAGCGCGCCGATAAGGGTCCGCTGATAGAACAGCTTAATTCTGTATGTTTCTGTCAGGAAACCTTGCATTTATTACTTAAGAAAGCATTTTTAGAAGAAACCTCGGATGCGGTCACACTGATACGTGAGACACGAAACTATAATTCAGAAGTGGTGGCCGAAATTATTGTGGAGTCCCTGAACAACGAGCAAGATGAAAATGATAGATTTATTTCTGAACTGCTGAAGAATGAACCGTTGAAAGTAAAAGTACTAACTACGGCGCTCGACATCCTGATGAGACAAGAGGTTAACCTAAATAATGCTCGCCCTTTAGTCGAGAAGCTGATCAAATTAGCTACTTTAAGCGCGGATGAAGCGCAAGAAATCACCCAAATGTGCCCGAATATGAGCGAATTTTTTTTGTTTGAACCATCGGACCCTATAAATTCCGATTTTCTACTCAATAACAATCGCAGTATTGAAGATACTGAAAGCATAGAAGAAGTTGGGCAAGAACAGAGGCAGCTGGTACCTGCCGGAGTAATGGAGCACTCTGAGTTATCACTGATGCCATTTGACGTGAAAATGATTATTTTCTGCTCGTTGACAATTAGAGATCTTCTACGCTGTGGCCAAGTCAGTCGGAGCCTTCAACTAGCCATCCAGGAAATATTAGTAAATTGGACAAGTCGTATGAGAGTTCCAGAACTGACAGAAGGTGCTATGGTGACCTTAAGAAAAGTGAGGCGTCTTGACCTTAGGTTGTCTTGTGCTACCGATGTCCAAATGCCTCAAATTGGTCAGCTCACCAATCTTCACACACTTAATTTGCGTGCGACCGGAGTCGAAAGACTAAAACATCTTACAAATCTAAACAAGCTCCATAGTCTTAATTTGAGCAAAACAGAGGTGGGCGACGACGGGCTAAAATATTTAAACTTATTAACCAATCTTCGTACTCTTAACTTGGCTGAGACAGAAGTGATAGACCCAGAGCTGGCAAAGTTAAGAGAATTAACCAAACTACGTAATCTCAATTTGAATAATACCTCTATAAGCAATGATGGGCTGCAGCATCTGGAAATATTAACCCATCTTCAAACTCTTAATCTAAATCAGACAGCGCCTACCCAAGCTGGGCTACTTCATTTAGGACGACTAATTAATCTTCAAATTCTTGATTTGGACTGGAAAGAAACTACGGACTTAGAGCTTCAATTTTTGAATAATCCTAATCTTCAGGTTCTTGATTTGACCGGTTCAGCAGTTACGGACGCTGGGATGCAGCATGTGGGCACGCTAACCAATCTTCATACTCTTCATTTAGACGCGACAGCAGTCACGGACGTTGGGTTGCAACACCTGGCAAATTTAACCAATCTCCACTCCATTTATTTGAATAATACCGCAGTCACGGACGCGGGCTTGCAGCATCTAGCAAATTTAATCAATCTGAAGTCTATTTATTTGAACGATACACAAGTTACAGGCGCGGGATTGCAGCATCTGGTAAATTTAACCCATCTCCACTCCATTTTTTTGTGCAATACCCCATTCACGGACGCGGGTGTGCAGCCTCTGGCAAATTTAATCCATCTTGAGTATATTTATTTGAACGATACGAATGTTACGGACGCTGGGCTTCAGCAACTGAGCACGCAAACCAATCTTCATACTCTTGAATTGAGGGGAACAAAGGTCACTGACGCGGGGTTACACCATTTGAGAAATTTAATCAACCTTGAACATCTTGATTTGGGGAGGACAACTGTAACGGCCGCAGGGATGCCACCTTTGCCAAATCTTAACGTTCTTTATTTATATGAGACAGACGTTATGGATTATGGGCTGCGAGATCTAGGGAACTTAACCCAGCTGTGCATTCTAGATCTAACCGGGACAGAAATCACGGACGCGGGGTTGCCGCATCTGTCAAAATTAATTCATCTGCACACTCTTGATTTGCATACGACACCAATCACGGACGCTGGTTTGCAACATCTAGAAAGTTTTACTCATCTTCGCACACTTGATTTAAATTATACAAAAGTAACCCGACCGGGGATGCAACGCTTGGAAATAGTAATACCAGAGCTTGAAATTATATAATTAAGATTGTTACTGTTTGGGCTTGCGGAATTTCATAGAATATTTACTTAAGAAGCAAGCTATTTAATTCGTCACCTGAACAGTAAATATTAATCTCCACAGTCGATAGCGCGCCCCAAATAGGGGTCAACCTGAATTAGAAAATAAATATAATTGGGTATTTCTTGAGGGGTATTTACAAAAATATTGTAAAAGACGATTTCGCCCAAATTTGAAATAGTTTTTTTAAGATTCATCATAGAGGGTTTTGAATCGTTAAGTTTGAACAATATGGCAACAGTGCTTTAAGCCAGGGCAATTCGTAAGGAATTAGCGGGGCCAAATTAGATTTCTCCGGCTTTGATATTGCGCCTGACTAGTGGAGGACCCGGCAGGTGGTTTCTCGCTTCTACTATTAGTCAGGGTGGAATTTTTTGGTGCGACATAGAGAGCTTAAGGGAAGAATATTGACGTTGCATGAGCAAATTCAACGCAAATAAAACCAAGTTTTTTACTCTCACAAAAGAAGGTATTCAATGGAATCTATAAGCAGAAAAAGTCCTTACTACTATTCCCAATCAACCTTTGAGTCTGCCAAAGAGGTAGTACTAAAAGAGGACCCTGACCTCTCATCTAACTACATACATCCCGCTTCAGATGAGCGTGACGACTACGGCTCGGGCAATAGTGTGTATAACCGGTCGACTCGCATCTTCGAACTCATTCCCAATGAAGTATCAATAAATATAGGGAGCTATATGAACAACCGCTCACTGAATGCGATGCGGCAGGTATCATTAGCGGCGCACAATGCGTTTAATGGTCTGTGGGAACGGCAAATCCCGCTTGATAATATAACAGAAGCGGAGATCAATAACTTTTACGCATATTACAGGTCCCTTGATGTCTCTTGTTTAGCAATCACAATCATATCCGCGAAGACGGGCCTCTTAGAACTTATTCAAAGCTTGTCTGAAAATGACCATTTGAAAGAAATTAAATTGATTGTGAAAGGGGTAGGTTTAGAGAGCGTAGATGTAGATATCGCTCACCTCGCGAAACTTACGAAGCTGACTGAGCTAAACATTTCGTCCGATAAGCTCGGGCTTGGAGATGCGGCTCATCTGACAAAATTGACGAAGCTGACGAAACTCACATTATCTCGTCTTTGGCCTCGGTTTGAGCAAGGGCTCGGGCCAGACGATGCTGCTTCGATGGCAAAACTGACGAATCTCATTTTGCTGAGCATTAATGACAATGACCTTGGGTGGGAAGGTGCTGCTCATGTGGCGAAGCTAACGAAACTCATTTTACTGAATATTGGGTACAATGAACTTGGACCAGTGGGAGCAGCTCACCTAACGAGCTTGACGAATCTCACTTCGCTGGTTATTGAAGGCAATGAGCTTGGGACCGATGGTTTGGCTCACCTAACAAAGCTCAGGGAACTCGCTTCTTTGGACGTTAGCAACAATAACCTCGGACCAGAGGGCTCGTCTCACCTGACAACGCTGACGAATCTGACTTCGCTGAACATTAAAGGCAATGGCGAATGTTTTTAAAAAAAGATATAAAAACCGTCGGAGATGACGGAATTAAAGTACGTTAGCCTTACTTCCAGGATACCCAGAGTTAAAGCGTATGACTGGACACGCTTCTTTTCTGCATACTCGGAATTCCAATTCAAATAACCCTATGGAATATAAAATTACGCTCGGCACCGTAATTGCTAATCGAATTTTAATAGCAACGGACACGAAACAACGAATCACCCTTTCTATCGGCAACCCAAAATATATTGGTGAGGGATGGGACTGGGTATGTCCTTATCGGATCAGTGGATTTGGCAAACCAATCTTGGCTCATGCACATGGCATTGATGCTCTGCAAGCTCTTCAACTGGTAACTATTGCAGCAAAACATACTTTGGCGGATACAGGTTTGAAATTCTCATGGTTGGATGATGACAATTGGAGTATGGGCTTTCCTGAACCGTTAAACCCAGGTTTCAACATTCCAGGACTTGAAGAGCGGCTTAAAGAACTGGTTGTTGAAGAAATCGCTCGATGGTTAAAACGGGGCAGTGAGAACTAATTGATAGCGCAACGTTGGAGCAGCTATGCTAACAAGACTTTCGCCAACGTTGTTTTCCCAGCGTCCACCGCCGAATTTGGCTCCCGCAGTAAGTTATGCAGAGGTCTCTTCAATATATTTTTAAATTTGGTAGTAATTCTTTCAGTTGTTGCTTATCACCTCTTTTCACCTTTGTACGATACAAATTAACTGCTTGAAGACTAGGTAATTTCTCTAGCAACTTAAGCACGTTGCCCGTTACTTTTGTTTTACCCAAAACAAGAAAATGAAGATGGGTTAGTTTTTCTAGATGCTGCAGCCCAGCGTCCGTCACGTCTGAATGACTTAAGTCAAGCGTGTGAATATAGATTAAATTTTTCAGGGACTGCAGCCCCGCCTCCATCATGTTTGTATGACTTAAATCAAGCGTATGAATATGGATCAGGTTTTCCAAGGATTGCAGCCCCGCGCCCGTTACATCCGTCTTACTCAAATTAAGAATGCGAAGATCGGTTAAATTTTTTAGGTACTGCAGCCCAATGTCGGTTACTTTTGTCTCACTTAAATTAAGCGTGTGAAGATCGGTTAAATTTTTCAAGGATTCCAACCCAACGGCAGTTACTGCTGTCCGCACTAAATCAAGAGTGTGAAGATGAAATAATTTCTCCAGGTGCTTCATGCCAAGATCCGTCACTCCTGTATAACTCAAATTGAGAGTACGCAGACCAGTAAATTTTTCCAAATACGGTAACTCATCATTACCCACCATTCGGTTATCCGAGCCCGACCTGAACAGCCTACCCTCCACACACAAACTGGTAAGACTATTTAAACTGGTAAGTTTTATAAGTCCTTTATCAGTAACAGCAGTTTTACCCAAATTGAGAGCCTTAAGCTTGGTTAATTTGGCCAAATAGTGCAACCCAGCGTCCGTTACATGTGTCTGTATCAAATTAAGAGTGTTTAGGCCTGTCAGCCGACCAATACTTGCCATTTCGTAATCGGTAACCTTATGAATTAGAAGATGTAAGCACAGCACTTTTCCTAAGTTCAGCAGGGCAAGGTCCGTTAGCTTAGGAAGTTCTATGCATGTTGTTCGACTTGCAAGCGCATTTTGAGTGACTTTATTAAAATGCTGGCTCGTTTGACCGAACCGCAAGAGGTCACCGATGATTAAAAAATGGCAAATGTCTGTTTTGGTATCATTCGCTATATTAACAAAAGGTCCTTGCTCGAAGAAAGGAAGGAGCTCTATTTTTACCTGCCCAACCTCCTCTACGATTTCAGTCTCATCAACAATCGGACCGTTATTTGGCGTACGCTGGGATAGCGAAACTAGCGGTCGGAAATTTTGTGAAAGTGGTGTCATATTCATGTGTTCGGCCTTCAAGTAAGGGAGATATTCTATACCCCGTTTCGTTAAAAAGCGATGACATAAGATCGTAAAGGCTGAGTTCTTTTGTGGCTAACATGCCTCCATGGGCACGTTGCCAGAAAACTGAAAAAAGCGCACTAGGTGTTTCCGGCTAAAGGTAAATATTGGTTCGATTGCATTCTTGGCGTACCTTAAATAGAAAAGTGACTTTTTCAGGGGCGACTAAATAATTCTAACTCGCCAGCAAATGAATGAACATTTGCTGGAGCCCCTGCACAGTTGGCATTGCAAATAGGCTGTTAGGGAAAACATCGTAATATTCAGTGTCCTGAATTAGCTGTTCCAGGGTGGCCGCACCCTTTTTTAGCGCTGCGCGAACGTGCTGATGACTTAGTGCATCCACAAAAGCGGAAATATTGCGCAGATTGATGAGCTGGAGCAGTGATAACTTACCATTGAGGAGCAAATTGTGTACGTTTTTATTATATAAAGCACGCGAAAGTTGATTTAGATTCGGCAGAGTGACTAGCTTTAAAAGGGGTAACTGTTTCCTTTCGATAAACCGTACTTCTGGATGCGCTATACCAGGATTAAATGCCAAAATATCCGGCAGGTTGATGAGCTTTTGTATGTACTGGTCACTAGCTAAATCGATTTTGCGAGAAGCTTCTAATGCTTTGACAAATTTGGTAACGCTCTGTGTGTTAATCAGCTGCTCAATACTCATCCAACGTTTATTAATGTACTTGAAAACTAAATCGTGTGATAAGGCTTTAGTAAATTCGGGAATGTCTGTTAAATGAGCCAGCTGCGTTATCGTTAATTTATTATCACCAAGATAGGTTTGAATTATTTCTTTATCCAGGGCGCTCATGAATGAATCTGTATCTGCTGCACTTACAAGCAATCTTACAGTGAGCTCGCCACTTTCAAGGTATTTTTGAACTCCTTTCATATTTAGGGCATAGCACAATGTCTCAACAAAATAAGGATCAGCTTGCGACCTTTTCAGGACAATGGCCATAAAGAAGATGAACTATTGATGCGAATCATGTTTTTCCAATAAGAAGGAATTAATTTATTCGACTTAACTAAATCGTCGTCAGATACTCCGCGTCTAGCCAATTAAAGATAGGGACCTCTGCATAACTGTAGCGAGTGAGTTAAAGTCAATGCGCACGGAGCACAGCAAACGAAATGTCCTTGAGTACATGAGGATTGCGCGCACCGCGCAACCCCGAATTTGGCTTGCGCAGTAGGTTATGCGAGGTCTCAAATTTGGTGAGCTGCCAGCTCATAGTTGCCGGCAAATAGGTCCCTGAAATTCAGTGCAAAGGAAATTCATGAATGATCCGATTTCAAGCTGTTTGAAATTTCTAAAGATCGTTAAAGTTTTTGATGTAGGAGGAATTTTGCTTTCCAAAGAATTTTTGTGAGGCTAGCTACGTGTTATCCCGGATTTTTTTCTGAACCGTTTCATCCATAATTATTATCCCAGAGTGGTAATTTGTTTTATAAAAGGAAATCTATCCATGAACTCCGTAGCAACTTTTCAATTACCCCAGCCGTTTTTCGGCTCTCCCACATCCATTAAGTCCACAGGCGGCTCCCCTGCAGCGGTTGAAGTTTTGGAAAAGGGACAGAGCCAATTTCAAAAAGCATGCAATCTCTATGATAATCCGAACGCCCAGTTTATTGACCTGGAAAACGCTGTTGAACTATTCAAAGCGGCAGCAGAATTTGGCCATGCTGGCGCCATGGCACGGCTTGTATTAATTTATACAGATCGGATGAATAGCACCTGTGTTGGGCTATCGAGCGACCACTTAGAGGCCCTATTTTACAAGAATATGGCTATTGCAAGTTTAACCACCTCAAATAACAACGCACAGCTCATTCTAAATCAATTATCTCCCCATCTCCTCCGAAAACAGGAAAACGAACCATTTAACCAGGAGCTAATAATTGAGTCTTTAGTGACGACCTGCAGGAAGTATTTAAATAACGATAAAATAAAAAATTTACTACCGACCGAATTGTGGTTGTCTATCATTGAACAATGGCTTCCCGCTGCGGACAGACGTAACCTAGCAAGGACCTGCAAAACCTTTGCTTTCCTTGAGGGCTCAGCCGATACGCTGCCGGTTACACTGTATTTTTCTCTATTAAATAAAGACAATGAAGCTGAGTTTCGTCAGTACCTCCAGATGCGTTGCGGGACTTTGCACGTGCAGATTAAAATGGACCGTGGAGAAAAAAAGTGGTTTCAGATATTTTGCGATGAGGTGAGTAAAAACGAGAACATCAGAAACATTAAACTTGATCTGCATTTCACATTCTTCGAGAACGCCGACTTGGTACACCTGGCAAAATTAACGAAACTTCAGAGCCTTAAATTGGACCGTACACTAATTACGGACCAAGGGTTAGGAAATCTGTCTCTGTTAACAAATCTTCGCGAACTTGGTTTGCACTGTACAAAAATTACGGATGAGGGATTGGTAAATCTGGCCCCGTTAATAAATCTCCGCGCCCTTGATTTGTACGCTGCAAACGTTACGGATAAAGGATTGGGAAATCTGGCCCTGTTAATAAATCTTCGCCACCTTAATTTAATCGCTACAAAAGTTACGGACGAGGGGTTGGAAAACCTGGCGCAGTTAATAAATCTTCGCGACCTTAGATTAATGGGTACAAAAGTTACGGATAAGGGCTTGATCAAACTGGCCCCGTTAATAAATCTTCGCCACCTTAATTTGAGCTACACAAAGGTTACCGACGCTGGATTACCGGATTTAGCATTATTAAAACATCTTGCTATCCTTTTTTTGGAAAAGCCAGAGGATCTTCCAACTACTGGCCGAGGGTACCAATTTCTGAAAGAACAACTACCGGATCTTGAGATCCTGCCCTATTCACCTCTCGATCAGGTCGACTAACATTTTTATCATTGATCGTTTTTAATGTAATCGGATTCAAGCGTGAGGATTTAATTTTGGAATCAATTTTGGAACGTGGTATTTACTATTTGTGACAGACGGTCAAAATAATTATCCTAAATTCCTCTGTTGACCGCTCACTAGCTTCGATAACATGCTGAATATGTTGAGAATTTTCACCTTCCATCAGGTCACCGTTTTGGTGAGAGCGC
>JAJNBE010000018.1 GCA_021155915.1 Solimicrobium sp. | reverse complement strand
CTTTGCTCCACTTCTGGGAATCTCCCTACTAGTTAATAAAGAATACCATGCCGTAAATATTGGCCATAAAGAAGACGAGCTCGCTGCTATTTTTGATGCCCTTTTGTTTCCTCCAGAAGGAGGGCAGCCAGCGATCATTTCACATGGCGAATTTGATATCGAAGAGATGGGCGAAGAACTCAAGGTATCTAGCAAGGTTACCGGAAACAGTTTTACTATTAAAGGAACATTCTCGACCTTGCGCGACGAGTGGAAAAGGAATATCCGGGAGGCGGCGTGCTCGACCGTTAAAAAATCTTCCCCGAAAGTGGTCGAGTTACATAACAAAATTATTCTTGAACAAACCATAGCGGTCTATCAATCGCTTCCCGAAGCAGCTGGTGACCGGTCAGGCTTAGGCGAAAGCGTGATTGAACTTGCCAGGGGCATCCAGCCTGATATCCTCAAGGGCATGAATACGGAAGACATAATTACTTTCGCTTTGAAGAGGTTAGGAAAATCGTGCCCCAGTGTTCATCAGAAATCTGAACAAGTCAACGCGCTTATTCAACTCTTAATACAGCTAGCTACTCCTCCTCTTAGCGGAATGGAGAACATAAAAAATTGGTTCTCCAATTCAACCGAGAGCCGGGCGATCGAAGGGTTCGTGTTGGCAGTAAACCATCTCAACCGGTCGAATTCTTTTGTGTTTAGCGGTACTCCGCGGGAAATCGCTGCACAGATAGTGGACTATTTAGGTCTAATTCTTTCCTATAGTAATACGGCTGATATGGGTAGGTGTAACAGGCTTGCAACCGATAATGGCATAATCAGGCAAAATCCTAACTTGGAAGGAAATCGACCGCCAACTGGGCGCAGTGGGCCGACCGGGCAAGAGGCGCCCGAACAGGTGAATTTTGTCCCGTATTAACTTAAGAAAGTTAACTATGCAGCCCATCAACAGATCAGTAAATAAAAATCTTCATTCTACTTCAAACCAATCATACGTAATGAGTGTAGAGAGCCGAATAGAAGAAAATCGCCCATTTCTCGATGGTTTGAAGACTGACAAGCAATTTCAAAATCTATTAATTTTTATGTGTAAATCGGCGGTTTCTGAGGAGCGTGTATTAGATTTTCTTACCGGAAAATCCAGCCTAGAAGCTTGTTTAGGTGAAAAAAAATGGATGACAGAGTTACTAGTGAATACTTACGGTGGGCTTGAGGTCTGCTGGCATGGCTCACATTTTTTGTCTGAGCTGTTAGCCACTAGGTTATCTACTATTTTTAAACAGGGCTATTTCGAATTCGCTGAGAAATCGCATTTCAAAATGAGTGCCCTGATGGGATCAATCAAAAGAGACGAAGGTTCAGAAAAACTAGATTTGGCAGACGCTAATCCTTCTGTGGTTTTCTTTTGTGAAGCTGATTTGTTCCGGGCTGATTTGTCTGGGGCTGACTTGGCTAAAGCTACATTGCGTTACACTAATTTTTCTGAGGCTAACTTGACCGGGGCTGACTTATCTGAGGCTGACTTATGTGGAGCTGACTTGTCTGGCGCTGACTTATCTGGGACTAACTTGTCGAGGGCCCACTTAGTTGGGGCTCACTTGGCTGGGGCCTGTTTGTCTAAGGCTAACTTGCGTGGGGCTGATCTGTTTGGAGCTAACTTGTCTAAGGCTGACTTGTCTAAGGCTGACTTGTCTGAAGCTAATTTGACTGAGACAGACATGTCTGGGGCTGATTTGAGATCAACTCGGGTGAGAAAAGAGCAATTGCTTCACACCAAATTGATTGGGGCCTGGTCTAATAATGATGATATTTCAGCCATGATAACAAAACAAACAATCAACAAATTAGTATCTAACAGTCCTCACTTTACTTTAAACCAGTTAGTCACAGTGAATGTCGAATGCAGAATACAGGAAAATCGCCCATTTATGGAGAAGGTGAAAACCGACAAGCAATTTCAAAATCTATTAATTTTTATGAGTAAATCGGATGTTTCTCAGGAGCGTGTATTAGATTTTCTTACCGGAAAAACCAGCTTGGAATCCTGTTTGGGTGAAGAAACATGGATGACAGAGGTGCTGGTAAGGACTTATGGGGGTCTTAAGGTTCGCTGGAATGGCTCACATTTTTTGTCAGAGCCGTTAGCCACTACGTTATCTACTATTTTTAAACTGGGCTATTTCGAATCCGCTGAGAAATCGTATTACAAAATGTTTGCTTTGATGGATTCAATTAAAAGAAATAAAAATTCAGAAAAAGTAGATTTGGCGGGGGCTGACCTTTCCGGTATTTACTTTTGTGAGGCTGATTTGTCCGGGGCTGATTTGTCTAGGGCTAACTTGTCAAAAACTAAAGTGCGTTCAGCTAATTTTTCTGAGACTACCTTGACTGGCGCTAACTTGTCTGAGGCTGACTTTTCTGGAGTTAACTTGGCTGGGGCTGACTTGTCGGGGGCTGACTTGTCTAGGGCTGACTTGACCAAGACGGACTTAACTGGGACTTACTTTTCTAGAGCCAAATTGCATTCGGCTAATTTGTCTAGATCGAACGTGTCTAAGGCTAACTTGCGCGGGGCTGACTTGTCTGAGGCTGACTTGTCTGAGGCTAACTTGTCTGGAGCTGACTTGCGTAAGGCAAATTTGTTTAGGGCTAATTTGTCTGGGGCTGACAACTTAACTGGGGCTAAATTTACTATAGCTAAATTGCGTTTGGCTGACTTGTGTGGTGCCGACTTGTCTGGCGCTGACTTGTCCGGGGCTTACTTGTTTGATGCTAACTTATCTAAGACTCACCTGTCTGGAGCTAACTTGTCTGGGGCTAGCTTGTCTAAGGCTGACTTATCTGGAGCTGACTTGTCTAGGGCTTGTTTGTTTAAGACTAACTTATCTGGGGCAAACTTGTCTGGGGCTTATTTGTCTGGGGCTAGCTTGTCTAAAGCTAACTCTTCTGGGGCTATCTTTTCTAATGCTTACGTATCTAAAGCTGACTTGTCTGGGGCTGACTTTTCTGAGGCTGACTTGATGGGGGCTAACTTGACTAGAACCAACTTGTCCGGGGCTAATTTGAGATCAACGCGGGTGAAAATAGAGCAATTGTTTGACACCAAATTGATTGGGTCCCGGTCCAATAATGATGAGATTTCAGCGCTGATAAAACAACAAACAGTGGCAGAAGCATCGAAAAAATATCAGTTATTATCGCAAGTTGTCAAAGAATTTACTTTTGAAGGAACACCCTTTCCTGAAGAGTTACTCAATAAAATTGGTCGTAATCTGATTTAACTGTGGACCTGGCTATTTCAAGGTACTTCTCCCCTTGAAACCATAACACCTAAAGCGGTGAACGATAGGGACAATTTAATTTAAATGTAAGGGGAAAAACGTTTTTTGTGACCGATACGACATCGGGCGATTTATTCTGCCCAATTCTTAGCCCGTCTATTTCTGTATCCTGTCTAACTAAGCTGCAAATTTATGAAATAACCGCTCCATCTTGCAGCGCTTAGATTTATTCAGATCGGGTATCATCCTATAGATGATCAGCCAGCCAACTATTTTCCCCAATAGATTATTTTTTTCAATAGGCCCTATCGTAAATCAGCAATAACGTAAGCCACCAACAATTTAATCAATTAATCATAAACACTCGTCATGCTTACCCAACGTCCTCTTTGGCAAATTGTCCGACCTTACGTATCCGTATTCGATGGTCCGTTAGCGATCATCATTTTTTTGATTATGTCGGTCGGCATGGTTACGTTATATTCTGCCGGCATCGGGTTTTCCGGACGGGTTGAAGATCAATTACGCAATATTGTGATTGCTTTTATTGTGATGTGGATCGCGGCAAATGTGCCCCCGCAGACATTAATGCGATTTGCTGTGCCGCTGTATGTGGCTGGCGTCACCCTGCTGCTTGCTGTGGTCTTTTTCGGTATTGTGAAAAATGGCGCACGGCGATGGATTAATGTGGGCATGATTATACAACCGTCAGAAATGATGAAAATAGCGATGCCGTTAATGTTGGCGTGGTATTTTCAGCGGCGCGAAGGGCAATTAACCTGGCGTGAGTTTATCGTAGCGGCGCTGATATTAATTTTGCCCATTGCATTAATTCTCAAACAGCCGGATTTGGGAACAGCTACGCTGGTGTTAGCGTCAGGATTATCTGTGATATTTTTAGCTGGCTTATCCTGGCGTGTCATCATTGGAGGAATTATTCTTGGGTTAGCCAGCCTGCCGTTAGTGTGGCGCAGCATGCACGATTACCAACGTGAACGGGTGCTAATGTTGCTGGATCCGACGACCGATCCGTTAGGTAAGGGTTTTCATATTATTCAGTCGACGATTGCCGTGGGCTCGGGCGGAATTACAGGAAAAGGATGGTTAAAAGGCACCCAAGCGCATTTGGAATTTATACCGGAACGTACTACCGACTTTATTTTTGCCGTGTTTTCTGAGGAATTTGGTTTGATTGGCTGTGCTGTTTTATTGATGCTCTACTTATTATTTTTTATACGTGGTTTAATGATCGCCGCTCATGCACCTACTTTTTTTACGCGATTATTAGCCGGGGCTATTACCATTATATTTTTCACGTATGCGTTTGTGAACATGGGTATGGTTAGCGGAATTGTGCCCGTCGTGGGTGTACCGTTACCGATGATGAGTTATGGGGGAACGGCGTTGGTAACGTTGGCTTTTGGTGCGGGGATATTGATGAGTATCCAGCGGCACCGAAAATTAATTCAGAGTTAGGCGCATAAGGACTTCCTCACTCAACTTCACATAACTAGTTGGAAGCAACGATGCATCAAATAAAAAATCACTATCAGTCCCTAACCATAATCTTGTCCGTTCTCTTGCTCGCGGCATGTGGCAGCCCCTCTAAAAGATGGGCGCCCATTGCGTCAACAGTAGGAAAAAGTAGCTCTGCAAACCGGTCAACGCTTACTCTTCCTCAAGCAAATTCGGGGCGTGGTGCCTATTATAAAGACGATGGACCGGGCGAAGACATACCGGGCGGGTTGGAACTTACCCTCGATGCCGAACCTAAGGTTGAGCCTTATTCCGTTGCAGGTAGTCGACCCTATGTGGTCTTTGGAAAAAAATATATACCGATGACGGATGAGCGTCCGTTTACTCAACGCGGAATTGGCAGCTGGTACGGAAAAAAATTCCACGGGCAACGCACGTCTTCCGGTGAGTTATACGATATGTACAAAATGACGGCCGCACATCCCACGTTACCGATTCCTTCTTATGCGCGCATTACTAATGTGAATAATGGGCGGCAAGTGATCGTGAGAGTTAATGACCGCGGGCCATTTCACAGCAGTCGGATTATTGATTTGTCTTATACCGCTGCGCTGAAATTAGGTTATTTGCAAAAAGGCAGTAGTGAATTATTGTTGGAGCGACTATTGCCCGTCGATATAGAAAAAATGGCAGAGAATAAAAAAAGTAGGGTCACTGAAACGGTGGCCAGCGCCTCCTCATACGTTAATGCCGAGCTTGCCACGCCCGTCTCACTCGAGTCTCCAATCATCGCTAGTGCACCGGATAGTACCGAAGGATTTTATTTGCAATTCGGCGCATTTGGGTTAAGGGCTAACGCCGAAGCGACATTTAATCGACTACAAAATCAGCTAACGCAATTACCTGCTCTTGAAATCGTTCAGCAAGGGGCCTTATACCGTTTATTTAGTGGGCCATTTTCAACTCAGGGCGACGCATTCAATGCAGTGGAACTTGCATTGAATGCGGGCCTGCCTAAACCCATTATCGTGCAGCGCTAGAATCTTCATATCAAGACCTCTGCACAAGTTGCTCAGTGTAGAGGTCAAAAAATATGACTATCAGTCTTGCGATTCACTCGCTGTAGCTTGAACACGTTTAATGTCAGCCTTGGCGACTTTGGTTAAATTAGTGCCGTAATTAACATCCGCTTTATAGAAATAAGAGAGCATTACATACTTACTCTTTTCATTTGCGGTTGCCAGCGCGGCTCCTAAAACATTGATCAGATCACGTTGCTCTTTTGCCGTGTAGGAGCGAAATAATTCGCCTGCTTGTTTAAAATTTTGTTCTTTCTTGATTTTAGTTTGTTGGGTAGGTCCTGTTAAGGGAGTTTGAACATATTTTGTGCTACCTGACTCCTTGCGCGGCTCAAGTTGACTGGGTTCGTAATTTACTCCTGATTTTGTACTTCCACTATTCATAGCGCCGTCCTGGTTGACGTTACTTACCAAAGCCATAGGACGATTTACCGGTAAGCTCGCTGCATTTACACCGACTCGATGCATTTGAGTATCAGCATAAGAGAATAAGCGTCCTTGCAATAATTTATCTTCAGAAGGCTCAATGCCAGGAACTAAATTAGAGGGTGCCATGGTGACTTGTTCTGTTTGCTGAAAAATATTATCGGGATTTTTATTCAATACTAATTGACCAATTTTTCTCTCAGGTACATCTGGCCAAATTTTAGTTGCATCAAGCGGGTCGAAATCAAAGTCTGCACCTTGTTTTGGCGTAATTACTTGAATATAGAGATCCCACTTCGGATAGTTTTTTTGATTAATTGCGTCAATCAAATCACGACTCATATGGCTGTATTCCGTTGCCTGTATTTTCTCCACCTCGGAAGGGTCAAGATTTTTTTTGCCTTGTAAGGTCTTCCAATGAAATTTTACGTAATGCACATCGCCTTTTGCATTAATTAATTTATAGGCGTGCACACCATTGCCATCCATGGTTCTGTAACTGGCAGGTGTTCCTGCGTTTGAATACAACTCAGTTAATGTCCTGGTCGCTTCGGGAAGATGAGAGAAGAAATCAAACCTTCTTGCATCGTCGTCAAGATTCGTTCGTGGGTCCGGTTTGAAAGCGTGCACCATATCGGGAAATTTAATGGCATCACGAATAAAAAAGGTAGGAAAATTATTTCCAACTAAATCCCAATTACCTTCAGTGGTATAAAACTTAGTGGCAAACCCACGCGGGTCGCGCAATGTTTCAGGCGAATGATTTCCGTGAACGACAGCGGAAAACCTGACAAAAACTTTGGTAATTTTATCTTTGGAAAATACCTTAGCTTTAGTCAGGTGGGTGATGTCAGCCGTGGCAGTGAATTCTCCCATCGCGCCCGTCCCTCTTGCATGGACTACTCGCTCAGGAATTCTTTCACGGTCGAAACGTTGTAACTTTTGGATTAGCTGAACATCTTGCAATAGAACCGGACCGTGCTCTCCAGCGGTTTGAGAATTTTGATTGTCGCCAACCGGGGCACCATTATCTCTGGTTATGTTTTCTGCATTGGATAAATGGTTTCCTGATAAAGCAATGACTGCTACGCAGCAGATCGCTTTGGTAAATTTATTTATGAATATGGATTTCATTGGTGCTCCTGTGAGTGGGGAAAAATTTCCGTTTCAGAATCTATTGCGAATGCGGAGCGTAGACAACATGGTTACACGCGGAAAGATTGCGGTCAAAATTTGATCTGAAAACGGAATTACTAAAACGAGACGACACTGGATAGTAAACGAATGTGGGTAATGATAACCAATTGAATTAATTCATCTTACAAATAGAATTTATCTATGAACGGCTTTTGTGCGGGAATGACCGAGATACATCACATCTGAAATCTGGTTCTCGACCTTGTACCGGATAATGTCTGGGCTGATTTAATTCAACGCATCGGCGCGTAATTTAGCGACTGCATGAAATAGCAATAAACCGTCGTGGGCAAAAGATTTTTGATGTAAAAAAAGTCCTCGACACTATTTTGTCAGATAGCCTGATGTAACAGCGCGACTTAACAGTGTTTTGAATGCAGCTTAGGATAAATCTGGGAGAAGTGCTTTAAGATCGGCGGGGATAAATAAACAATTTTCAGCGTTGGCCAATTGATCTAAGCTTTGTGTAAGACGACGGATGGGCTGTACGGGTCTTAGCATATAAAATACTCTACAGAAAGTTTCACTTAGTGTAACCTTTTGTAGAGATATTCTCAACTAATCGGTTAAATCCCTTCCTTCAACAAACGCAATAAAGCAGCCGTATCCAACTTGCCTGATACGTCGCCCCCCTCCAACAAACTATCTGCTAAATCACGCTTCTGTGCATGCAATGCAATGATCTGCTCTTCAATCGTTTGCTGTGTAACCAAACGATAAATAGTCACCGGGCGCAGCTGCCCCATCCGATGCGCCCGATCCGAGGCCTGATCTTCAACAGCCGGGTTCCACCATGGATCTAAATGAATAACGTAATCTGCCGCGGTAAGATTTAACCCCGTTCCGCCCGCTTTGAGGCTGATTAAAAATATCTCGCCATGACCGGCCTGAAATGCGTCCACGCGTTTCTTACGCTCCGCTGGGGGTGTGCTACCGTCAAGATATTGATAGCTAATACCTTTTTCTTCCAACCATGCACGTACAATCGCTAGATGATCCACAAATTGACTGAACACAAGCGCTTTATGTTTGTTGGCTAATAATTCTTCCGTGACTTCGGCAAACACAGCTAATTTACTGCCAGTGACATCCGAATTCTTCATCACTAGCTGAGGATTGCAACAGAAGCGGCGTAACTTAGTAATTTCTGCCAATACCTGCATCGATTTACCTTCTTCTGGTTTCATCTTCGCAATTTTATCCAGCGCTTCTTGTCGCAGCGCTTCATACATATGACGTTCTTGATCAGATAATTCCACTTGAAGAATAATTTCGGTGCGAGCGGGTAACTCACTTAATACTTGTGTTTTGGTTCGTCGCAAAATAAACGGTTGAATTAAACGCTTTAAATAATTGCGCACTTGCTTATCGCCGCGCTCTATAGGATTACTAAAAGTGGTTGTAAAATGCTCTTTTGATCCTAATAAACCTGGGTTAATAAATCGGAATAAATTCCATAATTCGCCTAGATGATTTTCTACTGGCGTGCCGCTGGCGATGAGCCGAAAATTCGCTTTAAGACTCATGGCGGCCTGGCTACGTTTAGTAGCAGAATTTTTTATCACCTGTGCTTCATCTAACACCACCGTATGCCACTCTGGCTCTGCGAACGCCTCAGCATCTTGTTGCAGCATACCGTAACTAGCGATGACTAAATCAAATGCGCCTAAATCCTCCAACGAACGATTTTGATGATAAGCGCGCACACGCAAGGTCGGTGCAAAGCGGGCAGCTTCCGATTGCCAATTCATGGCGACGGAAATCGGCGCTACTACTAAAGCTGGGCCCCCAGGCGCACGTTCCAAGAGCAATGCTAGGGTTTGCACCGTTTTGCCCAAACCCATGTCATCAGCCAAACAAGCGCCAACGCCCCAATATGCTAAACGTGAAAGCCATTGATAGCCTTCCAATTGATAGTCGCGTAAAGTCGCCTGTAACGTGCTGGGCAACTGCGGAACATATTCCGCCAACGCGTCTAACTTTTTGATTTGTGCTTTCCACGCGGCGTCGGTTTTCAAATTGCCAACTTCATCCGCTAACTCGGCTAATATTGGGGCAGCAAGATGATTAACGCGAACGCCGTCTTTACCTGATGATTCTGAAAGTGCATTAAGTTCTTGCAAACGCTTTTTAAAACTGTCGGTCAACGCCAGGAAATTGTTTTCACCTAACGGTAAAAAACGACTAGTTGCACTGCTCGCCAGTTTCAATAATTCGCGCAGAGCAATGACTTTGCCGTCGTCTAATTTGATTTCACCTCCGGCAACAAACCATTCACCTTGCCTTTTAATCGATAAGTGTAATTGCCCCACACTGCGCGTCGATTTAATACGGAAGCGCTCACCTTCAGGCCAAACGAGCTCCAATTTAATGTCAGAATCAATTCTTGTATCATTTGGGGTGTCAGATTTAAACTGACCCAGTTCTGTCAATAATTCCAGACAAGTTTCAGGATGGGTAAGCTCCCATTCCTGACCGTCTTGTCCTGCCTCAGTCAACACGGAACATCTTTTCAGCACAGCATTAATTTGTATTTGTTCCTGATCTAAATTGCGGCAGGCTTGAATAGCTTTCCCCTGATGCTCACCTACAATATTTGCCGAACCTTTACCAGGAACAAACCAACTTCCTTCAGGTAACGGACGCATCAAAAATTGGATGCGCAATCCCTCTTTGAGGGGCAATAAATGCGCATAAATGGTGGTATCAGCGGGGATGCTATCCAGGTGTTGTGCTAACTCGGGTAAATCGGAATGGATCGCCAAATGGGGCGCAATCGCTGCAATCACGCTGACTAATTGCTCTTTAGCATCAGAAGGCACTGTCAAGCCTTTTCCGATAATAGAAGCAATTTGTTTTATTTCTGGTGTGCTCGAATAAACCGCCAACCGAGTTGGCGTTTCTTTACGCCAAACCACACGATCCGCATTCATCGCGGGCTCCATTTGCAAGCTAATGGTATCGCCTCGCTGTTTCATCGCTAAGGTCGGCTCGCCCTTGACTATATCGATTTTAATATCAGGTGCCGATAGCCAAAAAACGGCAGGATGACCAATTAAAAAAGGTAAGGCTTTTTCGCCATTCAATTCGTAATCGCTTCCGCCATGGTAGTTGTCGTACGACCGACGGATACAGCTGGCGATTTTTTTATCTTGTTCAAGAATGCCCGGAAGACTTTCTTGCTCGTACGAAAGCCGCTTTAATGCCACCGCCCTGCCCTTACTCCAGATACCTTTACTACTACGTTTCTGTTCGCGAGGCTCCAAGTCGATGTAATTCGATTCGCATTCTATCAACCATGCAATTCGTGCGTCCGCATTGGTCTGTGTAGGTGTTTTTAATTTCGATAACGCCGATAAGGCGCGTTGCCAAGACTCTTCTTGCTGCAATATCGTACAAAGCGGCTGCCACTGACGGCTTTTGTGCCAATCAGGAAATTCTAAGGCTTCGTTAAAGTGACTTTGGCGCAGTTGATCTATTTCTGCAGCTACCCAGTCATAGCCATGTTGCTGGCTTTGGGAAAGCAATAAGTACAAATTATGTCGATCATATTCCGTGGGCGTCGCGTTTTGCCAAAAACAAGCGAGCTGCACAAAAAGATTATCTAAATTCGGATGAGGACTGCTATGCATTTTTGGATTTAACGCGGTGCCATGGATCATTTGCTCAATCAGTGGACGAATCGCCGGGTAAAATTCAGCCTGCTTGAATTTACAACCATCATCACACTGGTCTTTAGCCAGTTTCAAATGTTGTGCTGTATTGTTGGTTATTTGGGCAACGGTGTAAAAAAAACCAGGCACATCAGTTAGGAACATTCTACGTTTTCCCGCAGCTTGCCTGCTGACGGATTGCACCGCGTCAAATACGTCAGCACTGCCTCTGAAATCGCCTTTCAACAATTTTATGATCGCATCTGGATAACCCTCATGGCCCATTTGCTGAACTATTTCTTGCAGGAATGTTTCTACCTCGCCACGCAATATCGCCTGCATGCAAAATACATCTAATAACATGAAATCTTTTTGAAACATGCCGCTAACGTGTGCCTTGGCATATTCATAAGCGGTGGTGCATTCTTCCAACATTAAATTGGCAGCTGAAAATAAATCGAATAGCAACATTCCTTGTATATTTGAGGAAATCTGAGAAAAGAGAATTTCTCCTGCTGGTGTAGCAAATAATTTCTGGGCAAGTAAATCGGTAAACGTATTTTGAAAAGCAAAAAACTGCGACCGCCACTGACCAAATTTGGGCATATCAGCACTCAGTGCTGCAAATAACATTTCACGCTGGCAAAATTGACTGGATGGCGTACCCCAAGCTGAATATGCTGCGCTTTTATTCAGGAAACTTTGAACAATATAAATCCAGCGTAACAATTTTTTTGTCGAATGCAAATGCAGTAAAACTGCGTGTCCCGCCTCCGAAGTAATTTGATAGCCCATCCCTGAAACCTGGTGGATACAACCTAACGTGTTGAGTTCAGATAAAACTACTTTTAAGTTGGATGAGTTATATTTTTCTTCAACGCCTAGTTCACCAAAAGCTAAATTTAGAACGTCCATTAGTCGATTTTGTGATAACGGAGCGTCCCATAAAGCTAATATAGTCAATACAGATAATGCATGTGTGGGGAACGCATGATGTAGGTGAGGTATTGTTTGCATTTTACCGTTCGACGTGAAAATTCAGGTGAGGCATGATAAAGGATTTCACGCTAAGCGGGTGTAGAGGGAATGTCGCTTCGTCATTATGACAACAAAGAATATAATCCGCATTTGTTTTTTTATATTTCCAGAACGAAAACCACAACCATAGCGAACGAGCCAAAAACAATGCGCAGGAGCCGCAGCTGTTGTGTATTTACGTAGGTGAGCTTTGCGGACACGAATACATCAACATAATGCTCATTTTTAACACATGCATTTAACGCCATGAGGAGGCCTCATCGAGGCCTAAAGAATTGCCACTTGTAATCATAATCTATGATAGTTGGCGTACAGCATCAGAGCAAATCAAGGCCGATTTTATTGATTAGGTCCTTAGGGAAGTGACTTTCATTAAAAGTAATTCCTTCAGTAATCTCCGGCAATAATAGATACTTTTTAAATGCCTCTTGCTTTTCCTGTTCTTTTCTCATGCTCCACACGGTAGGGTTAGAAGACCAGGCCCCAATCAATTTAACTTGAAGCCATTTATCCGCATTCAACTGAATGTATCTCAAATCGGCGTGAGATGCATTAGCTCCAGACAATTCGGCCTTGGTTAAGTCAGCCCCCATCAATTTAGCCCCAGTCAAGTTAGCTTCCGACAAGTTAGCCTCATTCAATTTAGCCAAATCCATGCTAGCCCTGGTTAAATTAGCGAAGCTGAAGTCAACATGGGACAAATCCTTCCCGCTTAATTTCATCTCAGTTAAGTCAGCCCCGGTGAAGATAGCCCCAACCAATTTGACATTGGTTAAATTAGCCGTAATCAAACTGGTCCAACCCAAGTCAGCCCCAGTTAGATTAGCCCTAGTAAGGTTAGTATCAGTCAAACTAGCGAAGCTCAAGTCTGCCCCGGCCAAATCAGACCCTGTCAAGTCAGCCCTATTTAAAATAGCGCTGCGACAATAAGCTCCGCTCAAGTTAGCCGCAGTCAAGTTACAGTCAGTGAAGTTAACTCCCGTTAATTTAGCCTTAGTCAATTCAGCACCAGCCAAATTAGCCGCAGCTAAGTTAGCCTTCGTCAAGTCAGTGCGAGTTAAATTGGCCTCACACAAATTCGCCTTAAATAAGCTCGCTTTAGGCAAATCAGCTCCAGTCAAGTTAGCCCGAGTCAAGTTAGCCGTAGTTAAGTTAGCCTCAGTCAAATTAGCTCCAGCTAAATTAACCCTAGACAAATCACTGCGGATCAAGCTAGCCTTACTCAAGTCGACCCCAGTTAATTGAGCTTCATACAAGATAGACTCGCTTAGGTTGACTCCGGGCAATTTTGCTCCCTTCAAGTTTGCCTTAGTCAAGTTAGCTTTGCTACAATCCGCCCCGGTCAAGTCAGCTCCAACCAACTCAGCCTTAGCTAAATTAGCTCCAGTTAAGTTAGCATTAACCAAGTTAGCCTCGCCCAATTTAGTTCCGACTAAATCAGCCCCAGCTAAGTTAGCCCCGTTCAAATTTGCTCCAGTTAAATTAACCTCTTGAAGGCGAGCTTTAAAGAGGTTCAATACCCTTCGACTACTCACTTCTTCGATCGCTTCCATCAAAATACCTATTTTGGAATGAGTCTTCTCCATAGACTCCAGATAACCCGGTTTGAATACAATAGATAATGTATTGGCTAACGGCTGCGAAAGGAAATGGGAGCGACCAAGCCAACGAACTTCAAATCCGCTATACGTATTTAGCAGTACATTTGTCATCCATGTATTTTCCCCTAAACATTCTTCCAAGCTGACCTGTCCGGTAAGAAAATTTAACAGCTGTTTCTCCGGAACAGCTGCCTCGCACATAAGTATTAAAACATTTTGAAATCGGCTGTCTTGTTTTAATTCATTGAGGAACGCGCGATTTTCGTCTATTCTGCTCTTTAACTTAACCACGTCTGAATCGACGGGGCCCGTTTTTTCTGTTGTGCTTAGATTATTGTAATGGGAAATAAGATCCGGATTCTTTTGAGGTTTTGTTGGCAACATGTTTAACTTTCTTAGGTAAATTGGCGGCAGAATCAATGATTATCAGGGTCATGCAAATTGTCGAGGCACTGCCATCCTATCTGATTTAGAAATCACTAACCATTGTGGATTTCCACAATAGAGACCTCTGCCCAACCGTAGTGGGCGAGCCCAACATAAGACGCGAGAAACGCAGCAATCTTCCTGTACCTGGCGACTGGAGATTGCGAGTACCGTGCTACGCCGTATTGGGTCCACGCGGCAAGGTAATTCAGAGGTCTCCAGGACGATTGCATGAAGTATCGTATTTAAAGGGCCAGGCTAATGGGTGGGGGTAACACTTTATCAGCTCCGTATGCAACTCAAGCATTTCGCTCACGATTTCAATAATCTTTCGAGCCAATTGCACCGCTCCAAATTGCCCATGATCATCTGCTTCGTCTTTGCGGTTCGTCTAGGCGACCCCGTCTAGGCGACCCCGTCTAGGCGACCCCGTCTAGGCGATGTTTAAGTTCCCTTAATATTTCTACGGATCTAAATGCTTAAAATGTTGTGGAACTGCTAGTCTTAGGGGCGTCCTGCCCGTAGCCCTCTTAACTACTTTCCATAAAAAATTTTTTAAAATGTGCATAGTAGGGTAAACCCTAATGTGGATATCTCTAATGGGCAAGGCTATTTCCGCATGATATCTTTTTCACCTTCGTCGGGCCAGTCGCCTATTTATAATTCTAAAGACAATTTGTAATCCGTGAGCGAAAAAACATGGTTCACAAAACGGTATCGTTATGTTTACTGTATTCATGCATCACTATGGGGACAGACGTTGGTACCGCCGCTTATACGACTTAGTACGAACTTTTTATTTAACACATTAAAATTATTATGAATTTAAACATTACACCTCGGTTGAAGCAGCGTCCTTCTTCAGGAAGACGCGGCTCAGGGAATGGAGGAGACAATAAAGATGTACTAGAAAATATCTTTTTTACCCAATCTAAACAACAGAATTTCCTCGACCTGTTAGCAACACATCGCGCAAGAAATAGTATTGGACAATTTCACGGGATAGATTTAAGTCATGTTGACTTGAGCAATGTCGACCTAACCGGCGTTGATCTAACTGGCGCAAACCTGACTAATGCTAATCTAACGGGAGCGAAATTAATTAGCGCTAACTTGAGCAATGCCAGGCTCATTCGTACCGTTCTGTGCAATGCTAATTTAACCGATGCTATTTTAACAAACGTTATTATCGACAGAGCTACCCGGATCGCCTTGCAACAATCGTCAAATCAACATTGGTTCGACAGGGTCCATGAAACCATTGATGACTTCAATCAAAAATGGGAAAAGTTGAAAGAAGTTGACGGTTTTAATGCCTTTGAAACGATGCTTAAGCGATTGAATGACTGGGATCTCAAAGACAGTATTCCAATGAGCGATATTATCGAAGTTATCAGTTCTGTCATTAATTCGCCGGCCATTTGTCGTTTAGTTTTTTCGGCAGCACGAGGTACTATTTTTAGTTGTCAAGCGTACCTACTAACTCTTTTCAATAATATTCAAGGATTAACGAGGTTTAGCAAACTACTCAGCGACAACGCGCCGCAAGGTGTACTCCTGGCTCTGGCAAAAGGGATGGTCAGACAAAATTTGCTTGGCGAAGCAACTCTCCCAGTCATGCGCAATCAATGGAGCGAGAGACGGAGGGAGGGTAATGGAGAGGGGACTGGGCCTAATGTTATAGATGCGTTGAGCGTGCAATTAGCTCTGCGTCACCAGTTAGCGGAAAAACTAAATTTACCCTTTACGATAAGCAATCCGCTAGATGCCGCAGATATTGCAAAGTTAAATAATTCAGACAAAGAATTCGCCATTGATTTCGTCAACAAACACTTGAGTGATCGAATGAATGTAATAGCAATGCTAATCGCTATGCCAGTATGGCAATTTTATCTGGAGCACACGTCAGGTAAAAAAATCGCTCAAAGGGAAGGTAATACCTTATCGCAAACTGATATTGACACGCTGTTACGGCAAGAGACTGAAAAAATAATGAGCGCTGCAGGTGAGTAATCAATTTATTTTGAAGTGTGCAGCGGAAACTTTGTGGTAATCCCAGGCGAGGAAGAACAACTGGCGGTAACTAACTATCGTTTTCGTAGATACTATAAGTATTTTTTCGTACTCCAGCTCACTGAGAAATTTCGTGCACTGTTGGTAACGTTAAGTCAAACCACTAATTATCGTTTAGCTCAACATTTTTAAAGGGTTATACTTTTATTTCGCCTTTGCTCAGATGAATATCCTACAATACCCAATTCTCTTTCATTGTCAAAGGAACCATCGTGCCCGTCAATTCTCCGCTCCCCATTCCTTCTCAGCTACTTCCAGTAAAAGGCATACAACTTGGTTTTACTCAGGCGGGAATTCGTAAAGCAGACCGTAAGGACTTACTCGTAATGAAGCTGGCGCCCACTGCCACCGTAGCGGGTGTATTTACCGCAAACCGATTTTGTGCCGCACCGGTACAAGTATGCAAAAGCCATTTATCCGCAACCGCCGTAAAGTCCAGTTTGCCCATTCACGCCTTAGTAATCAATACGGGTAATGCCAACGCAGGAACTGGGGAAAGTGGTTTAGCGGCGGCTAACGCAACTTGTGATGCGTTAGCCAAATTTCTCGGCTGCGAAGCCGCTCAAGTATTACCATTTTCCACTGGAGTAATCCTAGAAACGCTACCTGTAGATCGGCTAATTGCTGGCTTACCATCAGCCATTGAAAATCTAACAGAAGATAATTGGTATCATGCCGCTGAAGCCATTATGACGACGGACACGCAACCTAAGGCGGCCTCACGCCAGATAACGATACGGAAACAGACAGTTACCATGACCGGCATTAGTAAAGGTGCCGGGATGATTATGCCGAATATGGCCACCATGCTAGGATTTATTGCGATGGACGTAAAGGTAACGCAGCCCGTATTAGATCAATTAGTCAAAGAAGCCTGTAATCGCTCGTTTAATTGCATTTCTATTGATGGTGACACGTCCACTAATGACTCTTTTATATTGATCGCCACAGGCACGTCATCCTTAGAAATTACGGATACGGGCTCAGCGGAGTACGACGAGTTACTGCAGGCGGTTGTCAGCCTGGCACAAGAATTAGCACAAATGATTGTGCGTGATGGTGAGGGCGCAACTAAATTCATGACGGTGACCGTGGAAGAGGGGAGCAGCATCGAAGAATGTCGCCAGGTCGCTTACTCGGTCGCCAATTCACCGTTAGTAAAAACAGCTTTCTTTGCCTCCGACCCCAACCTTGGCCGTCTTTTAATGGCTATCGGCAAAGCGGGTATAGCCGATTTAGACGTGGCGTTAGTAGACTTATACCTAGATGAGGTTTGGGTGGTTAAACAAGGCGGACGCCATCCGGAATATCAAGAAAGCGATGGGCAGCGTGTGATGAAAAAAAGTGAAATTACAACGCGCATATTGCTCAATCGCGGTACGGCGAGCGCTACCGTTTGGACATGCGATTTATCACATGAATATGTGACAATTAATGCTGACTATAGATCATAACTACAGGCAAAAAAATGGAAAATTGGGAACATTTTTTGCGTCGCGCTGAAACGTTAATTGATCGGGTTGAAGCACTGCTGCCCTTGGTCGCGTCCGAGCCAAATTGGGAACAGACGATTGCATTCTGTTGGCGCAGACGAAACGGGCGCGGCTTTTTGCAAGCAGTCCGCTCTATTGCCCCCATACAGTTAGATGACTTACACCAAATTCATCAACAAAAGCAAAAAATTGAACAAAATACGCACCAATTTATTACAGGTCGACCTGCCAATAACGTACTCCTAACCGGAGCACGTGGTACGGGTAAATCGTCGTTGATTAAAGCCTGTCTAAACCAGTTTGCTAACCAGGGGTTACGTTTAATTGAGGTAGATAAAAGCGATTTAGTGGACCTTGCAGAGATTGTAGAAATAATCGCCGCACGTCCTGAGAAATTTATAATTTTTTGTGATGATTTATCGTTTGAAGAAGGTGAAAGCGGATACAAAGCACTTAAAGTGGCATTGGATGGGAGCATTTCGGCACAATCAGACAATGTACTAATTTACGCAACCTCCAACCGTCGCCATCTATTGCCTGAGCGGCAATCGGATAACAATAGTTATCGTCATGATGAAGATGGTGATTTGCACCCCGGTGAAACAGTGGAAGAAAAAATTTCGTTATCTGAACGCTTTGGATTATGGGTGTCGTTTTATCCGTTTAAACAGGACGATTATTTAGACATCGTGTCGCATTGGCTAAGCAGATTAGGATGTTCACAAGAGCAAATCGAAGCAGCAAAAGGGGACGCGCTGCGTTGGGCATTACAACGTGGCTCGCGCTCGGGCCGTGTAGCGAACCAATTTGCACGGGCATACGTTGGTGAACTCAGTTAATAATTATGAAATCTGATTCTAAGGCCGTAAATACATCCAGTTCCGCATTACCCATCGATGTCGCTGTCGGCGTTCTGATAAATACGGATGGCGAAATATTGATGGCACAGCGTCCAGAAGGCAAACCATATGCAGGATACTGGGAATTTCCCGGTGGTAAGGTCGAACCCGGGGAAGGAATTTTGCCTGCGTTAGTTAGAGAGTTCCGTGAAGAGTTAGGTATAGAAATTAATCCTGACGAAACACGCGCGTGGTGCGGATGTGAGTACGTGTATCCTCACGCGCGCGTACGCCTGCATTTTTATTTGTGCTACGCCTGGGGAGGAGAACCGCGCGGTCTGGAAGGCCAACAATTGGCTTGGGAAGGGGAGAATATTCGAGTAAAACCAATACTTCCCGCCACCATTCCTCTGCTCGAATGGTTAAGCAATAGCATTCAAACCTCAGCAACGGCAATTTAGGATTATTGCTCCGTAAGTTTTTTGACGTTTAAACTTGTACTGCTCATCAATCCCCGGGGCCAGCCGCATTTATCTCGAGCAAACTCGGAATCCGAGCCTTCTTTCCTATTTCTCAGATGAGTAGTTTTCGGCCCTACACAAGTAGCAGACACGCTAAGCTCGTCTTTTATGGAATGCCATACTCACGGCATCAAATCTGAAAGAAAATTGACGCTCCACGGGAGACCCGTCAACCAAAATCTCCAGGACACTCTGTAGAGGCCTGGGCCTTCAGGGCTTGTTACAACATGAATCTGAATATCAAAGCAACATGCATAATCCTATATCCAGCTGGACGAACGGGCCTCATCTTTATAGCTCCTGAAGCGCGACAAAAGGCCTTAACGCCCCTCATCCTGAAGATCATCTGGTTCAGGAGGCATACTGGCAATAACATAACTTTCCTCTGCCCAAGCACCCAAATCAATTTGTTTGCAGCGTTCGGAACAGAAAGGACGGTAGGGGTTATTGCGATCCCAAAGAACTTTTTTACCGCATTGCGGACAATCTACGATCATCGTTTTACTAACTTTATTAAATAACCCACATTAAAAATTACACAGCGTCAATTCAAATGGCACTTCACCATCAAAAGCACGTGGCTTCATTGTCCCATCTTGCGACATAAAACGCACCCACAACATATATTTATTGGCAGAAATTTCAGGAATAGCGCCAATAGATGGATCCACCTGCAAGCGAATCATTTGATAAATTTTTCCTTGCAGCATCTGTTGATAGCTTCCCGCTGGAGCCAGCATTTTCCTACTGGCACACGATTCGCGCAACAAACGTAATGCCATAGAAATCGCTTCAAATAAAGGCACTAATGGAGCAAACCACCGAAAAATATCGGCACGGCGTTTCTCAGGCGTATTATTTTGCCAGGCGTAATACGACGGCAGATCAAATTCGCAGGCTCCTCCAGGAATGATCAGGCGGCCACGTATACTCATCAACCATTCGTTATCACGAATACTTTGTCCAGCTTTTCCTTGCGACATCATGAGCGACGCACTAACGCGGCTAATATCATCAATGATGGCATTCAATGTCTCTGTGGCTACATGGGGACTCGACCGGAATCCTATTAAGGTTTGTTTTTGCCTTTCAAGCTCTTGCAAAAGTTCCGATTTTAAATCAGCACGGCCAGCAACTTCTAGCATTTCGAAAATCAAAGAAAGTGCAATGTGGTGCTGAAAAGGATGTTGCTGCTGTAGAAAAAACGAAAATCGTTCATACAAATCTTCCAGCCGCAATAACGTGCGAATACGCTCGTTGAAAGGGTACTCGTAAACAATCAAAATCGTTTTCCTGTAAAAGTCGTTAGTCCGCAATATAAACGATGTAGCCGGTCAATTTCCGGGATAATTGCTTCGATAGTAGTTTGATTACAAATGATATCGGTCGCAATAGCGCGGCGCTCCTCCCGGGAGGCCTGCTCGGCCATGATTGCTTTTATTAATTGCTCTGATATGCCATCTCGTTGTGCAACCCGCTGTATTTGTAACTCCTCGTCACAATCCACGACCAAAATGCGCGTCAGAAGTTGTTGATCATAAAGCCCAGTTTCCACTAACAATGGCACAACGTAAATTATGTATAAACCGGTCGCATTCCCTATCTGCCGTGCAACTTCAGTGCGTATCATTGGATGCAAAATAGACTCTAGCCGACGTTTTTGATCGACGTCCGAAAACACTAAAGCGCGCATTTTCCCGCGGTCTAAGGCCCCCTCCTGGGTAATCATGTTGTCGCCAAAAGCGGATCGAATTGCCGCAATAGCCGCACCATCTGCCGTGGTTAAATTTCGGGCAATTATGTCCGTGTCGATAACGTCAGCGCCACGAATAGCAAAAGCGTTAGCGATGCTGGTTTTACCACTTCCAATACCGCCAGTTAGCCCAACTATGAGTTGGCCGCTCTTTACCGTGGTTTTGGTGACTTTAGGCTGGATTGCATGATTTGCACCCGAGCTCACAACATCACACCTAAGTATTTTTCAATAATAGAGTTGCCAAAAGGGAGCATAAATAGTCCAGCTATAGCAAGAAAAGGTCCAAATGGAATAGGAACCGTCCGATCGTGTTTGGCAAAGCAAATTAAACACAACCCCACTAGGGCGCCGGTTAACGAAGAAAAAAGAATAATAAGAGGCAGAAGAGCCCAGCCGCCCCAAGCCCCCAGAGCTGCTAACAGTTTAAAATCGCCGTAGCCCATTCCGTCTTTTCCTGTGACTAACTTGAAAGCCCAATAAAAAATCCACAGTGATCCATATCCAACCGCAGCGCCAATTACCGCTGAATGTAACGAACAAAACACCCCTTGGGTATTCACTAATAATCCGCACCACATTAATGGCAAAGTTAAATTATCAGGCAATAGCTGGGTGTCCAGATCGATAAGTGCTAATGCGATTAAAAAGTAACTGAACAAGAGGCTGGAAATACCCGCCATTCCAAATCCAAAATGCCAGACTAGTCCGAATGAAACTGATGCAGTTAACAATTCGATCAAAGGATAACGTATTGAAATAGGTGCCTTGCACGCAGAGCATTTTCCACCAAGAGCAAGAAAACTGAGCACCGGGATATTTTGGATAGCATTAATTAAATGCCCACAATGCGGACAAGCAGAACGCGGCAACATGAGATTGAACACCGTCTGAGGAGGTAATTCTTCTCCTCGGTGCTCAGCAATAAAATGATCAATATCCCGCTGCATCATTTTTGGAATACGATAAATCACCACATTCAAAAAGCTACCGATCAATAACCCGAAAATAGCAGCCAAAGAGCTGGCCACTATGGAGCTGCCTACCATCAGGTCGGCAAAAAAATGTATTGGCAAATTTCCCGGGTTAGCAACTTGCAGACTGTTCAAGTTCATCCGACAACCGAGCCCAGTTTAAAGATGGGTAAATACATAGCAATAACGAGTGCACCAATAACGACGCCCAAAAATATCATAATGACTGGCTCCATCAAACTAGATAATGAACCAACCGCCTCATCCACTTCTTCTTCGTAAAAATCAGCAACTTTACTTAACATCGTATCTAATGACCCTGATTCTTCACCGATGGATACCATTTGGGTAACCATATTGGGAAATACATTCGTGTTCTGCATTGCGATAGTTAAACTTGTCCCCGAGCTTACTTCCGTCTGTATTTTATGTGTAGCATCTGAATATACGGCATTACCAGAGGCGCCGCCAACAGAATCCAGTGATTCAACCAAAGGCACACCAGCTGCGAACATCGTTGCTAAGGTACGCGTCCATCTCGCCACACTGGCTTTACGAATGATTTCACCTAAAATAGGAAGTTTTAATAAGAACCTGTCCATTATGCGCTGCACTCTTAGAGAACGTTTCCACGATTGGAAAAATAGATACAGTCCCCCAAAAACAACTAGAAAAATTACATAAAAATATTTCACAAAAAAATCTGAAATACCCATAACAATTAACGTAGGTGCGGGTAAATCAGCGCCAAAGCTTTTAAATACATCTTTGAAGGAAGGGACTACCCAAATCATAATGATAGCGGTCACCGCAAAAGCAACCGCAATAATAGAACAGGGGTAGAACAGGGCGCCTTTAATTCTTGCTTTAACCGCGACCGTTTTCTCTTTGTAGACAGCCAGACGGGTTAATAAGTCGTCCAAAATTCCTGCCTGCTCACCCGCGCTCACTAAATTACAAAACAGTAAGTCAAAATAAAGGGGGTATTTGCGGAAAGCCTGGCTTAAGCTAGTACCCGTTTCTATATCTGCGCGAATATCTAAGATCAATTTGGACACAGAAGGATTAGAATGGCCTTTACCAACTATATCAAATGATTGAATTAAAGGTACACCAGCCTTCATCATGGTTGCCAACTGCCGGGTGAACAATGCAATATCTTTTTCCGTTATTTTCTTTCCGGAAGAGTACGTTTTCTTTTTTACTTTAGTTACTAAAATACCTTGCCGACGTAAAGTAGCGCTGACAATAGCTTCGCCACCAGCACGTAACTCTCCGCGTATTTGTTTACCGGATTTATCTTTCCCCTCCCAGCTAAAAATAAAATCTTTAACGGCGGTACCGGAACCTCTTAATGGAGCAGTTGCCATATTTTCCCTGGAACGTAAAGGGAGGGCACATCGTTATGCCCGCCTCGGTTAATCACTGATTTAAACAAACTTTTACTATGGAGAGACCTCGACCTAACCTACTGCGCGCGCCAAATTCGGCGGTGCGTGGTGCTCACAATCCGCATGTACTCACCTACATTTCCAGTGCTGCGTGCACCTTGCCTTGGGCTCGCTCGCTTCGGTTGTGTGCAAAGGTCTCATTGATTCGTACAGCCTAAAATTTCTTCAAGACTGGTTAATCCTTGTCTTACTTTGATTAAACCAGACTCTCGAAGTGTCCTGACACCTTCTTTGCTCGCTTGTTTTTCAATATCCATAGCGCTTCCATGCGCCAGAATAATCCGCTCAATTTCTTCTGTAATAGGCATAAGCTGATAAATGCCAACACGTCCTTTATAACCTGAACCATTGCAACGTGCACAACCCACTGGGTGATAAGGTATCCAGCTGCCATCTAAATCAGACTCTGAAAATCCTGATTCTAAAAGTAATGGGCGTGGTATTTCGATCGACTTTTTGCAAGTACAAAGACGACGTGCTAATCGTTGTGCGGTAATCAAAATAACGGAAGAGGCAATATTAAAAGGAGCAACACCCATATTCATCAAGCGAGTGAGTGTGGAGGGCGCATCATTAGTATGTAAGGTTGAAAAAACCATATGGCCGGTTTGAGCCGCTTTAATTGCAATATCAGCCGTTTCTAAATCACGAATCTCGCCAACCATCACCACATCAGGATCTTGGCGTAAAAATGCTTTCAGCGCGACCGGAAAAGTTAGTCCAGCACGCTCATTGATGTTAACTTGATTTACACCAGGCAGATTAATTTCAGCCGGATCTTCCGCTGTAGAAATATTAATACCTGGCTTATTAATTACGTTAAGGCAAGTATAGAGCGATACCGTCTTACCCGAACCAGTCGGACCAGTAACCAACACCATTCCATATGGACGCTGAATAGCATTTAACAAAATTTCCTTTTGATCCGGATCATACCCCAGCGCATCAATACCCATCTGAGCTTGCGAGCCGTCCAAAATGCGCATAACTACTTTTTCGCCAAATAATGTCGGTAACGTACTCACCCTGAAATCTATCGCTCTGGACTGCGACATCATCAATTTCATCCTACCATCCTGCGGTATGCGTTTTTCAGAAATATCCAGACGCGACAAAACTTTAATGCGCGAAACGAGCTTGTCCTTAATGGCTAACGGCGGTTGAGCAATTTCGCATAGCTCACCGTCTACGCGAAAACGTATCCGATAAAATTTTTCAAACGGCTCGAAATGTAAATCTGAAGCGCCCATCTTTATGGCGTCTAACAAAATCTTATTCAAAAATCGAACAACGGGTGCATCGTCTATCTCCGTGGTTGAAGTCTCAGCAGTAGTACTGACATCCACTTCGCCAAAGTCAATTTCGACGTCCTCGCCAATTAATTCATGTAAATTTTGCTCTGAAGTTTTCGCTAGCTTATCGAGTAAGCCCACCAATAAGTCATGCTGCACTATCACAGGCTCAACAATAAGTTGGGTTTGAAATTTAATTTGATCTAAAGCTTGTAAATTAGTTGGGTCTGAAATCGCGACCAATACTTTATTAGCGCGTTTAGCTAACGCTATGATGCATTGCGAATGCATCAATTTCTGATCGACAACTTTTTCAGGAAAAGAACCAGGACTGAATGCCTCTATATCCATTAGAGGATAGCCAAATCTTTCTGAGCAAAAAACAGCTAAATCACGCGAACTGATGCAACCGCTCAACAAAAGGGCGTCAATAAAGGGCAATTTGCTCAATTGAGTTTTCTTAATGATAGGGTCAATCTGCGCTATGCTGAGGCGATTTGCTTGCAAAAGCGCGCGCGCCAGACCCGATATGGGATTTTGAGCAGTTAAGTTCATGATTGCGTCAGCCATGACATGCCTATCCTTTTAACATTGCAGTAAGATACTCCTATCCTCGCCATTGCACCTAATGGCTCCTTATTCCCATCAACTAGGCGATTTACAACCGTGTAATTAGTTTTTCGGAATCTCTAATTTAACAATTTTGATTGCCTGATTTTTTACCTGAACAATTTCGATCACACAGTTTTTTATTTTTAGGCAAACTGGTGCTTCAGGAATGTCTTGCAATATTTCTAGTAAAAGTCCATTTAAAGTTTTGGGACCATCAAGAGGAAAATCTAAATGCAATTTCTTATTGATGTCGCGTAGAGTTGTCGTCCCATCTAAAACGCACTGACCTTGTTTATCCCAAAGAAACGAATCTGCATTGGTATCTCCTGGGGTAGAGGCAGTGAACTCGCCTATCAATTCCACTATAATATCGTCCAAAGTTACTAATCCCTGCACTTCACCATATTCATCAACGATAATGCCGAGGCGCTCACGTTTTTCTTGGAAATAGTGTAATTGCGTAAAGACTTCGGTGCCTTCTGGAATAAAATAGGCCGGCGTTAATAGCTGACGAAACTGCTGATGAAAATGCGGAGTAGTCAGTTCATGCTCTTGACACAGCAAGGCGATCGCTTTACGAACATGAAGAATACCAATAATTTGATTTATTTCACCTTCGAATACGGGTAATTTATTGTGATGACAAGTGGTTAATTGATATCTAATTTCCTCAATAGATGCAGAAAAATCAAGAGCTTCAATTTGTGCGCGCGGCGTCATTACGTCCTCAACCGAAATACTTTCCAAATCGAAAAGATTAAGAAGAATACTTTGGTGTTTTTGCGGTATCGAATTTCCACCCTCCAAAATTATCGAACGCCATTCCTTAGGAGATAAACAGGCAGTTGACAAGAAGTCCCTTTTTTTGATTCGCAATACCCTTAAAAATTCGCCAACGAACATATTTACAACCCAATGCGCAGGCAGAGCTATCTTTAACCAAATTTTTAAAATAAAACTAGTCGTTAATGCGATTCTCTCCGGATAACTAGCACCGATAACTTTGGGTGAAATTTCAGCAAAAACAATTAGTATGAAAACAATAGCAATAGTTGCTATGGTAAGGGCATTGACATCATCTACAAAACTCGAAATAGCAATCGAAGTAACGAATACGGTCGCCACCGCATTACATATCGCCTTCGCAATCAGATTAACTACAAGCAATTTTTCGGTCCGCTCTAGTAACCATAAAGTTGCGATCGCGTTTCTATTTCCGCGCCTGGCGAGATGACGAATTCGATACCGATTTGCTGCCAATAAGGCAGTTTCGGCCATCGAAAAAAAAGCGGAGCTTAAAATGAGCCCTACAACTAACAATAGCTGCATCCAGGAGGAAAAATTATTCACGATGGCAAGGGTAAGATAGCTTTTTTAAGTGATAAATCTAATGATTACGAATAACCGAAAATCGCGCCAAATGAGTGAGCGAATCTTTGAAATCGCTTTCAGGCAGTCCTTCCAACGCATGTACGGCTTGCGCACTGGCCTGTACCGCTAGATTTCGACTATATGCAATGGCGCCAGAACTTTCTATAGCACCCAGAATCTCATCGAATCTGCTGCTACCTCCATCTTCTATACATTGCCGGACTAACCCACGCTGATAGTCAGTACCATGCCGCATCAAATAAATCAGAGGCAAGGTGGGTTTCCCTTCACGCAAATCATCTCCTACATTTTTTCCAATTTCGGCAGCGTTTCCTGAATAATCCAATACATCGTCTATAAGCTGAAACGCAGCGCCAAGCGAACGGCCATATTCTTCTGCAGCGTCAATTTCGGTTTCACTCGCGCCTGCCACCAGCGCACCCAAACCTGTTGCAGCCTCGAAAAGTTTGGCGGTTTTGGATCGGATTACCTGCAAATATCGATCTTCAGTAACGTCGGGATCGTGCATATTGAGCAATTGCTGTACTTCTCCTTCAGCAATAACATTAGTTGCATCGGCTAATATTTCCATTACGCGCATATTCTTTAATTCAACCATCATTTGAAAAGAGCGCGTATATAGAAAATCGCCCACCAATACGGCGGCTGAATTCCCAAATAGTGCGTTAGCTGTTTGCCTACCCCGACGTAGAGAGGACTCGTCAACTACATCATCATGCAATAACGTAGCCGTATGAATAAATTCAATAATAGCAGCCAAACCATGATGTGCCGTTCCTTGATAACCATACGCCTTAGCAAATAAAACAGCCAACATCGGGCGAATACGCTTTCCACCTGCGTTAATAATATATTCACCAACTTGATTGACCAAAGGAACCTCGGATTGCAATTTCGCACGGATGACCGAATTAACAGCGTCCATTTCAGCAGCAATAGTGAGGTTTATTAAGTTTTGTTTCGATGAGTTGGTAGTGGCAGACAAAGGCGTAACCTGAAATAAAGACCGTGATGCGCGAAATTATACGATGCTTAATGGTGCTTAACTCAAATTTTCCCATAGAGGAGGGCGAGATACCCCTTTCCCGGGTCATTTGACAAGGCGGTGTCAACAATAAAAAAGATGATTTTGACTGTCTTTTGTGAATTGTGTATAATCCACGGCTCTCTTTCGTTTTGGCAAGGTAGGTTCAGGTACTTTTTTGGTTCCTGTTTTATCTCTATAGCGTTAGACTTTAAAAGATTTTTCATTTTTTGATGAGGTTCCATATGTACGCGGTCATAAAAACCGGTGGCAAACAATATAAAGTTGTTGCTGGTCAAAAACTTAAAATAGAACAGATACCTGCAGACATCGGCTCCGAAATCACCATTGACCAAGTACTCGCAGTGGGTGCGGGAGATACTCTGAAGGTTGGAGCTCCATTGGTTGCTGGTGCTACGGTATTAGCTACGATAGTTGCGCATGGTCGTCACGACAAGGTAAGAATTTTCAAAATGCGTCGTCGTAAGCATTACCAAAAACATCAGGGTCATCGCCAGAACTATACTGAGCTGCACATCGTTTCTGTTAACGGTTGATTAATGGTTGATTGAATTTAATAAGTAAGGAGTCATCAAATGGCACATAAAAAAGGCGGCGGCACCACGCGCAATGGTCGTGACTCGGAGTCGAAACGACTGGGTGTAAAAGTGTACGGTGGTCAAGTAATTAACGCCGGCGGTATCATTATTCGTCAACGTGGCACTCGTGTTCACCCGGGTGCGAACGTTGGCATGGGTAAAGACCACACACTGTTTGCATTAATCCAAGGTAAAGTACAATTTGTTATCAAAGGTGCGCGTCAAAATCAGTATGTAACGGTTATTCCTGCAACGCCAGCTGTTGCGTAATGTAAGCTGTTTTTGATAGAGAGGTAGGTCTAACTACCTTTTGCCTAGTTCAGCGCTTGTGGCTTATGCAATAAGTGAGCAGACTTTGGCAGTACAAAGGCTCTGCCAATGGTAGAGCTTTTTTTATGGTATTTTTACCATTCCCCGTGGCGTTTTGACACACACCTCACCATTCTTCCAGTCCAAGCCACAAAGAAAAAGGCTGTTAACATGAAATTTATTGATGAAGCACGGATTGATGTAGTCGGGGGCGATGGCGGAAATGGCGTCGCGTCTTTTTGTCGTGAAAAGTTCCGACCCTTTGGGGGCCCGGATGGAGGGGACGGCGGCAAAGGCGGCAGTATTTTTGCGATTGCTGACCGCAACATTAATACACTCGTTGATTTTCGCTTTTCCAAATTACATATTGCAAAACGTGGTGAAAATGGGCGAGGTGCCGATTGTTATGGCAAGGGCGCCGATGATGTGTTTTTGCGTATGCCAGTCGGCACGCTAATTTTTGATCGTAATACGGAAGAATTGATTGCTGATTTGACGGAGCACGGGCAGCAAGTCATGTTGGCAAAAGGCGGCGAGGGTGGATGGGGGAACATTCACTTCAAATCCTCCACGAATAGGGCGCCACGCCAACACGGCAATGGGAAAGAAGGCGAACAACGCGAGCTACGCCTTGAACTTAAAGTACTTGCTGATGTAGGTTTGTTAGGAATGCCCAATGCGGGAAAATCTACTTTTATTACCGCAGTATCGAATGCCCGTCCCAAAATCGCCGATTATCCGTTTACTACCTTGCATCCTAACCTAGGAGTAGTCAGGGTAAGCCATGAAAAAAGTTTCGTAATCGCAGACATTCCCGGTTTAATCGAAGGTGCGGCGGAAGGTGCCGGGCTTGGACATCAGTTTTTACGTCATCTCCAACGTACTGGGTTATTATTGCACATCATCGATTTTTCCCCATTCGATGGCGTAGATCCTGTCAAAGAAGCTAAAGCATTAGCGCAAGAGCTGCGAAAATACGATGAGAGTCTGTATGATAAGCCACGCTGGTTAGTACTGAACAAATTGGATATGGTTCCCGAACATGACCGAAAAAAGCGCGTTAAGGACTTCTTAAAAAAATTAAAATGGACAGGCCCGGTCTTCGAAATTTCCGCACTGAATAGAGAAGGTTGTGAAGATTTAGTTATAGCCATTTATTCCTATCTGGCCGAAAAACGCATTCAAGAGCATCGCACTGAAGAAACGTCAATGGAAGAATCTGCGCAGGGAATTTTATCAATAGAACCTGACGATCCACGTTTCAAAATTATCGACTGAATAAGACCTCTGCATCACAGCTGCCAGTGGGCCAAGGAAAGGCGCATGGAGCGCAGCAATCGGAGTGTACTTTAATACATGAGATTGCGAGCACCGCACAACGCCATATTCGGCTCGTGCAGTAGCTTGTGCAGATGTCTCTGAATTTGAGTAGGTAAAATTTATGTCTGCTGAACTGCAACATTGCAAACGCATCATTGTCAAAGTAGGCTCTTCCTTAGTCACCAATGAGGGACGGGGCTTAGACCATACCGCCATTCAAAATTGGGCGGAACAAATTGCTCACTTACGGCATTTAGGTAAAGAAGTAGTGCTGGTTAGTTCCGGTGCTATTGCCGAAGGAATGCTGCGGCTAGGTTTTATTAAGCGCCCTACCGAAATTGATGCGCTTCAAGCTTGTGCGGCTGTGGGGCAGATGGGCTTAGCTCAGCTCTATGAGAGTATTTTTTTCCGTCATCATTTACGCACTGCTCAAGTTTTGCTCACCCATGCCGACCTGGCTGATCGTGAACGCTATCTCAATGCACGCTCAACTTTACGCACCTTGCTTGCGTTTGGCGTTATTCCCATCATTAACGAAAATGACACGGTGGTTACCGATGAAATCAAATTTGGCGATAACGATACATTAGGCGCATTAGTAGCTAACTTAATTGAAGCAGATGCCTTGATTATTCTCACCGATCAGCCCGGCTTATATAGTGCCGATCCACGTGAAAACCCTAACGCGAAGTTTATTAGTCAAGCTGTGTCGGGTGACCCAAAATTAGAAGAAATGGCAGGTGGAACGGGAAGCCATATTGGTCGCGGTGGCATGCTGACCAAAATTTTGGCAGCAAAGAGAGCCGCAAATTCGGGCGCGCACACTATTATTGCTGCGGGGCGCGAGCGAAATGTATTGATACGCTTAATCCAAGGCGAGTTGATCGGAACACATTTAATCGCAAGAACCGCTCCCTTAGCGGCACGCAAACAATGGTTACAAAGCCATTTGCAAACCAGTGGGAAATTCATTTTAGATGATGGTGCCGTTAGTAAGCTTCTAACAGAAGGCAAATCCTTGTTACCGATAGGCGTAGTAGAAGTACGCGGAGAATTTGGTCGCGGTGCAGCCGTAACCTGTTTAAACCAAGCAGGCGTGGCCGTTGCACGTGGCCTAACGAATTATGCCAGCAGTGATGCACGCCGAATTAGCCGACATGCCTCCTCAGAAATCGCCGCTATCCTTGGATTTTTTGAAGAATCTGAGTTAATTCATCGTGATAATTTAGTGTTACTAGATTAGCTTGATTTCGGAATACAGGAGTTACATTTGCTCAGGGTTCCCCCTAATTGAATTGCTGTCTGAAAAAATATAATATTACGCTCTCATCACTCAAAGATCATTGGAATTTATATGTTACCTCTTGCTCCATCCCGATTTTTTACCATTTAAAGCACTTCGAATTATGAAGTAAAACTAAGGAAAGATTGCGGAGATGAACTACGTAATCTATATGACAAAGGGATGTCTGACGAACAAATATATAAAGAACTCCGGAAATATAGATTATTGGAAAAAGACATTGCTTCAGATGGGGCGGGAGTAAATTATTTAGCCGAACTGGGTATTGGCAGAGCCAAAACAAATAAGCAAATCAGGGAAGAAAAATTAACCATTTCGATGGCCATTCAACAGAGAAAAATAGCGCTTGAGCAAGATAAGAAGCAATATGGGCGGTTAAATATGTTGTCCTGGAGAGGTTGGAGAACCGATCTAATACCTTACGTGGTCGACGGTTCAATCACCAGAAAACAGGCAACATCGGACCGTAAAGTTCAAAACGTTTTAAATAACAGAGTGCTGCGCTCTTATGTCGATCTGGGCGAGCTAACCATAGATGAAGCAACGAACTTACCTTCTTGGGGACGGCAATTTCTAGAAAATCCAAAGTTCTATAAACTGATTATTCAAGATAGAACGTTAACGGTGAAATCGCGTTTTATAGTGGTGTCCATGCGTGACATTGAGGACAAGTATCGCTCAAATGCCAGATTAAATGTACTATTGAGCTATCAAGGAAAGGTGCCAAAAGGCGAATGGTTCTATGATGAGTTACCCGAACTTCAAAAGAAACTTCAAGCTTCTTTTAATGAAGAAGTTTTTTCGTTAATACAAGAAGGAACAAAAAAGTCCACTTCAACTCCGCATGATATATATTTGGGGTAAGTCGTCGTGAAGCGGGCATTGTTGCGCCCGTATGCGGCTCCCATTTGGTGGCCCAGTCAACAATAACTTTTCCAGAAGCCGGGGTACTATTATTTTCAGGGTGGGCCTTCAGCCTGTATTTACATACCCCCTGATCACAAAGGAAAAGTAAACTTTCTCAACAGAAGTGTTGGACTGATAAAGAGTTAGCCCAACCTACCGATTCTGCCCTCCCCTTAGGTTAATGAGCAATTACCGTTAACACGACGGATAAGTCGATAAGCATGGATTTTTATAAGCCGGTATCAATAATTAAAAAATGGTGGGGGCCACACTGTGCCTAGCCGGAAACTTCGGCTCCAAGATTCAGTTTAATCTTTAGTAAATTCTGTAATTGCGTCAACTTTCGCGAAAACAATTTTCGCGCCATTCTCGTCTTCCTCTAACTGAGGAGGAACTTGTTGCGACGGCAAAGTACGAGGAGTATGCCGTGATTTTGAATGGTCAGGCCGCGATAAGAAACGAGAAAGTTCCTGAAGTGCCATTTGATAAACTTCACGCTTAAACTCAATGACCATATCAAGTGGAACCCAATATTCATGCCAACGCCAGGCATCGAATTCTGGATGAGTGGATGCGCGCAGATTAACGTCGCAATCCCTTCCAACTAAGCGCAACAAAAACCAAATTTGTTTTTGCCCACGGTAATGACCGCGTATTTCGCGCTTGATAAAATGATCAGGCACTTCATAACGTAACCAGTCACGGGTACGGCCGAGAACTTTAACATGTTGAGGTAATAAACCCGTTTCTTCCTCCAACTCGCGATACATCGCTTGTTCAGGGGATTCGCCGTATTTAATGCCTCCTTGTGGAAACTGCCAGGAGTGCTCACGCACCCGTTTTCCCCACCATACCTTGTTTGTGGGGTTAAGCAAAATGATGCCCACGTTGGGCCTAAAGCCTTCTCGATCAAGCATGATGTCCTCAAAACTTTCTGCGGCCTCAGCACAATCCGCTTTTTCTAAATTTTCAGACCTCAATCTGCCCTGGATAAAGCTTACTAAAAACGCTCTTTCGTTCGGTCAAGTAAGCACAACTAGTAGCAACCTGGATCAAAAATCTAAAAACAATGAATGCGCAAGCCAACTAATCCTTTAAAATTAGGTTGATTATAACCCTCTCCATTTAAAAAGAATTCATTGATATGCACGCAAGCCGATTATTTATATTACTTAATGAGTGTTGTCCGCGTTTTGGGTTAATGCGTAGTTGGTGGCTCACGATGAAGCCCGAATTTCAAGGCCGCAAAAACAAGGTTACTGCTTTTATTCTAATCGATAATATGTTGCAAGTTGTTCAGGAAAAAATATCCCCTGAGTTATGTCGAGCTATAGGATAAAAGTATGAAACTTAAACGATTTCTTTTTGTCTGTTTTGTGCTTTTTGGTTTGAATAACCATTTATTTGCCGGCAATCAAAAGGAAGAGGCCATTGCCGATTCGGTTCGTTTAGCACTCACGAAAGCCGTCACTGATAACCGCCCTCCCAAACCCAGCTTTATCGTCATCGAAGACCAACTCGATTATCTTCACTGGCTTGGTGAAATGTCTTTTCGTTTGAAAAGAAAGATTTCTAATACCCAAACACGCATCGAATTTTTAGAAACTATTTGGTATGAGTCTAAACGTGCTGGGTTGGACCCCGCCATGGTGCTGGGTTTGATCCAGGTTGAATCGGCTTTTCGAAAATACGCTACGTCAATTGCTGGTGCACGTGGACTGATGCAGGTGATGCCGTTCTGGACGAATGTTATTGGTGACAGTAACGCGCAAAAGTTATTTCATGTCACGACCAATTTACGTTATGGCTGCTCGATTTTGCGCATGTATCTTGATATGGAAAGCGGAAATTTATTTTTAGCCCTGGGCCGATATAACGGTAGCCGTGGACAAGCTGATTACCCAAATAAAGTGTTAGCTGCCTGGAAGACTTGGGAGTATAAAAAATCCGCGCTTAGCAATGCGAAAGTTTAAACATCAGGATCGGCTGGGGAAATTATGCGGTATTCAGCCTTTTTGAAATTGGAGAGCACAACGAGACGGCAATGGCAGACACGTAAAAGAATAGCAAACGCAAACGGCGAGTTAAGTTTTGTTGACCCGGCAAAGGGTAATACAGTGTGTTATTTTGCCCACCGGAGAGACCTCTGCATAATCTACTGCGCGAGCCAAATTCGGCGCTGCGCGGTACTCGTACTCCTTTTGTACTCAAGTACATTCGGGTTGCTGCGCTCCGTGCGCTTTGACGTTGACTCGCTTGCTACGGTTATTTAAAGGTTTCCCGGATGCGGTTTACCTGCTTCTCCGCAAGACGCATTGCCTAGGTATATACCCTATTGAGGAAACCCCCAATATGCCCAATCGATATTGGGCATTACTCTCTAGTTTTTGATTAATTTAGAAAGCAGTTGACAATGACTCCCCTTCTTCCTAGTGAACCTGGTAGCACCGCCCTGCTGGTTAACCCTTCGGTTGCGCTCACTCCACGGGAGAATACGACTGCCGAGATAGTCAGGGGGTGGATAGGGGACCACCACTACGATGGCACACTCTCAGTGGCAGCCAATATCATCCAGGCAGTTACTAACGATACTCTTCCTACGGCCCATCCAATAAAATTAAAAGAAATTGTTTTTAATTTAGCAAAGGGCGAGCATATTATTTTTCCGGAAAACTTGACGCTAGATGCTTGTCGGGTGGAATCAGGTGAGGTTTCATTTCATCATGGAACTGTACATGCAATCGGAAGTGATGCGATAGTAATTGCTTGCGGAGAGAACGCCACGGCGAACGCAGTAGACGGGGCCTACGCTGTAGCAAAAGTGTCGGGTTCGATAGCGAATGCCACCGGGCGCCTAGCTATAGCTCATGCCAAAGCATCTGGCACAACAGCGAATGCCACGGGCTACGGTACTTTCGCTTTTGCAAACGCATCCGGTGCAACAGCGAATGCCACGGCGGCATGGGCTAAGGCTGAGGCAACTGCACCGGGTGCGACAGCAAACGCCATGACGAACGGGGCAAGGGCTTATGCAAGGGTGTCCGGCGCGACAGCGAATGCTAGGGCGCGAGGGGCCCAAGCTGGGGCGACTGCATGCGGTGCCACAGCAAATGCTACGGTGGGTGGGGCCGAGGCTTTTGCTCACAAATCCGGCTCGACAGCGAATGCCACTGGGCATGGGGCTAGCGCTAATGCAGAGGCGTCAGGTGCAATAGCGAACGCCACAGAGAATCAGGCTGAGGCTTACGCAAGAACAAGCGGCGCGATCACATATGCCACGGCGGATGGGGCTCGGGCTATTGCTGCTGTATCGGGTTCGATCGCCATTGTAGGCCATGCGTTGGCCTCGGCGAATGTGAAATATGACGCTAAAGCGATGCAGTATGACGATTTTATGGCAATGCGCCAAAATTTGGATAAATGTTGGAACAACAATGTGACCGTTCGGGAACGCGCCGGCGCCGGCTTTCTGATAGGTATGGCATTCTGCGATGGTAAGGGCGTCAAACAAAGTGACAAGCTTGCTACGTTCTTTTTATCAGCAGCGCATGAATTAGGACATCCTAATGCGATTTTTGAACTGGGCGAGCTGTATTCAAAAAAACGTTCTTCATTTAGACGCGATCTAAGGATGGCAAACGAGTGGTACTCTATGGAAACTCCCCATGGAAAGAAGATAAGAGAACTCACGCCAGCATATGCACTGTTGCGCCAAAGCATGAAAGAAACTAATTCTGCTCTTCACGTTGTGCCTGAGGATGTACTAAACGTGATTGGAAGCTTCCTCAGCAAGCTTTGATGATAAAGCTATAAAGACGCCATCTGTGAGACCTCTGCACAATCTACTGCGCGAGCCAAATACGTCGTTCGGGGTTACACTCTGGTGCTCGCCATCCTCATGTACTACCTTCCGGTTGCTGCGCTCCGCGCGCCTTGTGTTTGGCTCGCCCGCTACGGTTGTGTGTAGAGGTCTCTCTGTAGGGCAAATAGCGCGCAGTGCAGGTTGAAGTGACGAAAAAGCGCCCAAGTCAGGAAAATACTGATGACCCATTTCTCCAAAAAAAACGTCCGCATCAAGCGGACGTTTTTTTATATTATATGCTACCTCAGGTACTTTTTATTCCAATACCCACGCAATTATTATGACAAATGTGCAGAAATATATTTAGCCATTTCAAACATAGAAACTTGTTTTTTACCTTGAAATACTTCAATCAATTTGGCATCGCCGTTAATCATACGTTTGTTTGCTTCATCTTGCAGTTTGTGTTCTTTGATGTATTCCCAGATTTTTTTCGTTACTTCAGTACGTGGAATGGGTGTGGAACCAATAACTGCTGCTAAGACGGGAGACAACGTCATGGGTTTCATAAATGCCGTATTCGCTTTTTTTGCTGCCGGTGCTTTGGCTGTTTTAGCAGCTGCTGCGGGTTTTTTTGCTGCTGTAGCTGGTTTTTTTGCGGAAGCTGCTGGTTTTTTTGCTGTTGCCATTATTAGGTCTCCTGAGAAAATGTTAAAAATTGGTATTTCGCCAAGTTAAAACTAGCTTGAGTAAGCGGTAAACCCTTACCACGCGTAATGCCCGCTTATAGTGGTGCGGATTGATTGGCTGTGCAAGTGTTTTTTGATGTTTTTATGAATATTTTTCATTTGATACCACTGAGAAGCCTAGTGAGGCACTTATTTCTACTAAAAAATGCTTCGGCGGCTATAAATAGCGATAACTTCTTTATCTCCCCGGCATCATTCCCTTCATACTGCGCATCATTTTCATCATTCCGCCACCTTTAAGCTTTTTCATCATGGATTGCATTTGTTCAAATTGCGCTAACATGCGATTTACTTCTTGAATCTGCACGCCCGCGCCGTTAGCAATGCGACGTTTACGCGAAGCCTTAATAAGATCCGGTTTAGCCCGCTCTATCGGGGTCATGGAATTAATCATTCCTTCCATCCGACGAACTTGCTTTTCGGCTTGCCCCAAATTAGCGCCGTTTGCAGCCTGCTGCATTTGGGCGGGTAATTTTTCGATTATCCCAGATAGGCTGCCCATATTTTTCATTTGTGCAATTTGGGCTTTGAAATCATTCAAATCAAATTTTCCCCCACCTTTCATTTTGTTTGCTAAATCTTGGGCGGCTGCAACATCGATGTTTTTCTGAGCTTCGGCCACCAATGCTAAGATATCGCCCATACCTAGAACACGATTTGCCATGCGAGTGGCATCAAATGCTTCTAAGCCATCCATTTTTTCCGAAACACCCGCAAATTTTATTGGCACGCCCGTAATATGCCGCACAGAGAGCGCGGCGCCCCCACGCGAATCGCCATCTAACTTGGTTAGGACAATTCCTGTCAAGGGAAGGGCATCGTGGAAGGCGCGGGCACTATTGACAGCGTCTTGCCCAATCATCGCGTCCACGACAAATAAGGTTTCGATAGGTTTAACCGCAGCATGGATTGAGGCGATCTCTTGCATCATCGCTTCATCCACGCCCAGGCGGCCAGCGGTATCAATAATTAACACATCGTGATGGTGCTTTTTAGCAAAATCGAGCGCTGCAAAGGCAATATCAACCGGCTTATCACTGCTTTGTGTGGGAAAAAAATCAGCACCGACTTGTTCGGTCACACTTTGCAGCTGCGCAATGGCGGCGGGCCGATATACGTCGGCCGAAACAGTCAGCACCTTCTTCTTGTAATTTTCCCGCAAGAATTTGGCTAACTTTCCCACCGTCGTGGTTTTTCCCACCCCTTGTAAACCTGCCATTAAAATTATGGCAGGAGGTTGCGTAGCAAAATTTAATTCTGATGCGGTCGGGCCCAGATCAGCGCCCATCAGCGAAGCCAACTCGCGTTGTACTACGCCTACTAACGCCTGACCTGGAGAAAGGGAAGAAATAACCTCTTCACCCAACGCTTTTTCCTTAACCTTAACAATAAATTCTCGAACAGCCGGCAAGGCTACATCGGCCTCTAACAGGGCCATTCTTACTTCACGTAGCATTTCAGCGGTGTTGGATTCCGTTAAGCGCGCTTCGCCACGCATAGTTTTAACGACTTTAGCAAGCCGTTTTGTTAGATTGTCGAGCATAGGAATAAGAGCCTTTGAAAAATAGGTACAGAAGGGAGGTAGAACCGATGCGTTCAGCAAAGCGGTATTTTACCTTAAGGACGGGCCAAATTTCTTACGACCTTATTGCCAGAATAATAGGCGCAATGCGATGGATGCGGCGAATACGTTATAACTCCGGCTTACGTATTCTTTTCACTGTGGAAAATACCTATTTGTTTTAAATTAGGAATCCACGATACTCTACCTATAATTTTTTTCTATTTACTCAATTAACGGAATCCCTTTATGTTACCAACTCGCCCTAACGTTGTCTTCCCTAATGCAGAATTCACAGTCCTCAACCTGCACAATAGCTTACCCAATGGGGATGTCCATTCCAGAGGAACGGTTATCAATTGGATAGGACCGGCTCACTATTCCGAAAATGTAGGTCCTTTGCAAAATCTTGTCAGGTTCATTATTAACGGCGGAGAGTTGCCGACTGCGTTGGGACCTCCACTCAATTCTAACGATTTTTTATACCACTACTCAAATGAGCAAGATGGATGGCGCTTGGAAACTCAAGGGCGGTTTGAAGAACTTCTGACACAGCATATGAAAGAGATCGATAATAGCGAAATGTTAATACCATGCCGAAACCCACAGTCTTATAGGACCGCATTGGAAAATTATATGCGTGCGGTTTGGTTCAATGAGGAGCAACAGCGCGAAATAATAGCTTATACAGACAGCGCTCTAAGCGAGCCGACTTTCTGCTGTGGCTCTATAGCTCAAAGGATTCAAGAATATTTTGACCACAGTTTGAACCAAAGTCGGTCGAGACAGCGAGCGGCGACCGCGATTATTGCATCGTATCGCAATCAAGAAGAGCCGAATCTAAGTTTATCAAATGTTACGATTTCCCCGCTTCCAGCCCTCCCAACGGGTCTAAATTTATTTAGTTCACCGGAATTCACGAACTTGTCAGTCCGAGAATACCTTAACAGCGGACGCTTAACTATAGACCAAGCGTTAGGCCTTCAAACTAATGAGAATCAAACTGGGGTAGGGTCTAACGGAGCACAGCATTTAGCGCGAATGCCTGCCCTTCATAGTCTGAACCTTACTCGTGGTGAAATAACTTCTGATGCTGCACAGCCTTTAGCGCATATGCCGGTCGTTGCGCATATGCCGGTCCTTACTAGTCTGAACCTAACTAATGAAGAAAGGAATAGAGTAGGTGCTTGGCTTGCAGCTCGCGAAAATCAAAACCCGCTTTCGACATCCAATCCATCAGTACAGGATGACCAACGGGCAATAGATTTCTATCGGCAAGCGGCAGATAGAGGATCGGAAGGTGCAAGCTTTCAATTGGGTCAACTGTACCAAAGAGGTTGGGGTGATCCGACCTCTGATGAGACCTTTTCCTCGGGTTTGCATAACCGTGGTGTAGCGCGAGCTATACAAGATGGATTACGACGCGCTAACCTACCCGCCCCTTCGGAAAGCAATGTACACAGCTATTGGTACCAAAAGGCCGGATTACCCACGGAAGAACTTACCAGCAATTGGGAAAATTTAAAAAATGAACCTGATTTCGCTCACTTTGTCACTCTGCTTACCCGATTAGGTGAAGAGGAACTCAGAAATAAAATATTAGCCTCGGATGTGGTTGAGGTAATTCAATCCGCTATCATATCGGCACCCATCCGGCAGTATATTTTTGAGGCTTCACGAGAGGCCGCGGAGGATTGTCATGAACGTCCCCTTAGTATATTTAATACCGTACAAGGCTTTGCACGTTTCGCTAAGCTTGAGGCGGCTCAGGCAACACCACAAGAACTACTCATTTTGGCAAAAGGCATAGCAAGGCAAACCATTCTTGATGAAGCTACAACAAAGGTTATGCATAAGCAGTGGGAAGAAGGAAGACTTTCGGGCAATGGTCCCCTGGGCAATACCCGTGGAACCGGGCCCAATACAGCGGAAGCATTGGAATACCAAATGGCATTACGTCTCACTTTAGGGACAGAATTAAACTTGCCATTCGCTCTTAAGTCCGTTTATGCCGAGTGGTATATTAACGAAGCTGTCAGACTAACTGAAGCAGACAAAAAACTCGCCAGAGGTTATGTTAATGAGGTCGTGGCGGATGAAGACCGTTTGATAACTACATTAATGAGCCAGCCAATATGGAAACAATATATGGAGCGGAGCTATACTAAAGAAATAGCAACTATTAATGAGGAATTCGGAGAGAAAATGAATAGATTTGAAGAAGAACACGAAGAAGAACCAAAAACAGATGGCGATTATTACACCGGACTGGAAAATTTGGGTCGTGCGCGCGAACAAAAAATTAATAGTCTTTTAGAAAATAGAACACGAGATCTTTGTAAATTGGCCGATGATAAGTAGGCAACAGCTTTTCGTTATTCGGCCGGATTGATTCAACAAATTCGGCTGTGCTCACTCCCTCTGCTGTTTAATGAAAAAAGGTTGAGGCGAAGTAGCACAAATGACTTTATCAAAAATTGAAACTCATTTTTAACGAATAATGTTTAAAGCACTGCACACTGCTCCCTTTAATTTTCTTCCTCGAGGGAGCTGAAAACACGGCAGAATAATGTCTTCGAAATCCACATAAATAGGGTGCACGAATACTGCTGCCAAACGTCTCGCGTTATACTTCGCCCACCGTGGACTAAGGAAAGTTACATTTCTACTCCATATCGAACTTCCATCAATTACAATCTGCCAGTTCTATCTGCGAAAAAAATTTAAAACGAATTTCGATTATTATCGAAGTTAGGTGGATAACCGAAAATTAAGAATTATGCAAACCTACTTATTCATAACTGTTGCGGTTCTTTATTCCAGCTGTTTATTGCTGCCTACAAACCCAAGATGGCTTATTTCCCTGATCATCGTTGTAGGCTGGTTGATTCATGGGACGGTATTGTGGCAGGAAATGAATGCAGCCGCTGGGATCCAGCTGGGTTTTGCATTGATGTTATCTACAGCTTTATGGATTTCGGTGTTAGCTTATTGGTTAGAGAATTGGCAATTGCCACTTGATGGATTACGTTTTTTAGTGTTGCCTAGTGCCGCCGTGGTCGTGTTATTACCGATTTTTTTTCCAGGCCAATTAGTTTCTATTGCGGGTAAATCCGTATGGTTTCCTTTTCATATTGCTATTGCTTTATTGGCTTACAGTACACTAACGGTTGCGGCTTTTCATGCGGTATTAATGACAATGCAAGAAGCTCGCTTGCGAGGAAGAACCGGAGGCGCTTCGTTTTTTTCTGTCGGATGGTTAGGTTTGGCTTTGGCAAGGCTGCCCGCATTGTTATTAATGGAACGAATTTTATTTCGTTTGGTGTTTATCGGCTTTCTATTACTCAGTTTAACGGTACTCAGCGGCGTGATCTTTTCAGAAAAAATTTTTGGAGTAGCGGTTAAGTGGGATCATAAAACTTTTTTTACCTTACTTTCCTGGTTATTGTTTGCCGTTTTGTTAGCTGGGCGCAAATGGCGCGGTTGGCGAGGGAAAACGGCACTTAGTTTAACGCTTTCCGGGTTTGCGACCTTATTATTGGCTTATGTAGGAAGTCGATTTGTACTAGAAGTAATTTTGCACAGGAATTTTCTATGAAGTTATTGTTTTGGCTGTTATTGGGTGTGATAGTTTATTGGGCACTGCGTAAGCAGACACTGCATAAGCCGGCCCAACGTAGCCAGACCAAATTCGATCCTAAAAATTTGCGCAAAACTGCCACGACACCTTTCCGTCCTTCCTCCGCGCCTGTTGAAAATATGGTGGAATGCAGTTATTGCCAAATTTATCTGCCGGCTTCCGAGGCAATTCAGGTTAAAAGTTTATCCTCCGAACATTATTTTTGCACTAAAGAGCATGCGAAACTGCATTCGGCTACGGATAAAAAAATCTTCGATTAGTGAAGTGAAATGAATTTGTCTACCGACCACTGTTTTCGGCTAGGAGGCTGGTTTAATTTAGCCGAACAGGATGCTTGTCCTAATTTTGATGCACGCCCACCGGATTGTGTGCCGGAATTGTTGGTGATTCACGCCATCAGTTTGCCAGCAGGCCAATTTTCTGACACCGAATTCAGGCCTGAGCCTGGAATTGAACCGAGATCCAAACGCTATATCGATGATTTATTTCAAAATCGGCTTGACCTATCGGCCCATCCAGATTTTGAACAACTCCGTGGTGTGCGAGTCTCTGCCCATTTTCTTATCCGTCGCTGTGGCAGTCTCATTCAATTCGTTGGGACAGATCAACGCGCCTGGCATGCTGGCACGTCGCAATATATGGGACGTGGGCGCTGCAATGATTTTTCTATCGGGGTGGAGCTGGAAGGAAGCGAATTTGTACCGTTCCAGGCAACACAATATGATGCCTTAGTCAGATTGACGGGCGCGTTGTTAGAACATTACCCGATTAAGGCCATCGTCGGACATCAAGACATTGCTCCCGAGAGAAAGACTGATCCCGGACCCTATTTTGATTGGTTATACTATCAAAATTTGTTGCATCAACGTTTTCCGTTAGTAAGTCCTACTACCACGATGCCCTTTCAGCCTAATTGCAAAAAAAGTCCGTTGTAATCTTCGAATTTAGTCGTTTTTTTAACCTGTTTATTGGCAGTCGCTATATAATTCGTTACTTCAATTTTTACTAGAAGTAGTAAATTTTTTGATAAAATCACTATATCTAGTGATTGAGACCGCTATACAGCTGTGGGCAAGCAAATCCGAGATAAGACACACCGAGCGCAGCAATCGAATGGTATCAACTCGTGAATCCACACAACTTATCTTCCTCTTTCGCTCCTCGAAATATGAAATTGTTCTTAATAAATAACGGTGTCAGCTTAGCAAACACCCGCTCCCAGCCCTCTTCCGCGAAAAAGGAGTAGGGCTAAAACCGAGTCATCATTAAATTTTATAGGTAGGGAGTAACAACGGCATCAGTTTCACCCCTACTTTTTTCGATCACGACCATTTACTCTGGAGGCTAAATGCACTCTTCAATTGAAATTTCTACCGAATTACCCACCAATCCCGCACAACACGGCACCACGGCGATCAGCATTTTAAAGCCACCTCAATCTTATTCGGAATATCGCATTATTCGTCGCAATGGCGCCGTAGTTAACTTTGAACCCTCTAAAATTGCCATTGCACTAACCAAAGCATTTCTGGCAGTAAGTGGTGGGCAAGGCGTGGCCTCAGCACGTGTGCGTGAATTAGTCGAGCAACTAACGACTAACGTGGTCACCGCCCTAATGCGACGTCAACCCAAAGGCGGCACATTCCATATCGAGGACGTACAAGACCAGGTCGAATTGGCGTTAATGCGCTCGGGTGAACACGATGTTGCGCGTGCTTACGTGTTATATCGCTTTAAACATATGGAGCAACGCCGTGTTCAGCAAGAAGCCAGTCATCCAGATCACTCTGCAGCACATCAATTACACGTATTAGTTGACGGCCAAAGCCAGCCTTTAGATGTGCAGCAAGTGCGTAACTTAATTAATGCCGCTTGTGTTAACCTGAACCAGCTCGTAGATGCCGAAGCCATCCTGACAGAGACCGTAAAGAATTTGTACCATAATGTACCAGTGGAAGAGTTATATAAATCCGCCATTTTGGCCGCGCGCGCCATGATGGAAAAAGAACCGGCCTATAGCCAAGTAACCGCACGTTTGTTATTACACACTATTCGCCGTGAAGTATTTGGTTCGGAAGTTTCTCAACAGAGTGCAGCAGTGCGTTATGTAAGTTATTTCCCGGAATTTATTCAGAAAGGCATTCATGCTGAATTATTGGATGCGCGTCTGGCTGAATTTGATCTGCCTGAATTAAGCAAAGCTCTAGTAGCTGACCGTGATTTGCAGTTTAGCTATCTAGGTTTGCAAACTTTGTATGATCGCTATTTCTTGCATATTGAAGGTCGGCGTATTGAAATGCCCCAAGTATTTTTCATGCGTGTGGCGATGGGTTTAGCATTGAACGAAGCAGATCGAACTAGTCGTGCCATTGAGTTTTATAACTTGTTGTCTAGTTTTGACTTTATGAGTTCAACGCCAACCTTATTTAATTCCGGTACACAACGCTCTCAACTGTCATCCTGTTATTTGACAACAGTCCCAGATCACTTGGAAGGAATTTATGATGCCATTAAGGAAAATGCATTACTCGCTAAATATGCGGGCGGCTTGGGGAATGATTGGACACCTGTGCGCTCGCTGGGCGCACACATCAAAGGAACCAATGGTAAATCACAAGGGGTCGTTCCCTTTTTAAAAGTTGTGAATGATACTGCGGTAGCGGTAAATCAAGGCGGTAAACGCAAAGGCGCAGTATGTGCTTATCTTGAAACATGGCACATGGATGTCGAAGAATTTCTGGAATTACGTAAAAATACCGGAGACGATCGTCGCCGTACCCATGATATGAACACCGCTAACTGGATACCGGATCTGTTCATGAAGCGCGTCATGGAAAAAGGTGAATGGACATTATTCTCCCCCTCGGATGTTCCTGATCTGCACGAAAAATTTGGTCGTGCTTTCGAAACAGCCTATATAGGCTATGAAGCAAAAGCGGCACAAGGTGAGATTACACTATTCAAAAAAGTACAGGCCTTGGATTTGTGGCGCAAGATGTTGTCAATGTTGTTTGAAACTGGTCATCCATGGATTACTTTTAAAGATCCCTGCAATATTCGTTCACCACAACAACATGTGGGCGTCGTTCATTCTTCTAACTTGTGTACTGAAATTACATTAAATACCAACGAAGCCGAAATTGCGGTATGTAATTTGGGATCGGTCAATTTGCCAGCCCATATGCAAGATGGGAAATTGGATCATATTAAATTGCAAAAAACGGTGCGCACTGCCATGCGTATGCTAGATAACGTTATCGATATTAACTATTACGCCGTTAAAAAAGCACGTGATTCCAATGTCAAACATCGTCCAGTTGGAATGGGGATAATGGGATTTCAAGATTGTCTTCATATGATGCGCACTTCTTATGCCTCTAAAGAGGCAGTGCAATTTGCCGATAATTCCATGGAAGCGGTTTGTTACTACGCTTATTTAGCGTCGACCGAACTGGCCGAAGAGCGCGGCACATACAGTAGCTATCGTGGTTCTTTATGGGACCGGGGTATTTTGCCTCAAGATTCGTTAAAGTTATTAGCAGAAGAGCGCGGCGGTTACCTGGAGGTGAATACGGATGAATCCATGGATTGGAGCTTGGTGCGTAATCGCATTAAACAGTATGGCATGCGCAATTCTAACTGCGTGGCTATTGCGCCAACAGCTACGATATCGAACATTATTAATGTTTCGGCCTGTATTGAACCCACCTATCAAAATCTTTACGTTAAATCCAACCTGTCGGGTGAATTTACTGAAATTAATGAGTACCTTGTCCGGGATTTAAAAGCGCGCGGTATGTGGGACGAAGTCATGATTTCTGATTTGAAATACTTTGACGGCAGTTTGGCAAAGATAGACCGTATCCCGGCCGATTTACGTGCACTGTATGCCACGGCCTTTGAGTTGGATACCATGTGGATGATCGAAGCGGCAGCACGTCGTCAAAAATGGATCGATCAGGCTCAATCGCTCAATATTTACATGGCCGGTGCATCTGGTAAGAAACTGGACGAAACGTATAAAATGGCGTGGTTACGTGGTTTAAAAACCACCTATTATTTGCGTACAATAGGTGCAACGCATACTGAAAAGTCCACATCAAAAACTGGGGCATTGAACGCCGTGGCAGTGGATGGTTCTCAAAATAATGGGATGCATATCGCTGCAGCACAGTCTGACGGGCCAGTTTGCATGATGCGACCGGGTGACGCCGGGTTTGAAGAGTGTGAAGCTTGTCAGTAGATGGTTATCAGATGCCCTAAGTCGGGTATCAGCAAAATTGCCGCGCCATTGGCGCGCCAGTACAAACAATAGACCTCTGCATAACCGTAGCGAGTGAGTCAAAGTCAAGGCGCACGGAGCGCAGCACCCAGAATGTACTTGAGTACATGAGGATTGCGAGCACCAGAGTGTAACCCCGAACGCCAAATTTGGCTCTCGCATTAGGTTATGCAGAGGTCTCAACAAAGGAAATCAAAATGCTTACATGGGATGATGAAGTAATCGAATCAGAAGCGACCAATCCGGCCGCTGCACTCTTAAACACCCCTTCTGTACCTCTGGTTCCAGAACAGGTATTTACACCTGCGCCTGCGACAGCGACTGGTACTGAAGCTCCGGCAGCGGCAGAACAAATTGCACGTCGGGTCAATGCGGCTGATAAACGTATTATCAACGGAACTACCGACGTCAATCAGCTGGTACCGTTCAAATATAAATGGGCATGGGATAAATATCTGGCAGGTTGCGCTAATCATTGGATGCCCCAAGAAATTAATATGCAGCGTGATATCGAACTATGGAAGAATCCGAACGGCTTAACGCCGGATGAACGTCGTCTGGTTATTCGTAATTTGGGCTTCTTTGTAACGGCTGACTCGTTAGCTGCTAATAATATTGTGCTGGGTACTTATCGACATATTACCGCGCCGGAATGTCGTCAGTATTTATTACGTCAAGCTTTTGAGGAAGCAATTCATACTCACGCCTACCAATATATTGTCGAATCATTGGGGCTCGATGAGGGAGAAGTGTTTAATGCCTATCACGAAGTAGCATCGATTCGGGACAAAGATGAATTTTTGATTCCATTTATTGACGCACTAACTAATCCAGAATTCAAAACTGGTACTCCTGAAAATGACCAGACTTTGCTAAAGTCATTAATTGTATTTGCTTGCCTGATGGAAGGTTTATTCTTCTATGTGGGCTTCACACAAATTCTGGCGTTGGGCCGTCAAAACAAAATGATGGGTGCAGCAGAACAATATCAATACATTTTGCGCGACGAGTCCATGCACTGTAATTTTGGAATTGATCTGATCAATACCATCAAAATGGAAAACCCACATTTGTGGACAGCTGAATTTCGCGAAGAAATTAAAGCACTGTTTTTGCAAGCAGTGGAACTGGAATACCGTTACGCTGAAGACACTATGCCACGCGGCGTGTTGGGATTGAACGCATCGATGTTTAAAGGCTATTTACGCTTCATAGCAAATCGTCGTGCTCAACAAATAGGAATAGATGCACTGTTTCAGCATGAAGAAAATCCATTTCCCTGGATGAGTGAAATGATCGATCTGAAAAAGGAACGAAATTTTTTTGAAACACGCGTTATTGAATATCAAACTGGAGGGGCACTTAATTGGGAGTAAATCCTGGTAGCCTGTACATGAAAATTCGTGAAATTAAATTTGCGAAGAAACTCTGAAATAAGTGGGTAAAAATAATATCGGAAAAAATATTTCTGAAAATAAATTCACAGAAGTAAAAAATTCCAACATTTTTTAAACTAATTGCGTACTTTTTTTAAAAAAAGTTTTACTATTCGGAAATTGCAGCGTATTTTTACGTTAGTGGGAATGCGCTGCAAACAAATTTTTAAATACGGTACCGAATTTTAAGAAAAATCGCCGAGAATAAATTGAATATATAAATTGAAGAAACAGTCCGAATAAAAAGAATAAAGTACTGTGCGACTAAAGCCATCAACAACGACAATGAACAGACAACTGTCTCTTGTGAAATCTTGCTGCACTATCTAGTTTCTAAGGTAAGCGGCCTTTTGCTTTGTTCATTCGCTCTGTTAAAAATACTTTCCTACATGAGTCAGTTAACTGATGTAGGGCGGTTCTGCAAGTAGTAAGTAACTAAACCAGCAAATCAAGGTTGACGTGCTATGTTCGCACGCTTAATGATTAGCGTTTAGGGCAACTGCTTAAAGGGAACCGCCGAAGTGCCAAACTGTGACAATAAAAGAATAGTGCCGTTTGGCAAGTAACCAATTCATTAGCGCTAATTTTCTAGCCTATATTGAGTAAGCAGCGTTTGCGCCGATGAATAATCCGCTTTAATCATTGCATTTCGGTGATGGCTAAAACGGGTTTTAAATTTGAGCCTGATTCTTTCCAACTTTGAGTGAAGGACTACAATGTCTACAGCATCTAAACCCGTAAAGAAAGCTGCGGCCACGAAAAAATCGGCAGCAGTTAAAAAAGTGGCGGCTAAGCCAGCAGCTAAAAAAGTAGTCGCTAAGCCAGCAGCTAAAAAAGTAGCCGCTAAGCCAGCAGCTAAAAAAGTAGCCGCTAAGCCAGCAGCTAAAAAAGTAGCAGCTAAGCCAGCAGTTAAAAAAGTGGCGGCTAAGCCAGCAGCTAAAAAAGCGGTCGCTAAACCAGCAGCCAAAAAAGCGGTCGCTAAACCAGCAGCCAAAAAAGTAGCCGCTAAGCCAACAGCCAAAAAAGTAGCAGCTAAACCAGCAGCTAAAAAAGTAGCAGCTAAACCAGCAGCCAAAAAAGTAGCCGCTAAGCCAACAGCCAAAAAAGTGGTCGCTAAAAAACCAGTAGCTAAAAAAGTAGCCGCTAAGCCAGCAGCGAAAAAAGTGGTCGCTAAAAAGCCGGTAGCTAAAAAAGTAGCCGCTAAGCCAGCAGCTAAAAAAGTAGCTGCTAAGCCAGCAGCTAAAAAAGTAGCCGCTAAAAAACCGGTCGCTAAAACAGCTGCTAAGCCAGCAGCTAAAAAAGTGGTTGCTAAAAAACCGGTAGCTAAAAAAGTAGCTGCTAAGCCAGCAGCTAAAAAAGTAGTCGCTAAAAAACCGGTAGCTAAAACAGCTTCTAAGCCAGCAGGGAAAGCAGCAACTAAGCCAGCAGCAAAAGCAGCCGCTAAGCCAGCAGTAAAAAAAGTAGAAGTAAAAGAGACAGTAACAAAAAAGACCGAAATTAAGCCAGCCGATAAAGTAGTCACTAAATTAGCTACTAAGCCGGTTCCCGCTAAAGAAACTAACAGCATAATTGCTCCAACAGCGGCATGGCCTTTCCCAACAGCGACTCCACGCCCTCAATAAGCGTTGTTTGGTTGGGATAGTTTGGTTACTATCCTAAGATAGTCAAAACTGCTATGCAGTGATGCTGCATAGCAGTTTTTTTTGGACTAAATTTATAAGCGCAAATCAACGGAATCGATAGAATTATTAGGAGCTCATTTTGCTGTACAACTTATTCAGTTTAGTATTGGATCTAGTGGCGGGATTATTTGCCAGCGTTTTGCTCTTGCGACTTTGGATGCAAGTAGCAAGAGTGCGTCCGCCCAGCCAGGTGGCTCAATTTACTTTTCAATTAACGGACTGGTTAGTTAAGCCGTTACGTCGGGTGATTCCTGGAATCGGTGGGGTTGATTGGGCGAGTGTATTAAGCGTTTATACAATTGCTTTAGTTTGTACTTTGTTGAGGGTATGGATAATGGTGCACGCAATCCCAAGCTCAGTTTTCTTGCTGGCGTTTCTTAGCGTTCTGCAATGGATTATTTATGGTTGGATCGCATTGCTAGTGTTAGAAGTAATATTTAGTTGGGTGAATCCGCGCGCACCGCTTGCACCTTTTGTTCAGGCACTCAATGCGCCACTGTTAAGCCCGATTCGTCGGATTATCCCTTTATTAGGTGGAATAGACCTTTCTCCGATGGTGTTATTCATAGTGTTGCAAGTGGCGAGCAAAATGCTTGCTTATGCTATGGCCATGACGGGCCCGACATTTATGTAGCCCCATCATCCTAAATTCCTCTGTTGACCGCTTCATAGCTTCGATAACAGATTGGATTCATTAAAAATTTCGCTCTTTACCTACTTAACCGTTGAGATGGGAACGCTACCGGCTCAATTGTACGTTTTTCCGGCTCTCTGGCCGCGTTGCTCCTCCTTGCAACATACAGGTTGCCGCGTCGTCGCGCCTTCCCAGGAAGCCGGAAAAACGTACACTTGAGACTGTCCCACAGAGGAATTTAGGATCATTGAATTGGCTAAAATGACCGGACCAGATGCGTTGTTATTCCAAGCGAAGTTACTCCTCGATGAGAGGTTTTCTTAGCCAATTACTACCTAGTGTGCTTTCAATCAACCGGATACAGGCATCCGTATCAACCTGCATGCAAACGCGAGTAGGTGTTCTTCCCGGTTCCCATCCGGGTTGTGGGTAAGATAGCTTTCCGTGTCTGTCTAACATCGTCTGGCCATTAGCGATACCTGCGGTTGCAACGCGTACACAACCTTCCTGGATTTTGAATAATTCGGGTGCGACTAAATAAACAAACGCCAGCACATCATGAGCGAAGCAGGCGTGACCTAATTCAGGACGTGCCATGCCATAAAAACTGCAGTAGAAGTCGGTGGCATGCAGCAATGTCGTGGTAGCAAGATGGTTATGTTTTTTTGCTAGCGCATCAAAAAAATGGCAAGGCAGAACGACACGGTGTGTGACATCCAACCCTACCATGGTTAAGTCCCAACCGGCCGTAAATACTAGATCAGCCGCGTCTGGATCATTCCACGCATTGGCTTCGGCGACCGGGGAAACATTGCCGGGCTCGATTACCGTACCTGCCATCAATATCACTTTTTTTAACAGTTTTGGTAAATCAGGTTCGATTTTTAGTGCCAGCCCTAAATTGGTTTGTGGAGCTGCCGCGACCAGGGTAATTTCACCAGGATGAGCACGCGCCATAGCGACAATATATTCCGCTGCACTATATTTTTCTAGACGGCCTTTTACGGTGCTGCGCGTTTTTAAATTACCAAGACCGTCATCACCGTGAATAAAACCAGGTGGGATGCCGGCCGCTTTTGATAGCGGAACCGGCGCGCCTTGAGCGACAGGAATTTTGTAACCCGCGATACCAACGAGGTAGAGCGCATTCTCGGTAGCTTGTTGTACCGTAACATTACCAAAGACGGTGGTAATCCCTACCACGTCAATATTTGGATGCGCTAAGGCAAAATAGAGAGCCATCGCATCGTCTACTCCCGGATCTGTATCAAAGATGACTTTATGAGTGGCGTTCATTGCGTATCCTTATTTTCCGTAGAAGGTGGATACTACCTGCAATGACATGGCTTATACAATATTTGTCTCAATTAAACATAGTACAAAGCGCCTGTAGCGGACAGAGTATAGAATCAGAAAAGGGGGGTGTCCTGAATTTTGTGTAAACGGTGTTTGAGTTAACGGTGAGGCATACGGTCACCGAACTGGATTGTAAATCGATTTAATGCGGCTTTCCAGTC
>JAJNBE010000017.1 GCA_021155915.1 Solimicrobium sp. | reverse complement strand
CCGCTTGACAACGTAAAAATTTACTTTAAAATATAAAATTGTTGCGCTGCACAATATATTATGAACCCGAATTAAACCAAATCAGTCCCTGCAGGCACTTTTCGTTAATCTTTTATCTGACAAGCAAATTACTCTCAAGAGGACCAAATGTTTACAATACCTGAACAGTTTTCTACAGCAACCAAAGCCAACCTCGATGCACAACTTGCTATATTTGCTGCATTCACAAGCAAAGCGATCGAAAGCGTAGAAAAAGTAATTGAATTAAATCTGACCGTCGCAAAAACGTCGATTGAAGAATCCAGTGCCGCTGTAAAACAATTAATTTCAGCTAAAGATGTACAGGAATTTGTTAGCTTTACTACCGCACAAGCTCAACCAAATACAGAAAAAGCTTTGGCTTATGCGCGTCATTTAGCTACTATTACTTCCAGTGCACAAACAGAATTAAATAAAGCAACTGAAGCGCACGTGGCCGATACAAACCGAAAAATCGTCGCGTTTGTTGAAGAAATATCCAAAAATGCGCCAGCCGGATCTGAAAATGCAATTGCATTATTAAAATCCTCTATCGGCAGTGCCAACGCTAGTTTTGAGCAGATTAACAAATCAACAAAACAGGCTGTGGAAGTATTAGAAACGAATTTGAATACAGCAGTAAATCAGATTTCGCAAGCAACCGCTAAAGCAACTCCGGCACCAAAAAAGCGTAATTACTAACTAGTAACAACAGCACCGTTAGACCGTCCTTCCCTTATGGGATGGGACGGGACGTATATTCGGCGTCTTAACTTAAAATGAGCGTAACATCAGGCAATTATTAATTTTTGCTCAGAATAATATAGAGCCTCAAATCACAATCATCTCAAAATCTTCTTTGCGCGCCCCACATTCAGGGCATGTCCAATTGATGGGAACATCTTTCCAGCGTGTTCCTGGCAGAATTCCTTCGTCAGGAATACCGGTAGCTTCATCATAGATCCATCCGCATATTAGACACATCCATGTTTGAAATCCAACGTCGTCAGAAAAATCGGTCCCAAATGTGTTGCTCACAGTTTTATCCTTTATTGTAATTCGGTTAGTAATACAGTTGAAAGCATCGCTTGCTAATGTCGAGTTAAGCGTAAAAAGTAGGAGTGTAAGCCACTGCAAAATTAATTTGCAACCATTCATCATCAAACTGTCTGCACGATTGATTTATAAATGGAATAAAATGCAAAGTCCATCATCTTAATCTACCCGACGTGCAAAACCAACCACACTTACAAATTTTAACCTTTGGTAGCTCCGATCCACTGGGCGCTATAGGGATCCAGGCCGACCTTGCCAGCTTTGCGGCTATGGGCTGCCACGGCTTAACCGTTATCACTGCTATTTTGATCGGCGATACTACCGAAATAACCGACATTGAACCAATAGACGCCGAAATTTTGATCGAACAAGCGCGTACCATTCTAGAGGATGTCCCGGTTGCTGCTTTTAAATTAGGTACCATTGGCAGCATTGAAAATGTCACTGCAATTGCTGAAATTGTGTCCGACTATCCTGAAGTACCACTTATTTTTGATCCATTTTCCTCCCGGCTTCCTGATCAAGGGCAGGAAACAGAAGATATGTTTGAGGCAATCAGTGATTTGATCATTCCGCAAACCACATTGCTCATTGCTTCAGCGGTAGAAATTTCACGATTAGCAGAGGCCTGGCGGGAGCCCTCTAATGAAGATATGCTGGCTGCCGACGTTCAACAATTAATAGAATCAGGATGTGAATACGTTTTCGTCATGGGAACTGCCCAGTCAGGAAACGAAATAGCTAACTGCTTATACGATCAGTCAGGGATTATCCGACACGACACATGGCCTCGCCTGACTGGCTCGTTTTTAGGTGCCGGCTCAACTCTTTCAGCTGCGATTGCGGCCCTAATTGCCAACGGCTTACCCATGTCAGATGCCGTATTGGAAGCGCAAGAATTTAATAACGCCGCGTTAGCCCATGCGCAACGATTCGGAATGGGAAAATTGGTACCGGACCGTTATTTTTGGGCTCGGGAACCGGATGAAATCCCGGAGTCAGACCCATCTTAATTTTTTTGCTCTCGACCCCGTTGTCCATTTAGTCTTATACGATAATTTTCTCCCATTTTTAATTTCTTCAATACCTAACACTATGCGTAATACAGAACTCTTCGAACGTGCCCAAATTACTACGCCAGGTGGTGTCAACTCACCCGTACGCGCTTTTCGCTCTGTGGGCGGGGTACCACGTTTTATCACTCGGGCATCTGGCGCTTACTTTTGGGACGCTGAAGATAAACGTTACATTGACTACATTGGCTCCTGGGGACCCGCAATTGTGGGGCATGCGCACCCAACCGTCCTAAAAGCAGTACAGGCGGCCGTCGAATTGGGCTTGAGTTTTGGTGCCCCTACTGAGGGCGAAATTCTAATGGCAGAAGAAATCTGCCGGTTAGTACCCTCTATCGAACAGGTCCGTCTGGTTTCGTCTGGCACCGAAGCTACCATGAGCGCATTGCGGTTGGCTCGCGGAGCAACAGGGCGAGACAAGATTATCAAATTTGAGGGTTGCTATCACGGCCATGCTGATGCTTTATTAGTAAAGGCAGGTAGTGGATTGCTTACCTTAGGCAATCCGAGCTCGGCTGGCGTACCGGCTGACTTTACCAAGCACACTTTAGTGCTTGATTACAATAATACACAACAATTAGAAGACACCTTTAAAGCGATGGGTGATCAGATTGCGTGCATTATCGTTGAGCCGATTGCTGGCAATATGAATTTAATTAAAGCAACGCCAGAATTTTTAAAAACCATGCGCAGGTTATGTACTGAGCACGGAACAATCCTGATTTTTGACGAAGTGATGTGTGGATTCAGAGTAGCTCTGGGTGGTGCACAATCTATTTACGATATCAAACCCGATTTAACGGCACTGGGTAAAGTTATTGGCGGCGGCCTCCCCGTTGCCGCCTTTGGTGGGCGGGCTGACTTAATGGCCCATATGGCTCCGCTAGGCGCCGTATATCAAGCGGGAACATTATCCGGCAATCCTATTGCCGTTGCGGCCGGGCTCGCCACCTTGAAACTAATTCAACACGATGGATTTTATGAGCTATTAAGTCAACAATCCGCCAAGTTAGCTCAAGGGCTAACCCAGATTGCAAAAACCGCACAGATCAGTTTTTGTGCGGATTCCATCGGTGGTATGTTTGGTCTTTATTTTACCGAGCAAATCCCGACTAGTTACGCCGAAGTCCTGCGCACCGATAAAGAGAAGTTTAATCGACTATTTCACCTAATGCTGGACAATGGCATCTATTTCGCTCCCTCCGCTTATGAGGCAGGATTTATATCTTCAGTTCATGATGACGCCGTTATTCAAACCACTTTAACCGCCGCAGAACAAGCATTTGCGCATCTTAGTGAAAGTTAATGGCCGGAAAAGCCCGTTCTAGATACTTCTGCACAACCATAGCAAGCGTGCCAAATAACGCATTGCGCGATGCTCGCACTCCTCATTCACTCAAGTACACCCCGATTGCTGCGTTCTGTGCGGATTGTCTTTGGTTCGCACGCTACAGTTGTGCAGAAATCTGCTTATGGGATATCTACGGCGTGATCAGTTTTCCCTGAGATCTTGTATTCCGACCTCGCTTAGCGAGAGCAGCAAATAGTCAAGGTAGGCAACTGAAGTTTTCGGAACGTTCCACTAATGATTGGTAGCTTTCATTAAAGGTGTTGAGCAAAAGCTACAAAGAAAGAGAACATAAGCTCACAAGATTCGTTGACAATCAATTATAGCGACAGTAAACTCCTCCTTTTTTACAAAGGGGCACTCAGTGAGTACTTGTTCTGGAAATAGTTGTCGATTAATTTTCAACACCACTGTTTAATTCGGTTCCGCAAAAATTCATCTTGCTGTGCCTCGTTTTATAGGCACGGTGTCTCGGTCTTAACTCTGGCCAAAAATAATTAATTTTTCTCTATAAAGTCCGTCCATGACTATTCGTTAGTCGTGCCGGCTTGAACATGACTTACTGAATCCCCCAGTTATCTTGGAGCGACTCATCATGATTTGGTATGAATTCACATTGCGTGTGCTTTTAGCACTTTTTCTCGGTTCACTCATCGGGACTGAACGTCAACTTCGTCAACGTATGGCCGGATTACGTACCAATGCATTAGTTTCAGCAGGTGCCGCACTATTTGTCACCACCTCCTCTCTATCTAACTTCCCCGAAGAAGGAATACGTATTGCTGCACAAGTTGTGTCGGGCATAGGATTTTTAGGGGCTGGCGTTATCATGCGTGAGGGTCTGAACGTGCGGGGATTGAATACAGCTGCCACGTTATGGTGTGCAGCAGCCGTTGGCATTTTGTCCGGTCTTGGTCATGCTCTGGAAGCGGCAATCGGCACTATTTTTATTTTGCTCGCCAATTTCATTTTACGCGATGTCGCAAAACGTATGCATCGTCACAATGCCACGACAATCGTCGAAGCGGAGCAAGCTTATCGAATTAATATAGTTTGCGATTCTCCGGAAGAAGTTCGCGTGCGTAACTTGTTATTACATTCAATTGAAGGAATGTCACCGTTAATTCTGCAATCTTTACATAGTGAAGATGTAACACAGGAAGGAAAGATTGAGGTCAGTGCACACGTATTAGCCGTACTTGGACATCATCACTTATTAGAACAAATTGTTAGCCGGGTAAGCATGGAAAAAAGTGTGTCGGTGGTACGTTGGGCTGTTTTAAATGGTGCATTAGAATGACAAAAGGCAGCCGAAGCTGCCTTTTGTTACGCGTAATGACGACTTACGCCTCTATTAATATTCATTAAAATCAAAACGAATGACGAATACCAGCCTGCACGGTACTCACATTCCGCGAGGTAGGAGATGCCAACCAATCTGAAATATTAATAAAGGACTCCTTACCATTTTTCACATAAGTATAAGCGGTGTATAGATTAGTACGCTTGGATAAACTGTGGGTATAACCCACAGCAAATTGATTTGCGTTCGCATCGCTATCTTTTTTATATTTCTTATGTGTGTAGTCAGCAAAAAGAGAATTTGCACCCAACGGTAACGTTACACCAACCATGTAGTCTTGAGTTTTACCAAGTTGACCTATTTTATTTTGGTCAAAAGCACCATGTATCTTAGCCATACCGAGGTCGAATGTAGCACCAATAAAATGAGTATCAAATGTATCAGAAGTATCTGTTAACGAATCTAACCGTGCACGATGGAAAGCATAGGACACAGTTAATGGCCCATTAGCATAACCCAATGAAATACCAACTTGACGGTCCTTAGACAAGCTACCGGCTTGTCCTCCGAAACCATAAGCTAGAGAGCCTTTGAAACCGTATAAGTTGGCACTGTCAGCCGTTTTATAGATGACCGCATTACTCATACGTTGGAATGGTGAGTGGCCTTGACCCGCCCCAAAGAAATTATTCATATTTGCGGCAAAACCATTCATGAATGGGTCAATGGCCAGATACGATTCATACAAAGGGCTAAATTGACGACCTATACTTACTGTCCCAACATTTTTGCTGCTTAAGCCAACATAAGCCTGGCTGCTAAAAATCCCATCGTTACCCAAAGAACGATCGTCATCAGTTACAGTGGAAATGCCACTGCCTAAAGTTTGATAGCCTGAAATGCCAGTATTTATTTGAACACCTTGCTCTAATACGAAAAGTGCGGTCAGACCATTACCCAAGTCTTCCTTGCCCTTGAAGCCAATACGTGAGTAGGATTGCTGTCCGCTTTCTAATGAAAGGGTTTTACCAGCAAGATTTGAACCTTTATTGTAAGCAATACCCGCATCTAACGTTCCATATACTGTTACGCTTGATTGTGCAGAAGCGGCGCCAAATGCACCCAATAAAGCACCTACCAAAAGTGATTTTTTCATGTTTATGTTTTCCAAAAAATTAATAACGAGACCTCTGCACAAACCGTACGTAGCAAGGCACAGACAAGGCGCACGAAGCGAAGCAAGCGAAATGTACTTGGATACATGAGGATTGCAAGCACAGCGCAACGCCGTATTTGGCTGGCACAGTTATGTTGTGTGCAGAGGCCTCTAACGATTCAGCCAGGAAATTTATTGGGGAGTTATTTAAAGAGGACAAAGTTGCTAAAAAAACATGTTCACTTTATTCCCACGCATACCCTTCAGGCTGGACCGCACTGTAACGTCAAACTATCGTTTCTTCTATCCGTAGAAACCCGTAGTGTTGCGCATTAGCATCATTTTAGGTTTCTTTTATTGACTCAAGCTTTTTGGCTTCGCCGCCTCACGTCTATTAAAACCCGCGACCATGTCGAAGCGAAATAACCGACATTCCAACCCTCCATTAAAAAAAGGAGTTTTACGCGCCTCTTTTAACCGTAACATTTTTGGTAAAGTTAAATCTGGAGTAAAAATAAATACCTGCCAACCGGAAAATCGTTGCTTTAACGTGGTACCAAATGCACTAAAAAACGCGGTAGCTAATTCGTCCGTTTGCAGGGCGCTGTCACCGCGTACCCCAATGCGTTCACCATAGGGTGGATTGGTTAGCATTATGCCAGCCGCTTCCGAGGGAGGCTGGATTTGCTGCGCCTCAATTTGCTTGAGCGGAACATCAAATCGAATGCCTGCTTTATTTAGATTGTTACGCGCCATCACCACCATGTCACCAGAGATATCACTACCAAAAATAGTGGGTGCGCCCGTGACTTCTTTTACTGTGATCGCTGATTTCGTTTTTTGCCAGTATTGCCCATCAAAATTACTAAATTTTTCGAAAGCAAACTCGCGATGCCAGCCGGGCGGAATTCCAGCCAACATTTGTGCAGCTTCTGCCAAAATAGTTCCTGAACCGCACATGGGATCGAACAAGGTCATGCCGGGTTTCCATCCGGCTACGCGTAACAACCCCGCCGCTAGATTTTCTCGTAAAGGAGCATCTCCCGTTTCCAGGCGCCAGCCACGCTTAAATAAGGGTTCACCCGACGTGTCCATATAAAGGGTGAAATTATGGGTATCTAAAAAACCTACCAGGCGAATATCGGGTGTTTGTGTATCTACTGAAGGGCGTGCATTAAATGAATCACGGAATCGATCACAAACGGCATCTTTAATTTTTAACGTAATAAATTCTAAACTGCGTAAGGGAGATTTAATAGCAGTTACATCGACCCGTATCGTATGGTGGACATTGAACCATTCTTCCCAAGGCTGTTCTAGAGTCAGGTCATAAATGTCGTTTTCATTGTTATAGCTGTGCTGCGCCATGCGCAATAGCACTCTTGAAGCGACACGTGAATGGAGATTAAGTTGATAAGCATCTGTCAAAATTCCTGAACAATGAACGCCCCCAGGAACCTGATTATGTACCTGCAAGGTAGGACAATGTTGTTGAGAAATTTCAGCTAGTTCATCTGCCAAAACACACTCCATGCCGCGTGGGCAAGGACAAAAGTAAGAATATTTATGGGTCATAGTCAAGCTTTAGGAAATAAGATTACCTACGTATCATTTATTCCCGCCCGCGCGGAAATGACGATAAGAAGATTGAAAACTAATAAGGGCTTAACATTATCGGACATTCAATTTACGCCTGTCAGTTTCCGAAATGAAAATTCAGATTCAAAACGGCTTCACAACCACGAGGCAAACGATGGCAATAAATATCAGAACAGATATCTCATTAAAATAACGATACCAAACATGGCCACGTCGATTTTTGCCTTGCTCGAATTTTTTCAGCAAACTGCCGCATGCATGTTGATAGCCGAGAATCAATGCAACTAATCCCAGCTTAGCATGCATCCAGCCATTTCCCTCACCGCGACCAATACCATAGCCAAGATATAAGATAAGACCAAATACCAGAGCAAATGCGCTCAATAGTAGAGTAAAGCGATATAGTTTACGTGCCATTTTTAACAAGCGTTCTACTGCTACCCCCGAGCTGCTTTCTTCTGCTAAATTAACAAAAAGACGCGGCAGATAAAATAAACCAGCAAACCACGACATAACAAAAATAATGTGTAACGATTTAATCCACAACATAGGGTTCCTTATTAAAAAATATTATTGACGCACTTCTCCATGTCCAAAAACCACATACTTAACCGATGTTAGCCCATATAACCCAACCGGACCGCGCGCATGTAATTTGTCGGTTGAGATACCAATTTCTGCACCCAAGCCAAATTCAACACCGTCGGCAAAACGAGTAGACGCGTTCACCATTACCGATGCCGAATCTACTTCACGCATAAAACGCAGCGCACGGCTGTAGTCTTCCGTCACAATTGCATCTGTGTGTTGGGACGAATAACGGTTAATGTGCTCCATCGCCTCATCCACACCAGCGACAATTTTTATGGATAAAATCGCCGCTAAATACTCTGTACTCCAATCGTCTTCGACTGCGGTAACAAGATGCGGATAGCCGTTTAGCAAAGTCATTGCCTCCATATCACAACGTAATTCGACTTGTTTACTCCCATACAAACCCGCCAAGGTTGACAAAATCTGTCGCGCAACCGGACGTGCAATCAGTAGTGTCTCCATCGTATTACATGTACCGTATCGGTGACATTTTGCATTGTAGGCAATGGCGGCTGCTTTACTCAAATCCGCTCGATCATCAATGTACACATGACAAATTCCATGCAAATGTTTAAGCATGGGCACGGTACTTTCGTTGATCAAACGCGCGATCAAATCTTTGCCGCCCCGTGGAACAATCACATCTACAAATTCTGGCATGGTAATTAATTGCCCGACGGCGTCACGATCGGTTGTTTCGAGCACTTGCACCGCATGCACGGGCAAACCGGCACCAAGCAAGCCCTCTTGTACCAATTTTGACAGCGCCTGGTTACTATGAATTGCTTCTGAACCGCCACGTAAAATTGCTGCATTTCCACTCTTAATACATAAGCCCGCCGCGTCAACGGTGACATTGGGGCGCGCTTCATAAATAATACCGATAACACCTATAGGTACGCGCATTTGTCCTACTTGAATCCCGCTTGGGCGAAATTTTAAATCGCTGATTTCTCCAATCGGGTCAGGCAGTGCGGCAATTTCTGAAAGGCCGTTTGCCATCGTCTGAATAGCATGTTCAGATAAGCTGAGTCTATCCAGCATAGCTGGAGCCAGGCCAGCTGAAAGAGCATTATCCATATCCATCTGATTCGCTTTACGTAGGGCAGGTGCTTCCCGCAAAATAGCAGTAGAGATTAAGCGTAGCGCATGATTTTTTTGTGCAGTAGAAGCACGTACCATGAGGCGGCTTGCGCTTTTTGCTTGTTGCCCTATTTGCTTCATATAAGTTAATAATTTCATTATTCTTGCGCCTCTTAACTTGATTTTCGCGCTAGTAACAATGACAATTGGAGCACCGTATCCCAAGCGTCGCCTGATAATGTATTTACGCGTAAGCCTTTGATTAACTTATCCAGTTGCGCCGCGTATTTCAATGCATTTTTCAAGGTAGTTACACTTAATCTGCGCAATGCAGGCTCCATTAACCGCTCACGCCCCCCCCATATGCGGTGCTCTTTAAAAAGAGCGGATAACGGCATGCCCTCTTGCAGACCGATTTTTAATTTGAGCAACGTCCTGCACTCTTCAGCTAAGGTCCATAGGACTAAAGGCAAAGCCTCACCTTCGCCTTTCAAACCATCTACCATGCGCACCAGGCGTGCTTCGTCGCCCGATAAAATTGCTTCACTTAATTTAAAAACATCGTAACGCGCCACATTCAACACTGCTTCTTGGATTTGTGCTGCGCTCAGGACACCCGCAGGGTATAACAAGCCGAGCTTTTGAATTTCTTGATAGGCGGCGAGCAAATTACCTTCTACCCGATCAGCAATGAATTCCACTGCTTCGCGCTGCGCGCTTTGACCTTGTTCCTTTAAAGTTCGCGTAATCCAACCCGGTAATTGCGCACGTTCAACTAGGGGAATCTCGAGATATACAGCAGCCTCTTTTAAACAGGTAACCCAAACGGATTTTTGACTGGCCCAATCTAATTTAGGTAAGCTAATAATGGTTACATTATCCGGCGATGGATTCCTCTTTAACTGCTCGACATAGTTTTGTAGTGCTTGCGCGCCCTCTTTGCCGGGCTTACCAGTGGGAATCCGTAAATCAATAATTTTCTTATCCCCAAATAACGACTGGCTTTGGCAGGCGGCTAGTAATGCGCCCCATTTAAAACTGCGTTCCACCGCTAAAATTTCACGTTCAACAAAACCTTCCGAACGCGCTTTGGCACGAATTTTGTCTAGCGCTTGCTCAGCTAATAAATGCTCATCGCTGCTCACTATATATAATGGGGCGAGAGCTTTAGTGAGTTGTGCATCAAGTGCATCAAAACGAATTTGCATACAATAACCCTAAATTCCTCAGGTGAACGCTTGGTAGCTATGACAAATGGACGAATAAGTTGAACATTTCGCTCTTTGCCCGTTCTACTATTTGCGTTAAAGCGCGCTACAGGCTTGGTTGTCTATTTTAGCTCATCTCAATTCCTCATCCTCTGCCCCTGAAGAAGGCGTCTTTATCCCGGCAACAGCATGGGAGGTACACCTACTGCCCTGCAAACCAAATTGCCCTTGTAAGAGACTCTGTGGGGGTAGTCTTCCCATTCCAAAAGAATTTCTAAAATATAGCAGAGCTTTCAGAATGCCTGCATTCTGCCTCCGGTACAAGAAAGTTTCCTGAGCATCAGAAATGTGGTCAGAGGGGTAAAAATCGTAAGCCTGGCCACCTGAGGAAGGTAGGATAATCAGCCTATTTTTAGCATAGAAAGACGACGTATTATTTGTTGCACCAAATCAGCTTGCATATCTTTAAAAAGCGCTGCTTCCTCTACCTCTTTGGACAGAACCACATTTTCGTTATAAGTGATTACACGATGCACCACAATAGTTGTAGGGGGCACCACTATTCCCCCATCACGACTGCGCACTTGATAAGTCAAAAAACTGTTCAAGGCCGATTCTCGTACAAAACCCTGCACCGTTAAAGAAAGCACGACTTTTTCTGGTCGTTCGGAGAGGATATCCAAGATTACATCAGCACTGGCTTCTGAGGTCAATTTAGTATGTTGCTGCGCCTTTAAATTGCGTCGCAAAGCTAACCCCAGCGGAGTGGTTTCTGAACCATTTACATAAATTGCCTCAAACGGAAATTCAGTCACACCGCGTAGATGGAACCCACAGGCAGTCATCAGCGATAGAGAGGCCAGCACCATAACAAACTGCCTTAACAAGGAATATACATTTTTGCGTCCATACTGACAGAACATTTGCATAAAAAGCCGCGATTTGACCGGCTCTATCGCATCAGACAGAGCGGTAAAGCGCAAGTTTCTGCTGGGGAAGAAGCTTTGTTTGAATACGGATTTCTGATTAGAAAAAACAAAAATTGTCTTTACTAATAGCGTGTGCAGCCTTCTCATCATTGCCACCCTCTTCCACGACTGAGAGAGATAGCTACCTCCAGTGGAGCTACACCTAGGACAGCAACCCGGTCACCTTCACCTATCTTAATATTTTTATTTATGCGACTCTTCATGAAGATCCTGGTGCACATCATCTTGTTGGATTGCGGACGAATTAATATAGCGTGAGACGTGATAAGTCATGCAATTAATTGAGAGTCTCATTACACTGCTTGATCTCTGGAGTTACACGACTATATTGATCAATTTCCCCGGCACGATAACAATTTTTTTAGGTACTCCCGTTAAAAATTTCTGCACGTGCTCCTGGGCCAGCGCAGTCTTTTCAATGCTAGTCTTATCGGCCTCGCGCGCAACTTTAATTGAGCCCCGTAATTTACCATTTACCTGCACCATAAGTTCAATTACATGCTGGACTAACGCAGTCTCATCTACCTCTGGCCAGGGAGCATGAATTATTTCAACATTATTTGCCCCTCCCAATTCGAGATTTTTCCACAGTACATGACAAATATGTGGGCAAACTGGATACAAAGTGCGGAGTAAAATACTGAAGGCTTCTTTGAGTGCTTCGGCATGACCTTGACCCGCCGCCTCTTCGAACTGAAATGCTTCAATTGCATTGAGCAATTTCATGGCCCCTGAAACAACGGTATTGTAGTGCAACTTCTGGTAATCATGATCAATTTGCTTTAACGTGAGATGTACTTCGCGGCGCAGAGCTTTTACCGACTCGACATAATCAGTACTGGAACTATCGATATTGCCGGCCCCTTGAATTGTTACCACATGTTTATAAGCATTCGCCCACAACCGACGCAAATAGCGTGCCGCACCTTCAACACCAGCGTCACTCCAAGCGGCACTTTGATCTGGTGGGCCGGCAAACATCGTGAATAATCGGGCTGTATCCGCACCAAGCCGACTAATAATATCTTTCGGTTCCACCACGTTATTTTTAGACTTCGACATTTTTTCAATGCCGCCTAACTGAACGGGAAGTCCATCACTTTTTAAGCTTGCTGAAACGGGTCGACCTTTCTCGTCAAATGCCACTTCAATTTCGTTAGGGTAATACCAGGTTTTTTTTCCTGAGGAGCCTTCGCGAGTATCTTCACGAAAAAAGGATTCGTTTAGCAGCATTCCTTGCGTAAACAAGTTAATAAATGGCTCATCAAACTTAACCAGGCCCATATCGCGCATGGCTTTTGTCCAAAACCGTGCGTATAACAAATGCATAACAGCATGCTCTACTCCACCGATGTACTGATCCATCGCCATCCAGTAATCGTTACGGGAATCAACCATGGCATTTGCATCTGCGCAGGTGTATCGCATGTAATACCAGCTAGAATCCACAAAGGTATCCATCGTGTCAGTTTCACGTTGGGCGGGTTTTCCACATTTCGGACAAGCGACGTTTAAGAAATCAGCATGATACTTTAAAGGATTTCCCGATCCATCTGGAATACAATTAGTCGGCAAAATGACAGGTAAATCTTCGATTGGTACAGGAAGAGAACCACAGGAAACACAATGAATAATTGGAATTGGCGTGCCCCAATAACGTTGACGGCTAATGCCCCAGTCACGGAGACGCCAGGTGGTTTTCTTTTCGCCTAGACCTTTACCCACTAACTCCGTCACAACAGCACTGGCCGCCTCCTGGCAAGTTAACCCGTTGAATTTACCCGAATTAATGGTGATCCCATGCTCTTTATTCCCATACCATTCCTGCCAGTTTTGTTCATTAAAGCTTTCCCCTTCCACTGCGATAACCTGTTGGATAGCTAAACGATATTTTTTAGCAAAAGCAAAATCACGTTCATCATGAGCCGGAACGCCCATCACAGCTCCATCACCGTAAGTCATCAAAACGTAATTTCCCACCCAAACTTCTATTTGCCGACCAGTTAGTGGATGAGTAACGAATAATCCCGTTGGCAACCCTTCTTTCTCTTTGGTTGCCATTTCAGCTTCAGTGGTTCCACCCGTTTTGCACACTTCAATAAATGCTGCTAGTACCGGATTATTTTTTGCAGACAATGTCGCTAACGGATGCTCTGCTGCTACCGCACAAAAAGTGACCCCCATAATCGTATCAGGCCGGGTCGTGAATACATGCAATTTCCCTTCTTGAATAAGCACGCCAGCGTCATCGTTAATCTGATGTGGAAAAGCAAAGCGTACACCCTCGCTTTTGCCTATCCAGTTACGTTGCATAATACGAACTTGTTCGGGCCATCCTGATAAATCATTAATGCTAGTCAATAGCTCTTCCGCGTACTGAGTAATGCCGAAGTAATAACCCGGAATTTCGCGCTTCTCCACTAAGGCGCCTGAGCGCCACCCCCGACCATCTACTACTTGTTCATTCGCCAGTACGGTCTGATCAATGGGATCCCAATTCACCACCTGAGTCTGCTTGTAAGCAATACCTTTTTCCAATAACTTTAAAAAGAACCATTGATTCCACTTGTAATAATCCGGATCACAAGTAGCAATTTCGCGCGTCCAATCAAATGCTAATCCTAACGGCTGCATTTGCGATTTCATGTCTCCGATGTTGGCGTAGGTCCACTCGGAAGGTGATTTTTTGAGGGCCATGGCTGCATTTTCTGCCGGCAAACCAAACGCATCCCAACCCATTGGCATTAGGACGTTATAACCCTTCATGCGCAACTGACGTGCCAGCATATCGTTTATGGTGTAATTACGCACATGCCCCATATGTAATTTGCCCGATGGATACGGCAGCATTGAGCAGGCGTAGTACTTACCTTTTGGAAAACGAGGATCATTTTCTAAGGTGTGGTAAGCATTAATCTTTTGCCAGTGGGCTTGTGCTTCTTGCTCAACTTCAGAGGGAATATATTTTTCTTGCATTGGAGGTAGGATTCAGTTCAAAGTTTATCGGTTGAGGAAGCGCTTCCTCAAACTACATAGCTTGATGGACAAATATATGTCAGAAGAAAACCGCATCATCAAATTTTTAACATTTAGTGGTATTGAAGTGAGGTGTTGAGCTGATGAAGCGCTAGCCCAACCTTCCCCTGGCAACTTATTTTGAGTCGAGCCGGCGCAAACCAATCACGTCCTGCATATCAAATAGACCATATGGCTTGTCACGCAAGAAACGGGCGGCACGTAGACTCCCGTTTGCATAGGTCACTCGTGAAGAGGATTTATGTGAGATTTCCACACGCTCACCGATGCCGGCAAACATAACAGTGTGGTCACCAACGATGTCCCCGCCTCGGATGGTAGCAAAGCCGATTGAAGAAGGATCACGTTCCCCAGTTATTCCTTCGCGCGAGTACACTGCAACCTCATTCAAATCACGCCCTATTGCACCGGCAATTACTTCACCCATTTTTAACGCTGTTCCCGAAGGCGCATCAACTTTATTGCGATGATGTGCTTCGATAATTTCAATGTCGTAACCTTCAGAAAAACTTTGCGCCGCCAGTTCCAACAATTTCATTGTTACATTCACTCCCACACTCATATTGGGTGCAAATACGATAGCAATCTTTTTTGCTGCCGCAGCGATGGCTTTCTTCCCCACCTCGTCAAATCCCGTTGTGCCGATAATCATTTTAATATTATGTTCAACACAATATTCAAGATGTTTTAATGTCCCTTCAGGGCGTGTAAAATCAATTAAAATTTCGGCATTCGCTAAGGCAACTGATAAGTCAGAAGTAACTAATACTCCCGATAATTTCCCTGAAAAAGCAGACGCGTCTTGTCCAACAGCATCATGCCCGGCTACCCCCAGTGCACCGGATAACTGTGCATCAAACGCACTATTTACGGCCTCAATCAACATCTGACCCATGCGCCCTGAAGCACCGGCAATAGTTATCTTCAAAGGAATCCCATTCGAACCGGTTTTTGTCAAATTAGTCATTGGTTTCAATCTTCGTTTTTTAAGATAATTATTTCCGATAAAGCTAAGGTAAATCCGTTGAACTGTTCGGCGCAACAACCGCTGCATCGGTAATTCTTGCCAAGTATTCTCTTTCACTAGGCAAATCACCGCGCTCTATCCTAGAAACGAGGCTTTGATGAAAATAGACTGTGACCCGAGACGTAATTGATTCACCATTTGGTTTTAATAAACGAAATATATAATCCCAGCGATCGGAATGAAACATATCAGTTAATAATGCGGTGCCCAATAGAAAGCGCACTTGTTCACGCGTCATCCCTTCTTTGACTTGAGCGATCATTTCTTTCGAAACAAAATTACCTTGCTGAATGGTGATACGATAGGGAGTAAAAATTCCTAAAAATTTAGCAAAACCCACCGGAGCAACGGTTTTGGTACTGAGGTTTTCAGGCGTCTTGCTCTCAGCAACGTGTCCGTTGCCTTGAGCATTCCCAATTTCTGACGATACTAGCGCCGCATTATTGATTGCAGTAACTGGTATTCCACTAGCAGGTGAGCGTTGGCTAGCGCAACCCGATACGATAGCGAGCAAACAAAGGCATAAACAAACCCTAATTTTAAAATTACATTTTTGCAACATTCGCATAAATATCCCTAATTCATTAAGCTTCAGCACGAAAACATAATATGATAAAGCAGATATCCAACATTGAAGAAAAAAAAATGCCTACAACACCTAATCTCAAATCCAGCGGCTTAAAAGCTACCCTGCCCCGTTTAAAAATTTTAGAAATTTTTCAAAGCAGTAAAGTACGTCACCTTTCCGCTGAAGATATCTATAAAATCTTGTTAAATGAAAATATGGATGTGGGATTAGCGACTGTTTATCGGGTTTTGACGCAATTTGAACAGGCTGGAATTATTCATCGCAATCACTTTGAAACGGGCAAATCGGTATTTGAACTCAACGAAGGCACGCATCATGATCATTTGGTTTGCCTAGATTGCGGGAGAGTGGAAGAATTTTATGATGATGAGATTGAAAAGCGCCAACAAATGATCGCCACCCAGCGTGGCTTCACTATTTCTGAACATTCGTTGGCGATTTATGGAAATTGCACTAAAAAAAATTGCCCGAACTTAAGTTGACTGGGCTTCTAGCAAAATCAATATTACCTGTTAATCAAGCGGTAAATCTGTTTATGGCATCTCGCCCTGAAAATTTGTTATTTCCCTTTATAGGTATAGATAAGCTTGATGTTATCCTTTGACCCAGTAGAACAATCGTGTATGTTATGTCGTATATCTTTATCGCTAATAGGTGCGTCATATTGATACATTGATATGATGTCTCTAAACAGGCTCCCACCAAAAACTTGGGAGTTAAACCAGTCAGGTTCTGATTTAAATCGTACTAATCGATAATATCGCTTAATACCCTGTTCATCGTTAAGACTGAATTCACTGGAAATACTGTATTCAGAATCGGTCAACGTAGCCATAGCACCATCGAGCGCCTCTGATAATTCTATTTTACAGGGGTCTAGCTCCTCATAATAATCATAAAATCCAGCCGCTCTATTAAAATACTCCCCGACTTCCGTGAAGATAGTTTTATAACCGAGGGAAGCGTCTTTTACATTTTCACCTTTAACCGCCGCGTTGATAATCCGCTCCACCGTAGATGCTGAGGTATTTCTTGGGAAAATTCCATTCATGTAATTACTCCTAACTTTAATATATTGGTCTACTCTATAGAGGAAATTGACGGCATGATATCTACTTCCCCTGCGAACACAGGTAAATGCTGTTTTGGTTCTAAGCTACTGCGAAACAGATTCCAAGTGATCATTGTATTATCTCTTCCAGCTTATGAAGAGTAAATAAGTATTATCCACAGTTATCCTATTGTATTGATCTATTCAAGTCAGACGATTTTTTGCTAATGGTGGCTTTTTAGCGAAATAACGATTAATACCGTTTAAAATCGCATCGGCCATCTGATTTTGATAGTCCTCATCCACCAACTTTGCCTCTTCTTCGGGATTAGAAATAAACGCCGTCTCAATTAACACACTCGGAATATCCGGCGCTTTTAAAACAGCAAACCCTGCTTGCTCCACGGCGCCCTTATGCAAGCGGTTGATGCCACCAATTTCACCCAATATGGCACTGCCCAGTTTTAAACTATCACTAATTTGTGCGGTAGTTGAAAGGTCTAACAAGACGCTAGCCAGCTGCCTGTCATGATTTTTAATATTTACTCCCCCAATCAAATCAGCAGCATTTTCCTTTTTTGCCAACCACCTTGCTGCCGTTGAGCTCGCTCCTTTATTGGACAGGGCGAATACCGAAGAACCGCGTGCAGTGGACTCAATAAACGCATCTGCGTGAATAGACATAAATAAATCCGCCTGAACTTTTCGGGCCTTTTGTACTCTCACATGAAGAGGCACAAAAAAATCAGCGTCGCGCGTTAAAAATACGCGCATATTTGGCTGCTGTTCAATCTTGGCTTTCAATCGTTTGGCAATCGCAAGTACTACATCTTTTTCGCGACTGCCTCCCCGACCAATCGCGCCAGGGTCCTCGCCACCATGACCAGGATCCAGACAAATAGTCACCATGCGAATAAGTGAGGGTGGTGGGCTAAACTCGGGATTGGAGGGGAAGAACTGTTCAGGATTCGGATTTAATTTCGGTTGTGGCATCGCTAAAGGTTGAGGATAATTATTTTGAAGTGGCTGCTGTAAGCTTTCCTCCAATTTAACGACAGGCTTGTCCTGCAACCATTGCCCTTTTTCGATCAATTCGGCAATAAGGTCCACCGGATTCGTCGGATATAAATCCAATACAAGACGGTGCTTATATCCGGCCACGGGCTTTAATGTAAACACCTGAGGACTAATTTCTTCTTTGAGATCAAAAACTAAACGCACAACATTGGGCCGATTTTGACCAACTCTGACCTGTTTAATATAAGGATCATTCGACTGGATTTTGGCGATAATTTCTTTCAAAGTGGAATTTAATTCCAACCCCTCAATATCCACCACCATACGCAGTGGATCTTTCACTAAAAACTGAGTCGCTTTTAATTCAATATCCCCTTCCAAGGTAACGCGCGTATAGTCATTTGCCGGCCAGACTCGCACTGCCAAAATTTGTGCTGCATAGGATAATGTTGGAACCAACATGGATAACAGCAACGTTGAACCACTTTGTAGAAAAATACGGCGGGACCGTTGATTTTTTTTTCCAGTTTTCACTAATTGGGGGGAAACTTGAGTTGAGTCAGGCATGTTTTTCCTTTTTCCGTTATCGCACGCAGTTCTACAACGCGACCGGCTCCTGCAACAGTTAAAAATAGCTCTAAATCAGGAAGGGGCAGAACGCCCTTACCATTTTCTGGCCATTCCACGATACAGATGGTTGACTGATTAAACACATCTCTAAAGCCAGCTTCCAAAAATTCATCCGGACTTGTCATGCGATATAAATCAAAATGCATTATCGTAACGGATTGATCAGATAAAATAACTTCGTACGGTTCCGCTAAGGTGTAAGTTGGGCTTTTTACGTGCCCGCTATAACCTGCTGCGTGTAATAACGCACGCGTTAACGCCGTTTTCCCTACGCCCAACTCTCCATGTAAATAGATAATCAAACCGGGAACAAGTTGGTCGGCTAAACAGTGTCCAAGGACATCGGTTTCGGCCGGCGTTGCTAATTGACGGGTTAAGTGCATGATATGCTGCTCGGTTAATTGCTTTGTCGACTGTGTGATCAATGGGGCCTTAGTGTCAGGCATCTCGTAAAATACAGTTATTGAATATTGATGAGTTTAGTATGATAAACGACAACTTGCCCATTCTTGCACTGAGCATTAAAGCTTGGGGGAAAGAATTAGGCTTTTCCGATGTACGTATCACCGATCTGGAACTATCCCATCAGGAAGCCGGTTTTGCAGCATGGTTGGCCGGTGGTCATCACGGCGAAATGAACTACATGTCGAAACATGGACTTAAACGCGTCCGGCCCAGGGAACTAGTACCGGGAGCCCTACGCGCTATTATGGTGCGCATGGATTACTTGTCCTTATCTAACTCAGAGAATAGTACGCAAAATTGGCGAGACAAAGAAAAGCAGCGTACCAAAAAATCCGACCAGGCGATTATATCTATTTATGCACGAGGACGTGATTACCACAAAGTACTACGTAGTCGGTTACAAGAACTGGCCACTCGAATTGAAACCGAAATTAGGTGTTTGGGCAAATTTAATCATCGCGTCTTTACTGATTCTGCACCCATAATGGAAGTTGCCTTAGCTGAAAAAGCCGGTTTAGGGTGGCGAGGCAAACATACTTTGTTATTAAACCGTCACGCTGGATCTACCTTTTTTATTGGCGAAATTATTACTGATTTACCACTTCCAATTGATACTCCATCTCAAGAAACCGCTCTGTCTCACTGCGGTACCTGTACTGCCTGTCTTACCTGTTGTCCAACACAAGCAATTTTAGCTCCTTATCAATTAGATGCCCGGCGTTGTATTTCTTATCTGACTATCGAACTTAAGGGAAGTATACCTATTGAATTCCGGCCACTTATCGGCAACCGGGTATATGGTTGTGATGACTGTCAACTTTATTGTCCTTGGAATAAATTCGCACAAGCAAGTGAACTAGTTGATTTCGAAGTGAGAAATGGATTGGATAATTCCAGTTTGATAGGATTATTCGACTGGAGTGAGGAGGAATTCATGCGTAAGCTTGAAGGTAGTGCAATAAGGCGGATAGGTTACGATCGATGGTTGCGAAATCTGGCGGTTGGATTAGGTAACGCGAGACGCCAACTCGTTTCGCAAAAGATAAATACCAGTGAAATTGACTGCGTATTAGAAAAGAAATTAGCCCACGTATCTGAGCTGGTACGTGAGCATATACTTTGGGCGTTGGAATAATAAAAACTGTAGTAGTTGCGACGTGAGCGATTGGCCAGGCTACACCTACCTTACTCTTTAAGTAACCCTGCCAATTCCACCGCTGTTTTTACTTCCATCTTCAAAAAAATATTTGCCCGATGCACTTCAACGGTACGCATGCTAATACCTAAATCGTCAGCAATCACTTTGTTCATTTTTCCTAACAAAATTAGGTCAAGAACTTCACGCTCACGAATAGTCAGATTTTCTAATCGGTTAAATACCACCGATAACTTCCCGGCCTGGCGCGATGATTCTAATGCCTCCTGAATTCGATCGAACAGTGCATTATCATTAAACGGCTTTTCAAAAAAATCAAACGCGCCAAGTTTTAACGCATCTACAGCCATCGGAACATCGCCATGACCAGTTATAAAAATCACCGGCAAGCGCTTATTCAGTTGTTTCTCAGCAATGTTGTTAAACGTAGCAATACCACTCATTTCTGCCATACGTACGTCTAGCAAAACACAGTCACCTTTTGAATCAAAATTAAATCGGGATGTTTGCACTAGATCTTCTCCAGGATCACTCTCTTGGCCAAGTAAAGTAGCTAGAAATTGCTCACCGCTACTATAAGCAATGCAGGGCATTTTGCGCGATTTGGCCATCCACACTAAGGCATCACGCAAATCATCATCATCATCAACAATATGCAACATAAATTGCTTTCTTTATTTAAAATCCGCATTGAATGAAGTCGGTTTCAAGTCTGCTTCATTCTCAACCACTGGTAGGGTAAAACTAAAAATTGTGCCACCAACGGGATTTGCCCGATACGCTAATTGTCCCCCATGGAACTCGATAATAGTGCGGCAAATATTTAACCCCATCCCCATTCCTTCGGCTTTAGTCGAAAAGAACGGTGAAAACAATCGCTCAATTACCTCTTGCGAAAGGCCTGTACCATGGTCAATCACATCAATCTGTACATAGCTACCACAGTTCTTTGCATCAATTTGCAATATGCGTTGCTGGAGCGTTAATTCCTGCATAGATTGCAACGCATTTCGCGTTAAATTAAGAATAACTTGCTCAAAAGAAGTTGAATCAACAAATATCGCCGGCAAAGAATCTTCAATATTAAGCTGCAAGCTAACTAAATACGATTTCGCTTGTAATTCGATCAGTGGCAAAATACTCTTGAATATATCTTTAAATTGCTGTTTTGTCCTGTTAGGTTCTCGTTTGGCTACAAAGTCGTGCACGCTACGTATGATCTGGCCGGCACGCTGCGCCTGATTCTGCATTTGGACTAGCGCAGGCTGTAACATTTCCTGATCAAGATTGCCCGACTTCATCATATTTAAAGCTCCCGTCGCATAGCTGGAAATGGCTGCCAGCGGTTGATTCAACTCATGCGCCATTACTGATGCTAGCTCTCCCATTGTAGAAAGCCGCGCGCTACTTTGCAATTTTTCTTCGTGCTGGCGTAATATTTGTTCGGCCTTTTTTTGTTCACTAATATCGAGGATGGACGCCATCCAACCCGTTTGAATCCCGTCTTCGTCCACTAACGGTGATTCATAAATGAGTACCGGGATTCGTCTGCCGCTGGAGTGTATATACATTGACTCCAATCCATTTAAAGTACTATTTTTTCCAGCGATGAGTGTACGCTGCTGAAAACTTTCGACTATCTCCTCCGTCCAAAATGGCAAAGGTATTTTTTGTCCGATCAGTTGCTCGACGGTATAGCCAACCATTTCGCAAAAAGCAGGGTTTACATAAACCAGGCAGCCGTCTAAACTCCTGACCCGCAATCCAGTTACCAGTGATTTTTCCATAGCGCTACGAAATGCGATCTGTTTTCGTAACGCTGTTTCCGCTGCCTGCCGACGCAAAATATCGTGCCATAGCGCCCATACACACCACAACAAACCCAGAGTCAGTGCTACTACCGCTGCTACCAGATAATTCGATAACAACTGGGGGGCATCTTTGAAACTATTTGTTTTTAATACCAAATGGACTCCGGGTAAATCCAGATTCTGTGCATGGGTATAAATGTTATGGCCATAACCGCCGTCCGCTCGTTGAGCGAGCGTAACGCCACTGAAATTTGTCAAACTTGTTTCATTATCTTTAGCAAACCACCAAGGCACCATTTGGTCCAAAATAGTAGATATTTTATAACTAGCAACAAGACTTCCTATATATTCGTAGTTACGGAACAAAGGCAAATAGTAATCCATCAGATAAACTTGTTTTTCGCCTTCTTGCTCATAAGGTTGGGAATATCTGGGATCTCTACTGGACCGCGCATTTTCTGCCGTTTTTGTTAAGTAGGACGATAAGTCTGATGTGGTAAGCGGGTGCTTGCTAAAAAGTACCTGATTGCTTGCGTCTACCCAGATTAGCTGATGCAGCTCTGAATGATCCTGGCTCAACTCAAAAATCCGCTCCTTTAACTTTTCGGCGGGTGCGCTTTTCGCGACAATGGTGTCGCCTAAGGAAACTAGATTTTCTTCATTTCTGATTAGCTGGAATCGAATTCCTTGCTCCACCCATAACGTATCTGCAATTAACTGTTGTTCGTGGTCTTGAAATTCAATTTTTTGTGACTGCCATGGAAGTAAGATTAAGACGGGCAATAGAAGAAGGGCCAGCAAAAATGGGAAAACCCAATTTTGCTTAAAAAAGGGAGGACGAGAATTGGATGCGGGTAAGTCCAAAATGATTATCCTATTTTCGAGACCTCCGTACTACCGTAGCGAGCAAGCTAAATACGGCGTGGCGCGGTGCTCGCAACTCTTTTGTACTCGAGTACATTCCGATTGCTGTGCCTATACGCCGTGTCTTCGGCTTGCTACAGTTTGTGCCGAGGTCTCTTTTCCTCAATCTAAAATATTGAGTGTTCGCTGGCTAACTTTAGTTCGCCGGTTGCCTACCAGAAGCCCACACCCTTATCAACCCGAATTTGTTGTATAAAGATAATCTAATCAGGCAGCCAGAGTAAGGATAACAATTAGTTCGCCAGTGCTTTCCGTAAATAGAGGAGAATTGTTTAAAGACAAGAAACTTAACATATATACTGTCAGATCTTACTGTCAAATCTGAAGCTACCAATTGTGGAATCGACATTATCGACTTAGGATGAGAGTAATTGTTACTAATTACTGTTAAGAAGATTACTGGAAGCCAACAAAATTGACGTATCCAGTATTATGCCTTGGTGTTTATGAGATTAGCAATAACTGCAGGAAAGAGTTACGTTAAAACGACAATTTTGATTCAGATTAGTCATGTAATTTAGTCAAGCAATCTAGTAGCATTATTTTGCAAGGAAGGATGCTGCACTCTCCTAAACGATTTTCTTTCTTTGATAATGGATATGTTAATCAGCTCGTTAATGCAAAATGAAATTGATGAATTTTGCGATACGCTTTGGTTGGAAGATGGCTTGTCTAAGAACACGCTTGAAGCTTACCGACGTGATATGACTTTATTTGCCCAATGGCGGGCCTTGAATGGACATAACTCCCTACTTCTGGCAACAGCAACCGACATTAATGAATACTCAGCCTCTTTAAACCGTAAGGCAACCAGTGCTAATCGCCGTCTGGCTGTATTTAGGCGTTTCTATCAACAGGCCTTGCATCAACATAAAATTATTGCAGACCCGACGTTAAAAATTCCCTCTGCAAAAACATCTTCGCGCAATATTCAGTCCTTAAGTGAGACTCAGGTCGAGGCATTATTGGCCGCGCCCGATCATACTACAGAACTTGGTTTACGCGACCGTTGTATGTTGGAATTGATGTATGCCAGCGGCTTACGTGTTACTGAACTAGTTTTACTACACATGCAAGAAGTTAGTTTAAATGACAACGTGTTACGCATCACTGGAAAAGGCAACAAGACTCGTTTAGTTCCTTTTGGTGAAATTGCCAGCCAATGGATTAGTCGCTATCTAAAGGAAGCTCGCCCAGTAATCATGAAGGGGCAAATCGATGATGCTTTATTTGTTACCGCACGTGGTAGCGCAATGACTCGGCAAATGTTTTGGATACTGATCAAAAAATATAGTTTGCAGGCTGAAATTAATTCACCACTTTCTCCGCATACCTTAAGACATGCGTTTGCAACACATCTGATTAACCATGGCGCTGATTTACGTGTAGTGCAGTTATTACTTGGGCATTCAGATATCTCCACCACACAAATATATACGCATATTGCAAGAGAACGATTAAAACTACTGCATAAAGAACATCATCCACGCGGCTGACTTGTGGACAAGCCCAAGTATGACCAAAACAGAGATTAGCAAAAACTCTAATTAGCTTATCCTGCTTTAGCTTAGAATGCCATTCTGTTTAACTTAATTCCAATTTCATGCTAACTAGTCTCACACCAAACCTCGCTTTTGTTTCAATTAGTGTGGTGATCCTTTCTTATCTAATCGGTTCTATTTCGTTCGCGGTTATCGTTAGTAAGCTAATGGGATTGTCCGACCCGCGCACTTATGGCTCCCAAAATCCGGGAGCAACTAATGTGTTACGCAGTGGCCATAAACCCGCAGCAATATTAACTTTAATGGGTGATGGATTTAAAGGCTGGATGGCGAGTTGGTTAGCAATGGCACTTCACTTACCAGAGCCGGTGATTGCTCTGGCCGCAATAGCGGTATTTATAGGGCATTTGTGGCCAGTTTTTTTTAAATTTGCAGGTGGGAAGGGAGTCGCGACGGCGGCGGGGGTTCTGCTGGGACTAGATCCGTGGCTGGGACTAGGGACGTTGATCACTTGGTTAGTCGTATTTTTCTGTTTTCGCTATTCATCTTTGGCGGCACTAATAGCTGCGCTGTTTGCGCCATTTTATTCTGGACTAATTTTCGGTACTGCCAGCGCTCTTTTTTGGGCAACCTGCGTTATGAGTGCGTTGCTCATTTTTCGTCATAAAAATAATATTCAGCAATTGATTTCCGGCAAGGAAACGCGTTTTAGTTGTAGAAATAGGTCGTAAAATAAATCTGGTAAAAGTGAGCGTGAGCATTTGTTAAGATGTAACTTGCGGTACGAGCGCACGAAGGCTGCGTTACGTTACAATCCATTCAATGCCCACTTTGGACGCACGTTGAAGGAATAATCTTTCCGCGCTTGCCCGGGATCTTCTTTTAAACGCAAGGCCCCAGCAAACGCAATCATCGCGCCATTGTCGGTGCAAAATTCTAGATCTGGGTAATACACGGAAAACCGTTTTTTAGCTGCCGCTGTATTTAGTCCGGCTCGCAATTGTGTATTAGCTCCCACACCGCCGGCTATCACCAATCTTTTTAATCCGGTATGACGCATTGCCGCGCAACATTTTGCGACAACTACATCTACAAGCGCATCGATAAACGCGCGGGCAATGTTGGCACGATCTTGCTCAGTCAATTCGCCCACATGATTTTTAACCACGGTCAGCACCGCTGTTTTTAATCCCGAGAAACTAAAATTGAAATCTTTAGAATGCAGCATCGGTCGGGGCAAGGTATAAACGGCCGGGTTGCCTAATTCAGCCAGACGAGAAATAGCAGGGCCACCAGGATAAGACAAACCCAATAGTTTGGCCGACTTATCAAAGGCTTCACCAGCGGCATCATCTAAAGTTTCACCTAATAATGTGTACTGACCAACTCTATCTACCCGCATTATTTGTGTATGTCCGCCCGATACGAGCAGGGAAATAAACGGAAATTGCGGTGGATTTGATGTCAGTAAAGGCGACAATAAATGGCCTTCTAAATGATGTATACCAAGTATTGGACGATCTAGCGCTAGTCCCAAACCACATGCCACGGAAGCGCCAACCAACAGCGCACCAGCCAAGCCTGGGCCTTGTGTATATGCGATCGCATCAATAGCATTTTTATCTAAATGAGCTTCTCGTAAAACTTGCTCTAATAAAGGCAACGCCCGTCGAATATGATCACGGGAAGCTAATTCCGGAACAACGCCCCCATATTCCTGGTGCATCGCAATTTGTGAATAGAGGGCATGCGACAGCAAGCCGGTTTCAGTATCCACCAAAGCCAAACCAGTTTCATCGCAGGAAGATTCAATACCAAGAACGATCATTTACTTTACCAATACATGACAGCAAGAGGAAAAACGCATCCATTATATTGCCACCTCACAATGAAAAAAACTCTTAAAAAAACTAATTCTCAAAATTACTGAAGTAGGTTTTTCCATAGTTTAGATAACCAATTAGGTTTAGAGAGATCGGAACAAGCATTTTTAACAACTTTCTCACCTTCTTCCTTAATGTAAATCGGAACAATAGCAGCCATTTGCTTAGGCAATACCTGAATTCTTAATCGTTCAAGCGCTTCCCTTACTTTGGGGTTGGAATAATAACTGGTGACCAGGGTTGCATTTTTTATTGCGCTGGCTTCAACTATTTGCAAACCATTTTTTTCCTGATGTAATAATTCATAGTCGCTTAAAAATACGACCTGTTCTTTTTCTGCTGGGCTTAACCTAGCAAAAAAATTCAGTACTTCTTGTCCTTGAGTGAAATGATGGAGCCGTAAAATGGGATAAAGCGCAAGAAAAGGACCAAACCGCAGGTTCCAGGCAGTGTGGATGGATTCATCGTCATCCAAAATAACGATGATACTGTCGAGATTGAGATTGAAATCTTGCGTAATCCATTTTGACGCGGCAGTTCGGGGAAAGGTGAGCTGGATCGAGGTGCCTTTGCCTAACGTCGACTGGATTTCCATGATGCCCTGGTTGAACTCCAGGGTATCCCATACCTGCTGTAATCCCAACCCATGGCCATTTTCTTTGCCCGCTGTAAAACAAAAGCGGCTTTTCATTTTTTCTATCATATCAAAACTCAAACCTTTGCCGTTGTCTTCGACTTTCACTACAACGGCATCCACATTGGCCGCTAATCTAACGGTAATGAGACCATTTTTTTTGTTGTCTAAAGCATCTACCGCATTATTTATTAGATTCGACAAAGAACGTCTGAATTGACTGGTCTGCATTTCAGAAAAAGCAAACCATGCGTCATTGGCGATAGCTGTTTCAAAATTGATTGAGTGGTTAATATATTGCACTTTTTTCTCACTCATCAATTGAATGATCAGATCGGAAACTAACAATGGCTGACGTTGTTCTATATCAGACATTGCTCGTTGTTCTTCATTTCGATAAGTGCTCAACAAATTATTCGCAATGTCTAAAATGCTTTCGGTCGCTCTTTTTATTAAGGAACGTTTACTTTCCGGCAGTTCATCCCACGTGTGCATCATCATAGTTAATGCGGTTAATGGCGAGCTGATGTCATGTGCGACTTTATGTGCAAGTTGGATAAATTTTTCTTTTTCTTGCAGCGCAAATTTTTGAGCCTCTAATTGAAGGCGTTCTGCTTCTTTTTGAGCGGTGATGTCAAGGGATGTGCCGACAACGCCAATGACATTGCATTCGCTATCAACTAGCTTATTTTTGACCGTGAGCATAATAAGCTCCGATCCGTCTGCTATAGTCATTAGCTCCTCTCCCACATAGGGGCCATTACAAATGACATAGTTATCAACCTCCATTAACTTAGGAGATATTGCGTTCCATACCAGCTCACTATCTGTTTTGCCAACAATTTCAGAAATATCGCTTACCCCGGCCATATCCAACACATATTTATTACATCCTAGATATCTTCCTTCTTTATCTTTCCAATAGATACTTGCATTTACGACATCAATAATCTGCTTAGCCTTTACCTGCTCTTCTGCTTTTTTTCTTTCCAGATCAATTAATTTTTTTTGATTAGTAATATCTAAGGAAGTCGTCATGATCCCAACAATTTCCCCTGTGTTACTGTAAAAACTTTTTTTCTTAGTCAAATACGTTACTGTCTTTCCATTGATCGTTACATGTTCTTCCCCTTCAAAAAATCCATATTTATGCGCAAATTGATCATTCTCAACGAATCGAACAAGCTCCTTTTCAGCAAATAGCGAAACTTCGTAATCATTCTTCCCAATAATTTCTTCCGAACTTTTTAGCCCGAACTGGTCTAGTACATGTTGGTTACAACCGAGATAACGTCCATCAGTATCTTTCCAATAGATATTGGCGCTTACCAGATCAATTATCTTATGAAAATTTCCGTCAAAAAAATCAACTTCTGTAATCATAGTCACTCTCATTAAAATTTTTTTATTTCGCTTATCCGCAAACTTATAGATTGCAGACAGTGTCATGTAGCTGATCTTTTTACAGATAAAAAACGATGGCTAGCGCCATAGGATCTACAATATAAGATTGCCAACTTCGCGAGAATGTTATGCTAAAGATTAATTCTTATGCGTTTCGCTCTATCCATAATTTTTGTTAGCCCATCTGGGAAAATGCGGAGCATTACTATGAACTATCGTCTTACAGTCAGAAAATCGATTAACCTCGCGCTTCACTAAGCTAACAAACGATAAATTTGGCCAACCTACGAGCTTTTTAGCCCTTACTCTTTGTTTAGAACAGCCTCAACACTATCCAGATCGGTTTTCAAAATAACAGTTAAGTAATCTGGAATGTGATAGTTATCAAAATTTCCGCCTGACAGTAAATAAAGTTGAGTAAATCCTAAGGTATGTAGTCGTTCAGCAATTTCAATACCCTTCTGACCAAAATTCGCAAAATGTTGGTCCAACATAATTTTGGTATTTTTGGGATAGCGATTTACATTATTCAAAAAATGTTGCGGGTCGCGATATGTTTCAATCTGCTTGCCGAAAGCAATCATTCTTAAGCCATCCAACAAAGTCTGTTCGTCATCAACAAAAATAACATCGACTTTCTTGAGGTTATTTTTTAAAAGTGCGTTGTAAGAATCGAACGTTTTATTTACTTTACCTAATAGAATCGGAATATCTGAAGCTAATTGTTTTGGCAATATCTTGGTGCCCGTTGTAATTGCTAATTGTCGGATATTTTTGTTTGCATAGTGACTTGTGACCAAAATGGAACGGCTAACCTGCGTTTTGTTAATTACATCCAACCCGTTGACGCTTTGCTTTAACAGTTCGTAATCGGATAATAAAAATACTTTTGGTTTCATATCTGAATGAAGACCGTTAATAAAATCGATCGCTTCCTGACCATTTTCAAAATGCTTTAATATTAAATCAGGATACTTCTTCAAGATCTGCTCAAATCGAAAAGTCCATGCCAAATGAATAGAGTTGTCATCATCTAGAATCACAACCGTATCATCCTCATGCAATGGCACTGTTTCCGCTATCCAGTCGAGGGGCTTGGTACGTGAAAATGTTAACCGCATGCTTGTGCCTACCCCGATTTTAGAATCAATCAACCATTGCCCTTCGTTATTTTGCAAAGTTTCACGCACTTGCGTTAAACCTATACCGTGACCATTTGATTTACCTTCCGTCACAGCAATCTGATTCATAATTTTCTGTACCAGTTCCTGGCTCATACCTTTGCCATTGTCTTCAACTGTAATATGCACCTGCTCCTCATCAGCATCAAGATGTAGAATGATTCTGCCCGTATTTTGAGCAAAAGCGTCAACTGCATTATTGGTGATATTCGAGAGCATACGTTTAAAGGCAGTAGGCTGGACATTGATCCAAGAAAAATTTCCGGCCTGGCTAAAATGATGATCGAATTTGACAGCAAGATTTTGGTATTGGTATTTTTTATCGGTAAGTATTTGTAATATCACAGGAGAAATTAAAATAGGTTCACGGTCCTCCACTGCCAGAGATTGATCTGCTTCTTTTTTTTGATAATTGCTCAGTAGATTATTGGCGATATCACCGATTGTAATGGCGGCTTCTCTTAAGGCTATGCGCTCTTTTTCTGGAATAGATTGAGATGCTTTTACTATCATTAATAGACTCGCTAATGGGGAACGAATGTCATGAGCGACCTGATCAACAATTTTTCGAAATTTTTCTTGTTCTTGTGCTGCGGCTCTTTGGGATTCGTTTTCTAATTTCAAACATTCCGTCTCTTTTTGCGCGGTGATATCTAGCGAAGTACCGATAACACCAATGACATTTCCGCCACTATCAACCAGCTGATTTTTTACGGTAAGCACGGTGATTTCTGTTCCATTTGCTATAGAAACCTTTTCTTCTCCGATATAACTACCATGACTAATAACATCGTTATCAACTTTCGTTAAGCTGGCAGCATCAGCTTTCCATATTAGATCTGCATCTGTTTTACCAATAATTTGAGATCTATCGCTTAGCCCAACCATATTTAACATATATCGGTTGCAACCCAAATACTTCAAACCATTACGGTCTTTCCAATAAATACTGGCATTCACCGAGTCAATAATTTGGGTAATTTTTAATTGCTCATCAATAATAATTTTTTCTCTTTCGAGCTCAAGAAGTTTTTTTTGATAGGTGATATCTAAAAAAGTTCCAACCAATCCAGTAACGTTGCCTTCACTATCAATTAATTGTTTTTTAATGGTGAGATAGGTTTTTTCTTCGCCATTGGGGAGCTTAAAATGCTCTTCTCCTTCAAAACTTCCGCTAGTTAGAACCAGCTTGTCAGTTCTGCTAATTTTCTGAGCATCAATATCAGACATAAGGTCGTAATCGGTTTTACCTAAAATTTCTTCTCGACTTTTTATACCAAACATATCTAGCATATATCGATTACAGCCCAAATATTTTTGAGCATTCTGATCTTTCCAGTAAATGCTAGCATCCAAGGAATCAATAATTTGAATAACTTTTAGATGCTCCTCTAAGATAACTTTTCTTCTTTCACACTCAAGTTCGAGTAGCTTTTTTTGATTCGTAATGTCTACAGAAGTACACATTAATCCTGAAATGTCCCCTTTCTCATTGAAAAAGGCCACTTTTTTAGTTAAAAAAGTTACTCCTTTTTTACTAATAGTTGCATATTCTTCACCTTCAAAGATTCCGTATTTCAATGCGACTCTATCGGTTTCAATGAAATGAGAAACTTCATTTTCCGGACTCAGTAATATTTCATAAACACTTTTTCCAACAAGTTCTTGGGGACGTGTCAATCCAAATTGCTCTAAAACGTGTCGATTACAACCAAGATAACGTCCATCTTTATCTTTCCAATAAACATGGGCACTGACAAGATCAATTAGTTTATAAAAATTCTCATCAAGAAAACCGGTTTTATTGGTCATTATGGCTCCTGCATGAATGTATTTCCATAATGCTTAACAGTTTCCGAATAGTTCCCTGATGAGTGAACATGTACCTGACGCGCAAATTAGTCTGAAAAGCCTTGTTAATTTGCGCAATTAACTTAATAGCTTGAATACTACTGCCACCTAGTTGCAAGAAAAAATCATCTGTTATTCCTATTTTTTCCTGAGGCAACCCTAAAACGTGGGCAAATAGCGTACACATTTCTTTCTCTTTTGAAGTTTGTGGTGGAATATAACTATCACTTGTGGAAAAAATAGGCTGTGGTAAAGCTTTATGATCTATTTTACTGTTTGTTGTTAAGGGCATTTTATCAATTGGAATAAAATATCGAGGCACCATATATTTCGGCAATTGTTTTGCGAGGTAAGCGCGTAATTCCGTATTAGTATGATTTTTAATCGCTTCTTGTTCAGGAAATCGTTCGACGTAATACGCAATTAAATGATTTCTCAGCCCTTCGGGATTTTCACTATCTTTTGCTTGCAAAACAATACTTTGTTTAATATTGGGATGAGTATTTAATGCACGTTCAATTTCACTAAGCTCTATCCGATACCCCCAAATTTTTACCTGATTATCGTTACGCGCGATATACTCCATATCACCATTAGGCAGTAATCGTGCCAAATCTCCTGACTTATATAATCTCTCGTTCACTCCAAGGTTTTTTTCTTCATCATTTTGAAATGGATTTATAATAAACTTCTGGTTAGTTAATTCCGAATTGTTTAGATACCCTCTAGCGAGGCCAATGCCACCGACAAATAATTCGCCAATAACTCCAAATGGCGCCAATTGCCCGTTATGAAGAAAAATATAACATTGATTGTTGGAAAAAGGTCGACCAATAATATTGACATTAGTGTTACCAGAGTTTGCTTTTTCCACTTTTTTATATGTTGTGCAAATAGTTGTTTCGGTTATTCCATATTCGTTAAAGACTTCAAATGCCAAATCCTCAATATTTGTGCCAGAATCTAAAACACACCGATCGCCGGCCATATAAATCAGCTCCAACGTGCTCGAACGACATGTTTGTATAAAATCACCAGCTACTCCACTCGGAATAAAAGAAACCTGAATTCCATGAGTTGTGAAGTATTCATTCAAGCTTTGCAAATCATGGCGCACCGGATTAGGCAATATAAACAATTGGCAACCTACGGAAAGCGCTGAAAATAACTCATAAACAGAGCAGTCAAATGCATAATTCGAATAAAATGCTACCCGTTTATTGGAAGACAATTTATGTTTTTTAATTACGTCAAGAATGAGATTAACAACTCCTTTGTGCTCAATCATTACACCATTTGATTTACCAGTAGTTCCAGAAGTATAAATAACATAAGCTAAGTTACTGCTAGTAACAGAGGTATCTAAATCAGAAAATGGATGAGACTGTATTTCGGTTGATTCTTCATCTAAAACTAATATCGAATAGGTTTCTTTTTGGGTGATTGAACTAAATCGGTTTTGATGGACCCCATTGGTCAAAATAATTCGTGTTTCTGTGTCGTGTAAAATATATGAAATACGTTCATCAGGATAGTCTGGCTCCACCGGAACATAAGCTGCGCCTGATTTCAAAACTGCCAGAATAGCAACAACCATCAATTCATTTCTGTTTAAACAGAGAACAATTAATTCGTCAGACTTTACCTGATATTTTTGTATTAAATGATAAGCTAATTGATTAGCTTTCTGATTTAAATCTCGATAAGTCAGCTGCTTATCCTCGAAGACCAAAGCGATCGCATCTGGGTTGCGTTGCACCTGTTCTTCGAATAACTGATGCAGCGTCTTTTTATCCGGAAAAGATTGATGCGTCGCATTCCATTCAATCACTATTTTTTGATAATCATTAGTATCTAAAGTTAGTTCATTCTTATTTCGTAAAACATTCAGCAATGTCATTTTTAAGTAATGCCCAAAGTAATTGAGATACTCTTGATTAATGTAATCATCATGAACTTTGATGTCTAATTTAAATGTATTTCCCTGAGTTACTTCTAACAAAAAAGGAATGCTAGTCCGATTAAATCCGCCACAGTTTGTAATAATTTTTTCGCTAGGTTTTAATATGTGAAAATTAATAAAACTGAATCCAAATTTGTATAAATCCCGATCAAATATTGATTTAATATGTGCATAGGGAATATGTTTGTGCTCATACAGTCGCATCTTGGAATTAGATGTCTCTACTAATGCGTCCTGCAAACTTGCTTCTGGTTTTAGCTGTAACCGAAAAGGTAGCACATTTAAAAATAAGCCAAATAAAGAATCCCCTCCGACTTTTTCCAAACGATTGTTGAACACAACACCAATGGTTATGTCGACGCTGTTTAAAAAGAAGGACAACGTTTTAATGTAGGAAAATAAAAAGACGTTATCTACAGTGACGGCATGTTCATGGGCTACTTGCTGCACTAAAGCCGCTTCTTCTGCATTCAATAAAATTGAAGTACTAAATAGACTATCGGGAGATGAGGCTTCTTCATCAAATTTCCACTTTGCATCCGCTGGTACCGAATCGACCAGGTAGTCTTTCCAAAATGCAATGCTACTTTGGTCATTAAGACTACGTCGCTCATTTTGGACAAATTCACCATAGCTTAAACTTTCATGCATCTCTAAATTAGGAAGGATTGGATAATTGACTACTTGATTATTTGCATAGGCTTGAACAAATTCATTGATTAAACTAGCGACGCCCCATCCATCAACAATAGCGTGATGAAATGAAAAGATAAATTCAAAATTATCCCTATGTTTATTAACTATTAAATGGAACAAACATTCTTCTGTATGGGTAAAATGTTTTAATCGCTCTGCATCGATCAACGGCTGTAAGGGTTGATCGGCATAAATCCGGTAATGTAAACGAGTTTTTTTAAAAATCACAACATCGAGTGCATGTTGATCGCTAAATAAAAAACGGGCTCTGAGTAATGCATGCTTATTTGCTAATGCTTCCCATATTGCTAAGAATTTCTTTTGGTCAAAGGGGACATTGATCTCATAGTTGAACACATCATGGTAAGTTCCCTTGTCATTTAAACTAGATTCAAGCAACATGCCTATTTGCAAATAACTAGCCGGGTAAATATCTTCTACCTGATCAGTGCTAATCAGTTCTTGATATTGCTGTTTGTCGATCAAATTAAACGCCTTATAGACTGTTTCCGGTTTTTTGATTGCACTCTCTGGATTTTCAATTATGGCACTAAGCGCTTGTATGGTTTTATGCTCCAGCACATCTTTCACCCGAAGTGTTTTTGGAAATAATTTGTTTAGAAGACTAATTAAACGTATCGCTAAAATGCTATCGCCGCCTAACTTAAAAAAATCATCAGTCACACAAATATTGCTTTGTTCTAAATCTAATACGGTAGCAAAAACAGCCGCGAGCTGACCTTCGGTTTTATTAGCAGGTCGAACGTGCTCTTCAGAATTTGATAAGGGAGGTAAAGGAAGTTTTTTCTTATCTACTTTTCCAGTGATAGCCAGGGGAAAGTTTTTCAGAAAAATACATCGAGCCGGCACCATATATCTGGGTAAGTACTGACCAACATGAGACTGGATTTTTTCCCTATCAATAGGCTGCTGGGCAACGTAATATGCAACCAACATGTTATTCATCACAATGACAACGCTTTGAAAAATGTCCGGATAACGCTGCATAACATGTTCAATTTCGGTCAATTCTATGCGGTAACCGTGTAATTTAACTTGTGTATCATACCGGCCCAGATAATCTAAATTTCCATCAGGAAGCAAACGTGCGAGATCGCCGGTTTTGTAAAGACGATTGTATTGCCCCGCATGTTTTTCTTGTTCGGTTTGGAATGGGTTTGCAATAAATTGTTGAGCAGTTAATTCGGCCTCATTTAAATAGCCACGAGCTAATCCAACTCCGGCGATATGCAACTCGCCAATGACACCAACTGGTAAAAGGCGGTATTGTTTATCAAGAACGTATGCTCGGGTATTTGAAATAGGCTTACCTAAATATACAGATTGTTGATTTGTACAGTCAAAAGATAATGCGTTGATAGAAGCTTCTGTAGGACCGTATAGATTATGAATTTCCAACTTAGGTAAAAGCGCTTGTACCTTATTAACGGTCTCTATATGAAGTACTTCACCAATGCAGAAAAGGTGGCGTAAATTGGAAAGACCATGTGGGTTATCTGCTAGGACCGGCGCAAAAATACTTAGCATTGAAGGAGTACATTGGATGATGTTAATTTGTGCGTCTCTAATTAGTTCACTTAAATAGATTGGCTCTTTATGCCCTTCTGGTTTAGCGAAAACGATTGTTGCACCAAATAGGTTAGCCCAGAATAATTCCCACACCGATATATCAAATACATATGGTGTTTTTTGTAAAATTCGATCAGTTAAGCGTAACGGGTATGTTCTGTTAATCCAGAAAATTTGATTCACAATGCTTTTATGCTCAATCTCCACCCCTTTAGGAGTTCCTGATGTGCCACTGGTATACATCACATAAATTAGATGATGACTAGTGGTTGCCGTCACTGGATCTATAGTCGCTTGTTTCTCCCAAATAAGCGGAAATTCCGACTGATCCAGAACAAGCAACGTCGTTTTTTTCCAGTCGATATCAGATAACTGGCGTAGTTGCTGTGCTTGCGATTGAGTCGTTATTACAACCTGCGCATTAGTATCGTTAAGTATGTAAGAAATGCGCTTAGCTGGATAATCAGGATCAAGCGGAACATAAGCGCCACCTGATTTTAAAATACCTAAAAGCGCAATCAACATCCAGTGGCTACGCTCGAGACAAACTGCGATTAATTGGTCTGGTTGAATAGCATGGTGTGTGATTAAATAATGAGCTAGTTGATTAGCCTTTTTATTTAAGTCTTGATAAGTTAATTGAGCATCTGGTGCAATTAATGCCAGATGATGAGGCGTTCTTTTTACTTGCTCTTCAAACAAGCCATGGATAGTTTTATGTGCAGGATAAGCAGTATCAGTGGAGTTCCAATCGACTAGTAATTGTTTGCGCTCTTTTGCACTTACCCAATCAATTTCTGCTACTGGCTGTTTAGGAGAGTTAAGTAATCCTTCGCATAGGGTAAGGAAGGATTGAGGTAAGGGGGTTTTATCCTTATTCTCATGTGTGCCGATGTTGTTCAAACTGATTCTGTAACTTTGTTTGTCCGGGTGGAGCAAGCTTGCCAACTCTGGATAGCGTTGCCAGCAATCGAATAAATACGATTTTCTTTCGCTTAATCGATGGCATTCCTGCTCTATTTGTTTAGCCAGATCTTCAAAATTGTATTTGTCTTCGATGGTACAGGCTAAAGGCAAGTAGGAT
>JAJNBE010000091.1 GCA_021155915.1 Solimicrobium sp. | reverse complement strand
GGTTGACGTTGTTCAATATCAGATGTCACCCGCTGTTCTTCATTTCTGTAAGTACTCAACAAATTATTTGCAATATCTAAAATGCTTTCAATCGCTCTTTTAATCACTGACCGTTTGCTCTCTTTCAACTCATCACAAACATGCATCATCATGTTAAGAGCGGATAAGGGAGAACTGATATCGTGTGCAACAGTATGGGCGAGTATGATGAGTTTCTCTTTTTCTTCGATAATAAGCCGCTGCATTTTTATCTCATTTTCATGGGCCAACTTCTCGGCTTCCTTCTGTAAATGCTCCGCTTCCTTCTGCAAACGCTCAGCCTCTTTTTTTTCTGTTGTTTCAACCGAGATGCCAACGACTCCTATTACTTCCCCATCGTTTCCAAATAAGGGGGATCGGGATGCCGCGTAATAGCGAGTTTTACCTGTACTAATATCGCGAATAACGTCTTCTTGAGTCAGTGTTTCCTTTGTTCGAATAACTAAATGTCCATGATCGACAATACTTTTAGCCATTTCTATGGGGTAATAATCGTAAGGAGTTTTACCAATAATTTCTTCAAATTTCTGTGCTCCCATAGCATCGATACACGCTTGGTTAGCACCCACAACTCGTATGTCGGCGTCAGTCCAATAAAAAGGAAATGGAATAATTGGAGCCACAACTTCGAGATGATTAATTATATTTTTATTCTCTAACATATTTTTCAATATATTTTTCTTCTTCTGAGTAAGGAGCAACCTATCGAAATGAGCTGGGGTTCTTCTAGCGTTTAATTCCTGATCGATTTTTTGGCATCCAAGAAAAATTGAGCGAGGCAAGCACGGCATGCATTGTCGCGCCTCTTCGAGATCGGGGACCATCTTACTGTTTCAATTATTAACGTCCTGCCGCATCGCTCCAAACACAACTCCCCCGCACAATCTTATCCAATTCCGCCAAAACCCGTTGATGCACTTCTAACTCCTGATCAGTAGCAGTCTGCACGAAAATGGCTGCGAACGGTTGATCTGGCAGCCCATAGGCAGGGCCGGCGTGTGAAGATTGCATGTCCAAATCAATCACCAAACTATTTTGTCCGCGTGACATCGCCAAATACACATCCGCTAATAACTCGGCGTCCAACAAAGCGCCATGCAATTGACGATGTGCATTTGAAATGCCGTAACGGTCACATAAAGTGTCTAACGAATTTCGCTTACCGGGATGCATTTCTTTGGCTTTGGCCAAGGTATCAACGACATTGCTTACCTGACTGGTGAAGCTAGAAAGTTTGAGCCGGGCGTATTCCGCATCTAGAAAACCCATATCAAAAGACGCATTATGAATAATGAGTTCGGCATCTCGAATGTACTCACTCAAACTCAACGCAATTTCAGAGAATTTGGGTTTATCTGATAAAAATTCGGTAGTTAAACCATGTATTTCCAACGCACGAGGATCAGAATCACGCTCTGGATTGATGTACACATGGAAATTATTACCCGTCAATTTGCGATTGATGAGTTCTACACAACCCACTTCGATAACACGGTCACCCGTGCGGGGATTTAAGCCAGTTGTTTCTGTATCCAAGACTATTTGGCGCATATGTTTTTACGAAAATGGTTGCTGATCATTTCACACACTTAAGCAGTACGTCTATCCAACATGGCACGAGCCAAAGTTCCTGCATCAATATATTCTAACTCACCACCCACTGGCACGCCGCGGGCCAAGCGTGTTACAACCAAACCGCGTGCTTTGAGAATTTCGCTCAAATAATGTGCAGTAGCTTCGCCTTCATTGTTGAAGTTGGTGGCAAGTATCACTTCACGCACCACATCATTGGAAGCTCGCTGTATGAGTTTAGAAAGTTGGAGTTCTTTAGGGCCTATACCATCTAGCGGTGACAAGCGACCCATTAAAACAAAATAGAGGCCGTTGTACGTCATTGTTTGTTCGACCATCAACAAGTCTGCCGGAGTTTCAACAATGCACAATAAAGAAGTGTCGCGTTCTGAATTTAAACAAGTTTCACAAACCTGCTGCTCAGTGAAGGTATTGCAAAGTGCGCAATGCTGAATTTTAGTAAGTGCTGCTAAACAAGCATGGCCCAACGTGGACATTGCATCCCGGTCATGCTGTAACAAATGGTACGCCATGCGCTGTGCAGATTTTGGCCCCACTCCGGGCAAGCGGCGTAGCGCGGCGACCAATTCCTCTAAGCTTGCCTGTGGTTTCATTGAAACTCATTAAAAAGGTAATTTAACACCAGGAGGTAGTGGCAAACCCGCAGTTAGCCCAGCCATTTTCTCCTGCGAAGTGTCTTTTGCTTTACGAATAGCATCGTTGAATGCAGCCGCAACCAGATCTTCTAACATATCTTTATCGTCACTCAACAAAGACGGATCGATCGTAACCCGTTTGACCACATCGTTACATGTCATCCGAATCTTTACCAAACCGGCACCAGACTGACCTTCTACTTCAACTAATGCCAATTGATCCTGGGCTTTTTTCATATTTTCTTGCATAGCCTGCGCTTGCTTCAATATCCCTGCGAACGGACTCTTCATTATTTCACTTCTCCTATAAATTATTAACCAACCGGCTTAATTGAACCTGGGACGATTGTCGCCCCAAATTCACGCATTAATCCCTGGACTACCCCATCACTTTTTATTGCACATTCGGCCGCATCCTGATGCATGGCACGGTCAACGATCGCTGCAGCATGCGCGGTGCGTTGCACAGCACCGATTTCCGCTACCAATTTCACGGAAACCGTAAAATGTGTACTTAATACACTAGTTAATTTTTCTAAACTATCCGAAGCCAACAATGTCTCAAGTGGCACACGTAAGCCCAGTGAAAGGAATTGCGGTGATACCTCGCAACTGAACAACTCACTTTGTAGTGCCAATTGCTGCGCCATACCGCGCAACGGCAAACTGGCCGATAATTTCGGCCAATTTCCATCCCACTCGCCACCTGACGCGAGATAAACACCTTTTACTTCGAAGGAAATAGGGCTCAACATTGGCTTTGAAGGAGGGTCAAAGCTTACCAACTCGCTTTCCGAATCAGTTTTTTTTTCCGCCAATATCGTTGTAGGATCCGAAACGCCAGATGAGCCTAGAGTAGAAAAGTTTGGTTCTGCGCTACTTACTCTATCTGCGTTATTTACTCTACGCACAGTACTACGGCGATCTTTGAGTGCATCCAACGCGGCCATTGCCGGACTTTTTTTAACTGGACTGGTTGAAATGACCGGACCAGCTAACCCTGCACTATGCCGATCCCCTGTGGCCGGAATCGCCTCTACCGCTCCATCAGAGGGCGACGCAAAAGAAGCAACACTGAGGCCCTGCCGATTTACCCCTTCAGTTACCACTAGATTTGCTATCGGATTTGCGCCTTTGCTTGCCGTTAATTTTTCTAACGCTAAAGGTTTCTTTACTGTTGAGTTAGAGGGAGATTTAGAGTTCGCTGTAGGTGCAGAAAGCATCGAAGCAGCTTTGCTGCTAATAGGACGAAAGGCCAACATGCGGAGTAAAGTCATGCTAAAACCCGCATATTCGTCTGGGGCAAGATTTAATTCATTACGTCCATGTACCGCAATTTGGTAGAAAAGCTGAATTTCTTCTGCATCAATTAGTTGTGCTACACGCATAATTTCAGCATATTCGGGTAAATCGGTCGCAATAGCTGCTGGCACTAATTGTGCAATACTTAACTGATGCAATAAGGTCGCTAAATCTTGCAATGCAGATTTATACGACAAACTACGCGCAGCCATTTGATCAGCAACAGCTAACAAAGCAGCTCCGTCCTGACCGACTAACGCATCTAGAATCTTGATCAAATAAGTCTGATCCAGTGCACCTAACATGGTCTGGACCGCCTCCAAACTCACCGTCCCAGCTGCATAAGCAATGGCCTGATCCGTTAGCGATAAAGCATCCCGCATAGAGCCTTGCGCCCCTTGCGCTAACAAGCGCAACGCAGGCAGTTCGAAGTTAATATCTTCTTGGGCAAGAATATTTTCTAAATGGCCTATAATCGCTGGCAACGGCATTTGCTTTAAATTGAACTGCAAACAACGTGACAAAACAGTGACCGGAATTTTTTGTGGATCCGTCGTCGCTAAAATGAATTTTACATGCGCTGGCGGTTCTTCCAATGTTTTTAGCATGGCATTGAACGCATGATTGGTAAGCATGTGTACTTCATCAATCATATACACTTTAAACCGCGCGTTACTCGGCGAGTACACGGCTTGCTCTAGCAACTGGGCCATTTCATCAACACCACGGTTGGAAGCGGCATCCATTTCGATGTAATCTACGAAACGACCGGCATCAATAGCCATGCAAGCATCACATATACCGCACGGATTGGAGGTAATTCCGGTTTCACAATTAAATGATTTGGCCAAAATGCGGGACAAGGTCGTTTTACCCACACCCCGCGTACCCGTAAATAAATAAGCGTGATGTAGGCGTTGCTGGTCTAGAGCGTGCGTCAAAGCACGTACGACGTGATCTTGGCCTACCAAAGTCTGAAAATTTTTGGGGCGGTATTTGCGGGCGAGAACTTGATATGACATGGGTCGTAATTTTAACCCAAATTTTCCCTTAGGGCGGACCTAAGTATGCTTCTTTTAAGCTGAATGGCCGCGTAAAACCTTTAGCCTCAGGAAACTTTCCTTGTAGGGAAAGTCGGTTACGCAAGTACAGTACATGCACTGCGAAACCCTTTGCTCACCAGCGGAAGCGGTGGCTGGCATGCCACAAGGATGAGAACCCATTGGAAGGAACTTAAAAGAAATGCACTTAGCTTCGTAACGCTATGTATTTCACGATAGTCATTTTAGTTACATCCCCCAGACTCCTCCGCTTTTCAAGAAGTTGTCGCGTTCTAAGGGTAAACCTGGGTTAAATCTTGAATCCAAAAGTCTATCGGAACAATAACAATAAGTCCAAATGGTATTTATTCTCATTATCATTTACAATAAAGATTATCTCAACATCTTCATACTTATTGTGAAAACAAGTACATCCAATCTTGCTACGTGCGGGCTTTCTTTAGATCAATTACAAGTAGGTGAAACAGGGTTCGTCGGAAAAATTAACCAATTAACTACTGCCCTTGCCCAATTTGATCATAATATAGCCACTCGACTAATGGAAATCGGTTTTATTCCCGGCGAACCATTACAAGTTTTGCATAAAAGCTTTTTTGGGGGTGGGCCTATCGCCGTCAGAATCGGGCAATCTACCTTTGCTCTGCGCCGTTTTGAAGCGGCACTCATTTCTGTCATTCCTAACAGCAAGAAGCCAAAGTAGGCATAAATTTATGAACTCTGCGGCACCGCTCTCTCCGCTGGTTGCTCTGGTTGGGAATCCCAATTGCGGTAAAAGTGCGCTTTTTAACCGTTTAACAGGTGCGCGGCAAAAAGTGGCTAACTTTGCCGGCGTTACAGTGGAACGCAAAATTGGGCATTATGTCAACAGCGCAGGGCGAGTATGGCAAATTCTCGATTTACCAGGAACGTACAGTGTCAACGGTAATACGCCGGATGAACTAATTACTCAAGCTGTCATTACCGGACAATATCAATCGGAATCCATACCCGATGCGCTGGTTTGTGTGGTTGATGCTACCAATTTACGGCGTGGGCTACGCATTGCATTAGAACTTCGGCAACTCAATTTGCCGATGATTCTAGCCATCAACATGATAGACGTAGCACAGAGACGTAATATTCATATAGATTTAGACGCGCTATCCAAGGCATTAGCTATCCCAGTAGTAGAAACGGTAGCGATTAAGCCAAAAGGAGAAGCAAATCTACTTGCTGCACTTGAACAATTGCCACTCGGAACGGAAAAAAAGCTAGCCACCGTTGGTCCACACACTGAGGTGACGGAGCTACAAAGCCAAGTCAACACTATTTTAGCCACCTGCGTACAATTTCGTTCGCCCCCCTCCACCTGGACTGACAACATTGACCGGATCGTTTTACATCCGGTTTGGGGAACGGCCCTTTTTTTATGTTTAATGTTCCTGGTATTCCAAGCGGTGTTTTCCTGGGCTGAGTGGCCGATGAACGCTATCAGATCAGGCGTGGAAGGGTTGGAAAATTTTTTACAAGTGTATATGCCCGAGGGTAAGTTACGCGACTTATTTTTGCAAGGCATTGTAAGGGGTAGCGGCGCTGTTTTGGTATTTCTGCCGCAAATAGTGATCCTCTTCTTCTTTATTTTGACATTAGAAGCGTCGGGTTATTTGCCTCGTGCAGCCTTTTTATTAGATCGTCTAATGGGCAGTGTCGGGTTATCTGGGCGGGCCTTCATTCCTTTATTGTCGAGCTTTGCCTGCGCGATTCCAGGCATTATGTCGACCCGCACAATTCAGCATCCACGCGACCGGCTGATTACTATTATGATTGCGCCGCTCATGACCTGCTCAGCCAGGCTGCCAGTGTACGCCTTAATTATTGCGGCTTTTATTCCTGACAGACCCTTAGTAGGAATACTTAATTTGCAAGGCGTCGTGTTATTTGTTCTTTATATGGCAGGCATTTTGTCGGCTATGTTAGTTGCCTGGGTTATGAAGCCGCGCATTAAAAATAATCATGCACTCCTACTTGAATTACCGGATTATCACTGGCCAAATCTGCGTAACCTTGGGCTAGGTTTATGGGAAAGAATTCGACTCTTTATCACTCGCGTTGGTACTATTATTTTGTCACTGATGGTATTACTCTGGTTTTTAAGCAATTTCCCCGGCGTGCCCGAAAATGTGACGCATCCCACTCATCCTGCTATCTACTACAGTATCGCAGGTTTGATAGGACGTGGCTTAGAGGTAATATTTGCCCCAATTGGGTTTAACTGGCAAATTTGTATTGCTTTAGTACCGGGCATGGCCGCACGTGAAGTAGCGGTAGCGGCTCTGGGCACAGTTTATGCACTTTCTCAACAGGGAGATAGTTTAGCTCAAACGCTACAGCCCTTAATCGCACAGTCATGGACCTTACCGACAGCACTTTCTTTGTTAGCGTGGTTTGTATTTGCTCCGCAATGTATCGCTACGCTATCTGTAGTAAAGCGTGAAACTAATTCCTGGCGTTACCCATTAATTATGGTAAGTTATTTATTTGGATTAGCTTACTTGGCTTCTTTTATGACGTATCGCATCGCTCTTTTTTTCTCAGAAATTAATTAAAATGCAAACCCTTCTATGCAATTTAGTTATTCTTATTGCCGCGCTATATGTTGCTAACCAGTGGTTACCATATAGGGTAAAACGACGTGTCATGCAGTTGTGCGGAAAAACTGCCCCACAGCAATCAGAGGCGAGTTGCAATTTTTGTTCTTCTTGTAAAGGTTGTGGGAAAAAGCGTGAAGGAAACAAGGTAAAAAACAATGCAGTTAGCGATGGAGAGGGCGATAAAAAAAATCCAAAAAAATTATACGCAAAAGTAATATTTTCCCGAAGACAAGAAAGCTCTTAACAAAAGGTACCTTCTACTCAATGCGAAACGCCATCGCGTTTAATCACTTTTGAAAAAGTGCGCAATAAAATTTTCATATCCAGAAAAAAATTGCGATGTACGGAATAAAACACGTCTAACGCCACCTTTTCAGCAATTGGTAACTCATCACGGCCATTAATTTGAGCCCAACCGGTTAATCCAGGTGTCAATAAATGCACGTGTTGCCTGGTGCGCAAACTAATCAAATCCTCCTGATTAAATAATGCGGGACGAGGCCCAACCCAGCTCATGTCTCCGCAAAAAATACTCCATAACTGTGGCAATTCGTCCAAACTGGACTTACGTAAAAATGATCCCACTGGCGTTAGATAATGATCAGGATTAATCAGTAAATGTGTGGCAACTGCAGGCGTATCTAGTTGCATGGTTCTAAACTTGGGCATACGAAAAATTCTGTTATAACGGCCGACACGATTTGACCAATAAATAACCGGACCAGGAGAAGTAAGCTTAACTGCCAATGCCACTAGCAAAAATGGAATGAACAAAATCAGCAATGCAGCAATGGCCAACAATAAATCAATAAGGCGTTTCATGTTGCGCTCTGATTCCAAAAGATAGAGAAATTAAATTAAATATTGAACAGTGCTTTGCCAGTCTTGACGATATATGGCGATCCCGTAAAAATTATCGTCATCATTCCATCACCAAAAAAAATAACTACCAAACTCACAATCGTCGTTCCAGCGTGTTTTTGGCTGGAACCCAGTAGTGTAAACCGATGGCAACAGCCACCATTTTATTTTTTCTGTGGGAGAAAATAGAGGCCCTTCAAAAACATACAGGAATTAGCTATTGAGGATATAGGTTGCAATTTTGATGGAAAAACCCAGTTGAGCAACCTAATTCAACAAAAATCGATAATACCGACGCATTTCATTGATAACAATATCCTGACTAAAATAACTGCACGCGCGCTGGTAAGCCTTTTCTGACATGGAATGACGCATCGTATGGTTGGTCGCCAGCAACAATAATGCTTTCTGAATTTGCTGCCTATTTTTTACCTCATGCATAATTCCCGTCTCGCCATGAACCACCGCATCCCGTAAGCCATAAATATCGGAAGCAACCGCTGGCAAACCGGCGGCAGCGGCTTCAATAATGACGGAACCAAACCCCTCCCGGTAGCTCGGCAAACAAAATATATCGGAACAA
>JAJNBE010000016.1 GCA_021155915.1 Solimicrobium sp. | reverse complement strand
GAATCGGAAATTGCTGATTTAGAAGATGAAGATAAGCAAGCATTTTTAGATGACATGGGAATGCAGGAGCCTGGGCTAGATCGATTAATTCGCGCCGCTTTTAAATTGCTCGGTTTGCAAACTTACTTCACCGCTGGCGTAAAAGAGGTACGTGCCTGGACCATTCACATTGGTGACACAGCACCCCAAGCTGCTGGCGTCATTCACACTGATTTTGAACGCGGCTTTATTCGGGCTCAAACGATTGCCTTTGAGGATTTTATTCAATTTAAAGGTGAAACTGGAGCAAAGGAATCAGGGAAAATGCGAGCAGAAGGTAAGGAGTATATCGTTAAGGATGGGGATGTGTTGAATTTTTTGTTTAATGTTTAATCAAAGCTGAATTTAATCGAGATTTTCCATTAGGACGAAGGCAAGTGTACTTCTTCTAAGTTGTTTGGCCCGCAAAAACACCTTTGGGCTCAGGTAACTTTCCTGGTAGGGAAAGTCCGTTCCGCAAGCGCAGTGCATGCACTGCGAAACCTTTGCTCCACTGCCGACGCGGCCGCCTATATGCAGCATGAAAAAGCAACGCAGTCTAGGCAACTTAAAAGAAGTGCGTTTGACTTCGTAGCGTTGCATGCAATTCGCGATAGTGCTCTTAGTTTGATAGTTAATGTTCATCAACTTGTTCACAAAGTTGTAGCGGTCTCATGGAAAATCTCGGTTTAACCAAGCTGGGCTTTTTTTATTAACATATTGACCAATGAATCTGTGTTTTCGAGTTCGCGATTGGTCTAAGTAATTAAAAACCTTTTTTGAAGTAGTCTCAAAATCTGCCTTGTTATAAATAAAAATTGTCGTAGCGTTTCCCGAGGCTTAGTTTAATCTCGCGACGTTGTCGTGTAACAAGAAACTAGATAATTGGACGGATATATATATTGCGAGATAGAAGACAACTAGCCAAAAGACTTCTAATTACCATCCGATGATTTTCCTAACTCAGCTTGCAATCGTTCATATTTGGCTTGAAGCTCTTCCTGGGTTTCACGCCAGGTTGGGTTGAAGGGGATACAGGCAACGGGGCATACTTGTTGACATTGCGGCTCGCTGAAATGTCCTACGCATTCCGTACACTTTTCAGGATCAATCTCGTAAATTTCTGGCCCCATATATATCGCTTCGTTGGGACACTCTGGTTCGCAAACGTCACAATTAATGCATTCATCAGTAATAAGAAGAGCCATGCTATCCGCCTAAGTGCCTTGATCTTTAAATTGCGCTTCCAATTCTCTTTGTTCTGCTTGCACCTTCTCTCTCAGCCATCGGTCAACAGAAGGAAAAACAAATTTAGATACATCACCACCAAATTGGGCGATTTCGCGCACGATAGTGCCCGAGATAAATTGATATTGATCGGACGGTGTCAAGAACATTGTTTCTACATCCGGCAGTAAATAGCGGTTCATACCTGCCATTTGAAATTCATACTCAAAATCAGACACCGCACGTAAACCTCGCACAATAACGCGCGCGTCCATTTTTCGAACGAAATCCTTTAACAATCCCGAAAAACCTTCTACCTGAACGTTAGGATAATGCCCTAAAACTTCGTTAGCTATATTTAAGCGTTCCTCCAGAGAGAAAAACGGTTTTTTATTTTTACTATCGGCAATGCCGACCACCAAAGTATCAAATAAGCCGGAAGCACGACGAACCAAATCTTCATGACCGCGCGTTAATGGATCAAAAGTGCCTGGATATATCGCTGTGACCATTACTGCTCCCGAATTAAAATAATTCAGCATTATGCCTGATTGAGCCTATTCATTTAAAACCGAGATTAGGGAGTTATACGCTTAAACGCTGCAGTAAGTGAAAAAATACTTTGCCAGCACGGTCAGATCGGACGAGATGCCAGTTTTTAGCCTCGCCCGACAAATCTAAGACCAGTGCTTTTTCAGCTTCCAGATACACATATCCGTTCGGATGTAATAAAGGGATACATAGAGGTAGTATGGCCCCTATCAACTCATGATGGAATGGGGGATCTAGAAAGATCACATCGAATTGCTCGCCTTTTTTAACTAATTTTTGTGCATTTAACTGCGCATCACCGTGAATAACCTGTATTTGAGAAGCCTCTAGCTTAGCGCATAATTTATCTAATTGTTGCACTGCCAATGAATGCGCTTCAACTAAAATGACTTGTGCTGCTCCCCGGCTTGCTGCTTCAAAACCCAGCGCACCACTTCCGCCAAATAAATCCAAGCATCGTTTCGTTTTCCAATCACGTTGGAACAAAAAATCTAGCCAGTTGAAAAGTGTTTCACGTACCCGGTCTGGCGTGGGACGTAATCCGGGCACGGCGACTACGCTCAGGGGCGTGCGCTTCCAAATGCCCGCAATGATTCGAATTTGTTGAGGTATCACTTTTTTTTGCATAAGATGTCACGTAGTGTATGGAAGTCGAAGTAAGCGCACTTACTCTGCTAAAATGATGTATGTTTTGGCTGGGATGCTCCACACTTTTACCACATTTTATTTTAACTTTACTATGTTTAGTTTCTTCAAAAAAAAACCAAAAATTAATGATGGGGTAACTCCTTCTGATTACAACGCTTCTTGTGATACCAATTCACCGCACCAAAAAATGCAGCACGAAGCTGATCAAGAACTACATCAAGAGCTTTCTCCAGAAAACAATGAAGAGAAGCAGTCGTGGCTATCACGCTTAAAAGCAGGATTATCTAAAACCTCCAGCAATTTCACCCGCTTATTTGTCGGCGCCAAAATTGATGACGAACTGTATGAAGAGCTGGAATCGGCTTTACTAATGTCTGACGCGGGCATGGACGCTACTTTATTCGTTTTAGATGAATTAAAAAAATATGTTAAGCAACAAAAGTTAGTTGAATCCGATCAAGTTAAAACTGCCCTAAAAATTATACTTATTAATCTCTTAACGCCACTAGAAAAATCACTAGAATTAGGTCGCCATCAACCACTGATTATGATGATCGCTGGCGTTAACGGCGCTGGGAAAACAACCACTATCGGAAAACTTGCCAGGCATTTGCAAGCGCATCACCAATCTATCCTCTTAGCTGCAGGCGATACTTTTCGCGCTGCAGCTCGGGAGCAATTAACAATTTGGGGCGAACGCAATAATGTCACTGTAATTTCTCAAGAATCAGGAGACCCTGCCGCTGTAGCGTTTGATTCAGTCAGTTCAGCGATTGCAAAAGGAATAAATGTCGTCATGATCGACACCGCAGGTCGGCTACCTAGTCAGTTACACTTAATGGAAGAAATAAAAAAAATCCAGCGCGTCGTGACTAAAAGTAAAAAAGGGGCTCCTCATGAAGTTTTGTTAGTCATCGACGGGAATACCGGACAAAATGCGTTAGCGCAAGTAAAAGCGTTTGACGATGCCCTCGGCTTAACGGGACTAATTATCACCAAACTAGACGGCACCGCCAAAGGTGGGATTTTGGCCGCAATTGCAAAAACCCGTCCAATTCCTGTCTATTTTATCGGTATTGGTGAAAAAATTGATGATTTACAACCGTTTAATGCACGCGAATTTGTGCATGCAATATTGGAATAGCCCGATCGTTTAGGTTTGTTGCTTAAGCCCACGTAATTACCTTCGATGATGAAGCAGGAATTGTTATGATCGAATTCAAACAAGTTAGTAAACATTTCCCACCCAGCGTATCCGCGGTGAGTAATATGTCATTTTTTATCGAACGCGGGGAATTAATCTTTTTGGCCGGGCCTTCTGGCGCAGGTAAATCCACTATTTTAAAAATGATCGCAGCCTTGGAGAACCCGACTAGCGGTCAAGTTTTAGTTAATGGCCAGGATATTGCACATTTAAAATCAGCAAGCTTGCCGTATTTCCGACGCAATTTAGGTTTGATCTTGCAAGATCATGCGTTGTTACTGGACCGAACCATTCTGGCTAACGTTATGTTGCCATTGCTAATTAGTGGATTCACAAAAAGTGACGCGTTCATCCGAGCAAATGCTGCACTGGAACAAATGGATTTATCGGATAAATTGACTGTTTATCCACTAACTTTATCTGGAGGCGAACAACAGCGCGTAGCCATCGCGCGGGCGATTGTAAACCGACCGCAATTGATTTTGGCGGACGAACCTACGGCGTATTTGGATCGTGACAATGCACAGCAAGTTATGAATGCTCTATATGCTTTTCAAGCAGCAGGCGTAACTTGCGTTATTTCTAGCCATGATGAGGAAATGTTGAACAAAGCGGGGCGGGTAATTTATTTAAACCGAGGTAAGCAGAGCCCGTCTTGGAAAGTTGACGTTTGAGTACTCTTTAATTCGAGCAAATATGAAAATTTGGATACGTCAACATGCCGCCGCAAGCGCAAACGCCGTTAAGCAAATCATCAGCACACCCGGCAATTTTATTTTTAACGCCATAGTGGTGGCGATTGCGCTTTCGTTACCGATTATGGGCTTAACCTTAGCAGAACATATCCGACCAATTTCGGCTCAATTATCGATTAACCCAGAATTAAGCTTATTCTTGAAAACCGATGTAAGCCGCAGTGATGCTATAGCGTTAGCTGATGTCCTTAAAAAATTAGTTAAAAGCGCAGGCGCTTCAGCCAAAGTCATTTTTGTTCCTCGCGAGGCTGCACTGGCCGCCTTACAAAACGGTACAGGATCGGGCGATCTGCTGGCGATGTTGGGAGATAATCCGTTGCCCGACGCTTATGTGCTCAGTTTTGAGCAGCGTTTCGAACCGATTGCGCAACAATTCCACCCGGTTGAAATAGAGATGTTAGCAAAACAACTGCAAAAATTGCCGGAAGCGAGTCATGTGCAAATTGATTCTGATTGGATTAAACGCCTTGCCGCATTAATGAGTTTATTGCATTTAATTTTGATCGCATTGGCGATGACCTTGAGCCTTGTCGTCATCACTGTCGTGTTTAATGCCACCCGTTTGCAGGTGCTCTCACATAGTTCTGAAATGGCGGTCATTCGCTTGCTGGGGGCCACCAGATCATATATATGCCGTCCTTATTATTACACCGGTGCTCTTCTGGGTTTTATTGCCGGATTAGCTGCATTGGCGCTAGTTACAGCAGCTTTGCAGCCGCTAAACCAGGCGATCATAGAATTTGCCAAACTGTACGGATCGGAATTCCGAGTTAGCCCACTAGATCTATCGTTCAGTATATATTTATTACTCGCCAGCGCTTTACTCGGCTTATTTGGTGCTTTTCTTTCTGTCCGGCATCAATTAAATCAGATTAATTAACGGAAATCATAATTTTTCCGTACAGCATTAGCACTCATTGCAATAGAGTGCTAATATAATGTTTTGGTTTTTCAAAATTATTTATTAAAAGCGATCGTTTGTGTAAGGAAAACAGATGAATACATCGATATCGGATGCATTACCCCTTGCTGCAGTTAATAATACGGCCCTTGCCCTAGGGTTTACCGGCACACTGGGTAATATTGATGCGTATATTTCTGCTGTCAACCGTATACCTATGTTGACTCAGGAAGAAGAGACTCGGTTAGCAACAGCATTACGCGATCAGAATGATTTGGCAGCAGCGCAGAAAATGGTGATGTCACATTTACGTTTGGTCGTTTCAATTGCGCGAGGCTATTTAGGGTACGGCCTGCCTCATGCCGACTTAATTCAGGAAGGAAATGTAGGCTTAATGAAAGCAGTTAAACGCTTTGACCCAAACCAAGGCGTACGGTTAGTTTCCTATGCTATGCATTGGATTAAGGCGGAAATGCATGAGTACATTTTGAAGAATTGGCGTCTAGTTAAGGTGGCTACGACTAAAGCCCAGCGTAAACTATTTTTTAATTTACGCAGCCATAAACTTGGTTTTGAAAGCATGACTCAAGGACAGATTGATCAATTAGCTGAAACCTTAAACGTCAAGCGGGAAGAAGTCATAGAAATGGAAATGCGTATGGCCGGACACGATTTTGCATTGGATGCGCCGACCAACGATGAGGATGAAAAATTTACTCCGATTGCGTACTTATCTAGTGAAAATTCTGAGCCAACCAAAATCATTGAAGCACAACATTATGATGAGTTACAGACGGTTGGTTTAGAAACCGCGCTCGACAACCTTGACTCACGTTCACGCCGCATTATTGAATCGCGCTGGTTGTCAAATGATGATGGTAGCGGTGCAACTTTGCACGATTTAGCGGCTGAATTTAAGGTATCTGCTGAACGCATTCGTCAAATTGAGGGTGCGGCGTTGAAGAAGATGAAAGGAAGTTTAGCGGCATACGCCTAACATTTTAGCTTGGCAAGAAAAAAAAGCGCTCTTCGGAGCGTTTTTTTTGCTCTAGTGTGTGCTGTTTGCCACCCCTTCCTTATGCCGGCCCAGGTGCGATCACGTGAAGCTGGGAGTGATTTCACATTCTCCAAGGAAGGTTCGCAGAGTGTATTTTGAGAAGAGGAGGAAAACCTCGCCTATATACCCCGATTTACTTTAATAAGAGTTTTAAATCATGAACTATCGGTTCCGGCCCTTGATTAAAACGTATAAATAAACGAACACGCCCATTTTTGTCAAAAACATAACTTCCAGAACTGTGATCTAATGTGTAACTCCCGGGGTTTTTTCCTGGAACTTTTTCATAAAATATTTTGAAATCTTTAGCAATTTTTTGCGTTTCCTGGTGGCTGCCAACCAGTCCCAAAAAACGTTGATCAAAAGCGGGAACGTATTGCGCCAGCATCTCTCTAGTGTCGTGCTCAGGATCTAAACTCACAAAGATCACTTGTACTTGATCTGACAAGGTGCCCAACTCTCTCATCACTGTTGAAAGTTCCGCCATTGTTGTTGGACACACATCAGGGCATTGTGTATAACCAAAAAACATAAGCACAACCTTACCTTGGAAGTCGGCCAGGCGGCGCATTTTTCCGTTGAAATCCGGCAGGCTGAAGTCTGTCGCATATCCCAGGCCAGTCACATCCGTATTTTTGAATTCTAGTTTTTTATTTTGATTGCATGCACAAAGAATTAGTAAAAAAAGTAATGCGATAAATTTTTTCATGTGAATTTCAAAATGAATTGTTTAAATAATGGTCGATCAACAAAGCAGCAAACAAGAGTGCCAAATACACTATGGAGAACGTAAATGTTTTTTTCGCCAATGCATCGCTGTAATGGCGATAAATTTGCCAGGCATAATATAAAAAAATCCCTCCTAAGACGAGGGCGCTTCCTAAATAAATCAGCCCACTCATATTGACCGTAAATGGTAAGGTCGTTGTAGCAACCAAGATAATCGTATATAGCCAAATATGTAATCCCGTAAATTTCATGCCATGGGTAACCGGTAACATTGGCAAACCCGATTTGGCGTAATCATCACGGCGATATAAGGCCAAGGCCCAGAAGTGAGGGGGCGTCCAGACAAAAATGATAAGCACTAACAACCATGCTTGCATGGGCACATCGTTGGCAACAGCTGCCCAACCAAGTGCTGGGGGCATTGCGCCAGACAATCCACCTATTACAATATTTTGCGGAGTCGCTGGTTTTAGCAAAATCGTATAAATGACTGCATACCCGATAAAGGTGGCAAAGGTGAGCCACATTGTAAGTGGATTGACCAGAAAATATAAAACCGCCATGCCTGCACCGCCAATAACCCCGGAAAAAATCAAAATTTGCTGAACTGAGATTTCGCCTTGCGCTGATGCCCGCCGTGCCGTGCGCGCCATGCGTGCATCAATTTCGCGTTCGACTAGACAGTTCACAGCAAATGCTGATCCTGCCAACAACCAGATACCAATTGCAGCAGAAATTACAATCCGCCAATCTGGCAATCCAGGTGTTGCCAAAAACATGCCAATCACAGCGCAGAATACAGCGAGTTTAGTCACACGTGGCTTGGTTAAGGCCAAGTACTGGGAGATCCGATTGGGTTTGGGGGTCATTGTATCCATACTTCGTTGAGATTGCTTGAGCTGCGCTTACCCTTGCCACCATTTATTATGCTAGGGTGGCGTTCACCGGCGGTCATTCTTAACGTGTTGCCACAGGCATTCTACTAGTTGAGTCTATTCTGGAATTTAGCATTGTAAGCAATATCAAGAGAAGTGCTGCGCCACTATTATGTAGCACGGCAATTACTAACGGCCAGTTAAATAATATGTTAGCTAAGCCGGTACCCACTTGCAGAATTAAGACAGTGAAAATCGCATTAGCAATTATTTTCAGACCCATCAGCGTGCGAGCACGAAAAGCCACATAAGCGGAACTGATTATTACGAGCAAAGCGAAATTCCGGTGCACCCAATGGATTGCTGTTAATGCGGCGAATGATAAGTATTCACCCTGCGCTGTCATGCCCAATTTACGCCATAAACTGAAACCATTTTCAAAATCCATCGACGGAATAAGTACTCCCTGGCACATCGGGTAATCCGTGCATGCTAATACAGCGTAATTGGTACTAACCCATCCACCGAGTGCAATCTGAATCAACAGAATTAGCCAGGCGATACGCGCTGACCATTTCAGTTCTTGCTCCTTCTCATCGTGGGAGAAGGAGTTTGCTATGCTGTTTAAGCTAATTTTGTTCCAATTTTTTTGATGACGAATAAGATATTCACCCTCCCCTCTCCCATTTTCACGACTTGCTCCCACGTCGTCTTTCGCAGAGGAAAGAGGGGAATTATCCCAGCTCGGTTGTGTGCGCTCGAACATCCACACCAGCATGGCAAGCAATACCATTCCCAATAGCAGATGAATAGTCACAACAATTGGCTGCAATTTTAAGGTGACCGTCCACATACCGAATGCGCCTTGTAGACATACGAATAGAAACAACGCTATCGAAAAAAATAGCGCACCTTCGAATTGCTTACGCTTTATCCAAGCAATAACCATCTGTGCCAAAATCAAAATACCTACAGCCATAGCCAAATAACGATGGATCATTTCCACCCACGCTTTAAAATGTGTTACCGGACCATCAGGCATCGCTGTTTGGGCGGCATGAATATCCGCATGCGCAAGGAACGGATTAGCGGCGCCATAACAACCAGGCCAGTCAGGACATCCTAAACCAGAATCGGTCAGGCGCGTAAAAGCACCGAACATGATTAGGTCGAACGTTAAAAACGTGGTTACTAAAATTAATTTGCGGTATTTATTCGCATCGTTTGAAACCCAAATAACAGATAACGGTAATGCAGCAATTAGTAACGCAATGGAAATAAGTTGGATCCACATATATGCTAACCAATGGCGGATGCTTTAAGCAACTTAGCTATATCTTTTTTTACTTTATTTGGATCTGCATCAGCGGGATATCGCATCATCAGATTGCCGGACGGGTCAATTAAATAAATACGATCATACTCAACTCCGTCCTGCTCTACCGGCAACCAGGCTTTTATCCGTTTCGCATCAGCACGGAGAAAATGGACGTCATCGTATTCGCGAAGCAAACTTGTTTCTATCGGATTTTGGTCAGTGATTAGTACCACTCGCTCAATTCTACTCCTCTCTTTGCCTTGCATGAGCCGCAATTGACGCATGTTGAGCAACGTGTTTTGGCAAATCGGCGAACAATCAGATGAGCTAACCTGCAGCATAATCCACTTACCTTGGTATGCATCTAACTCTTGATTTTCACTGCCTTGCAGCATTTCATTCAACTTTGGGATAGGGTATAAACGCGGATCAAGTAATGTACCGTAATTTGTACGCGCCGCTGGCTTAATTATGTAGTAAGCCACATACGAAAGGATAAGCGGGGAGGCACAAATGGCTAACACTAAATACAGTTTCCACCTACCTCGCTTTCTACCCTGACTTATACTATTATCCATTCTGTCTTCTCAATCCTGAAAATAAAAAAAATAGTAAAGCTGTGGCCGCTAGAGCTAACCATTGGAAAGCATATCCGCGGTGCCGCTCTGAACCCAGCGACGGACGCGGCCAGTCGCGTAGCAAACCATCTTTTGTATTACTGGTTTGTTCCACAATAAAAGGATAAGCGGGCAATTTGCTTGCCTGAATAAACGCATCTATTTCCAGATTTTGAGTAAGTACTCCTGGAAGTAACGCCTCACTTTCCCCCAGCTGCAAAACATGACCACTATTCGATTTCACTATGCCTTCAATTTGAATTACGCCCGTAGGAGTTTCGATTTTTTTAATTGCGGTTCGATCTCGAGAATCCCGGGGAGTCCAACCCCGAGCGATTAACACATATTGGGAATTTTTTTGTAGTTTGAACGGCATCATCACATATATACCGGCAATGCCATGCATGGGGCGATTATCCAAATAAAGCGGCCAGTCTTTAACGAATTCACCCTTCAAGGTTACTCTTGTATACTCCATTTGCTTGATATCAATTGATGGAGAAATATCGATTGGAGGAATACTTTCACGTGCTTTCACTTGCGCTTCTATGGTCTCTTTTTGTTGAGCACGCTGCATTTGCCAAAAAGATAGTGAGCATCCTAGCGTTACTACGAATAAAGTCGCAGTAAAAGGGACGAGCCTGGAGCGAAAAATAGGTACAATAGCCATAGCTTATTTTGCAAAAAATCCCCACGTACTGCTTGTTAAACACCAACAAAGTTATGAAAATTTTAGTTGCTATTGCCTTCATCCTCATCATTGTAAGCTTAAGTTCAGCCTTAATTTTTTTGATGAGGGATAAGGGACGAAGTCTGCGGACGATGAAAGCGCTGGCATTCCGCGTGGGTTTTTCAGTCACATTATTTATATTGATATTGATTGCTTATTATTTGGGTTATATTAAACCAACAGGACTTCTATATTAAGCCTAATTCATGAGCAACGTATTTACCAACTTTATGTGGGCTTCTCGTCCTATCGCTAAAGATGATCAACCAAAACCGCATCATTCATAGACGCGGTTTTTGTCGTAGCCTATTACAACCAATACACAACTACATATAAACCTAACCAAACAACGTCCACAAAATGCCAATACCACGCCGCACCCTCAAAAGCGAAATGATGAGTTGGCGTGAAATGACCTTTTAGATGACGATACAGAACCACCGACAATATGATTGCGCCTATTGTCACGTGGAATCCATGGAAGCCCGTTAATAAGAAAAACGTTGACCCATATATACCTGAAGTAAGTTTTAAGTTTAATTCTGTATAGGCATGTATATACTCATAAATCTGGAAACCCATAAAAATTGCGCCTAATAAAATGGTCGCAAATAAAAAAAATGAAGTTTTGGCGCGATGTCCCGCCAGCAATGCATGATGTGCAATAGTGAGTGTAACGCCGGAAGTCAGTAATAATGCGGTATTTATGGTTGGAATAGGAAATGCAGGCATTACTTTAAATGCTTCAACTGTTCCCGCTGGCCCCGCATTACCCCAATGCGCTACAAAATCCGGCCACAAAAGCTGGTTATCCAAATCAGCTAACCAAGACATAGAAATGTCACGCGCGTAAAACAAAGCACCAAAGAAAGCAGCAAAAAACATTACTTCCGAGAAAATAAACCATCCCATGCTCCAACGATAAGACAGATCCACGTTCGCGCTATATTTTCCGCTCTCCGACTCCTTTATAGCATCGCCAAACCAATAGTACAAAACAAATAAGGTAAGCAATATCCCGATTAAATTGATATACATCCCGCCTGGTACACTGTTCACCCATGCAGCGGCCCCTAACATCGTCAAGAGCAATGTTGCCCCGGCGAGGAATGGCCACTGTGAAGGGCCGGGTATAAAGTAGTGGGGCGCTTGATTTGACGCCTTAACGTGGTCTGAACGCATTTCTATCTCCTGAAACAAAAATCTATTATCCAATATCTAATTAGCGACAACACATTTAACAATCAGGAGCAAGATTGTAACAAATAATATGGCCACTAAAATTCCTGCAACAATCACATAAATCGGGTTTAAGTTCGCGGCATCTTGCTCATAGCCACTTTTTTTACGGACGCCAAAAAAAGACCAACATATGGCTTTTAATGTCGCAATAAAAGAAATTTTACGACGAGTAGCAGTTTTCAGTTCCTTCATAAAATTTCCTAAAAACTAAACTGAAGCTTTGAGCGGGGCACCACCTACTTCAAAAAAAGTGTACGACAACGTGATCGTCTTCACATTTTTAGGCAGTTTGGGATCAATATAGAAAACGACGGGCATTTGCCGGGCCTCGTTAGGCCCTAATGTTTGCTGTTTGAAACAAAAGCACTCTACTTTCATAAAAAACGACCCTGCTTGTTGAGGGGCATAACTAGGTATTGCTTGCGCATCCATTGAGCGTGATTGGGTATTTACTACTTCATAAACAATTTGAGCCATTTCGCCTGGATGGATCTTCATGCTATTTACAACTGGTCTAAAACGCCAGGGACCAGTAGTATTTGCATCAAATTCAATGGTAACGACCCGACTACTATCTACTTGGGAATTCAGAGGAACCACGGCCATTTCGTCCTGCTGGGTAAGAATGTTGACGCCAGTCAACTTACAAATCTGTTTGTAAACAGGAATTAATGCCCAGCCAAATCCGAACATAAGTACTGCCACTACGATCAACTTTCCTAACATTACCGAATTTAATTTTTCAAGTAACTCTATTGCTTTAGGATTACGCATTATCTAAACCAAATTTGTTTCGCTACTACTGCTATAAAAAATAAGGTGGCGATTAAAGCTAATAAAAATGCGGTGTGACGATTTTTAAACTTTTTATTTACCATTTGATTAAAGAAGGAATAATAATCCTTCATCCTTCTATTTAACAGTTGGGGGTATTTCAAAAGTGTGGAAAGGTGCCGGGCTTGGCACAGTCCATTCCAATCCCTCTGCACCCTCCCAAGGTTTATCATCAGCAGGTTTGCCCCCCCTATAAGCGGGAAGTACTATGAAGAAGATAAAATAAACCTGGGATAAACCGAAACCAAATGCGCCAATACTTGCAAGCATATTAAAGTCAGTGAATTGCGCTGGATAGTCGGCATAGCGTCGAGGCATGCCGGCCAAACCTAAAAAGTGCATCGGGAAGAATGTGACGTTAAACCAGAACAACGAGCTCCAGAAATGAATTTTTCCCCTAGTTTCTTTATACATAAAGCCAGTCCATTTAGGGCTCCAGTAATAAAATCCGGCAAATAAGGCAAATAACGATCCGGCTACTAGCACATAATGAAAATGAGCCACCACGTAATAGGTGTCCTGCATCTGCACATCAATAGGCGTTACAGCTAAGATCAGACCAGTGAAGCCGCCAATAGTAAATACAAAGATAAAACCCACTGCAAACAACATGGGAGTTTCGAACGTCATTGCGCCCTGCCACATAGTTGCAACCCAGTTAAATACTTTTACACCAGTGGGCACTGCAATAAGCATTGTCGCATACATGAAAAATAATTGTCCTGTTACTGGCATTCCGGTAGTGAACATGTGATGCGCCCACACCATGAAAGACAAGATCGCAATCGAGGAAGTTGCATAGACCATGGAAGCGTAACCGAATAGTGGTTTACGTGCAAAGGTAGGAATAATTTGAGAAATCATTCCAAACGCAGGCAAAATCATGATGTACACCTCTGGGTGCCCGAAAAACCAGAAAATATGTTGGTACATTACGGGATCGCCGCCGCCTGCTGCATTAAAAAATGAAGTCCCGAAGTGTCGATCCGTTAAGGTCATCGTAATTGCACCTGCTAATACTGGCATGACGGCAATCAACAGATAAGCAGTGATCAACCAGGTCCAGCAAAACATGGGCATTTTCATCAAAGTCATGCCAGGAGCACGCATATTTAAAATGGTCGTGATAATGTTAATTGCTCCCATAATGGAAGAAGCTCCCATAATGTGAATCGCAAAAATCGCCATATCCATTCCCGGTCCCATTTGCGTGGATAAGGGAGCATATAATGTCCAGCCTGCTGCCGTTGCACCCCCCGGAACCCAAAAGGAGGTTACTAACAAGATTGCTGCAACCGGTAACAACCAAAATGAAAAATTATTCATGCGCGCAAAAGCCATATCCGATGCGCCGATTTGGAGAGGAATCATCCAGTTCGCGAAACCGACGAAAGCCGGCATAATCGCGCCGAACACCATGATTAAACCGTGCATGGTAGTAAGCTGATTAAAAAATTCGGGTTGTACAAATTGTAGACCTGGCTGAAACAATTCAGCACGTATGAGAAGTGCCAGCACCCCACCAACCATTAGCATGGTCAATGAAAATATCAAATATAAAGTGCCGATATCCTTATGATTAGTAGCGAACAACCAGCGGCGAAACCCATGCGGGTGATTATCGTGCTCCTGGTCATGAGAGTGATCAGCTGTTTCCGCATGATTTAATGTGATGTTACTCATTCAAATCTCCTGTCAATTTTCTTAAGAATTATGCTTAGCGGCTCAGCAATAGGTCCGTCATACTTTTCTTTTCGGCGATACAAGTAAGCTCGGTAACAAGGCCGCCCGACACGCACACACGGCAGAGGCCCTTGCCTTAATATGTTACTGAGGTTCTACCTCCTACTTACGTGCAACTTTTATTTCTGATGGCTGAACAATATTTTCTTGTGCTTTGTTAGACCACGCATTACGCGTGTAAGTAATAACTGCCGCAATGTCGGTATCTGATAAAACGCTTTTCCATGCTGGCATGGCATTCCTACCATTCAACAATAAATCTATTTGCCCAACCTTTGGGCCAGCTATCATCGGTGAGCCATCCAAAGCGGGAAACGCTGGAGGCACTCCTTTGCCACTTGCCTGATGGCAAACCACGCAGTTAGCGCTGTAAACTTTCTGACCGCGTTGTTTTAATTCATCTAATGTCCACACTTTACTAGGATCATCAGCTAATGCAGCCATTTCTTTTTTCTTGCCATCAACCCATTTGGTGTAATCTGCGTCGCTGACCACACTAACTACTACGGGCATGAAGGCATGTTCTTTGCCGCAGAGCTCAACGCATTGACCACGATATTTACCAATTCTTTCTGCTCTAAACCAGGTATCGCGTACAAATCCGGGAAACGCATCCTGCTTAATACCAAACGCTTGTACAGTCCATGAATGAATGACATCGTTCGCCGTAGTAATGATACGAATTTTTTTATTAACAGGTACTACAACTTCGTTATCTACTTCGAGAAGATAATTTGCACCACGCGCTTCTGTGGCCGGCTTTCCCGGTTCGCCAATTTGTGACCGCGGAGTTGACAGGTTAGAGAGAAAAGAAATGCCTTCCCCTTCACCTTTTATATAGTCATATCCCCACTTCCATTGCATTCCAGTGACTTTAATAGTGACATCAGCATTAGAGGTGTCTTTCATAGCGACAACGGTTTTTGTTGCGGGTAATGCCATAGCGATAATAAGAATAAATGGCACCACGGTCCATGCGACTTCGATGGTAAGACTTTCATGAAAAGTAGCGGGCTTATGGCCCAACGATTTGCGATGTTTGCATATCGAATAGAACATTACGGCAAATACCGCAATAAAAATGATCAGGCAGATCAGCATCATCAGGTTGTGGAGACTGTAAATTTGTTCAGCTATTTGCGTAACCGGAGGCTGAAAATTCATACCTAGTACCCGCGGTCCACCGTCACTATCAACAGTCTTCTGAACAAGTGCCTGCGCAGAAGGGGATATACCTATCATCAGCAATAAAGAACCGAAAATTATTGATGACAACTGCTTTGCATATTTCATGTTTTCCCCAAAACCAATTAGATTTTTGACAAAGAGAGAGCTCAGATAAGAATTTGCCTGCTGGCTCCTTCTTTGTTACGCCCCTATCCCGAGGCCTGTTAGCCGATACGGATGTTTTATGCCCCGAAATTAGAGCCAGCTCAAAATCTCGGGCAAAATTAAGATTGCGAGAGTATATGTCGGAATAGTGCAAGATATCAAGCTCGAACAGAACTCGTTCTTCGGCGATCCCATAAAATTTTATTTAGTCGCCTCCGGTAACTACCTGTGCAGAATCGGATTGATACATGTGCTTTCCCCAGCCCTAAGCCCAGTTCAAGCCTCTTCCATAGGTTTTAGTGTCCTCACCCAAATTTTTATCGCTCTGTTTTACCTATTTTATTTTTAAGTCTATCGAATTTAATAGTGGTAACGTGGGGTTTATTTTGCCTAGGTGCTGCTTTGAACGCGTGACCGTAAATTACTTCCAAGGTAAGGGGAATTCGACCATCTGCCCTGCGCAATTGTTCTAACTTGTTGCACATTGTCTGCCAGGCTATTTTTCCCGTTAATCCACGACTTCTTGTTTGCAGTGGATTGCCGCCCAAAGAGCGCACCTCAGCCAGTAACTGCTTGACGCTTGCGTAAGTTAAAGTAATTACTTCCATGTCCATAACTGGCGTGGCAAATCCGGCATGCACTAACATATCGCCAAAATCATGCATATCTACAAAAGGAAGGGTGTGGGGCGTTTGATCAATATCCTTAAAGGCATGCCGTATCTCTTTTAAACTGTCAGGACCAAAACAGGAAAACATTAATAATCCGTCGATCTTTAATATTCGCTGCCACTCTTTAAATACCTGATCTGGCTCCGGATGCCAATGTAATGCCAAATTAGACCACAGCAGCTTCATGGCCTGATTTGCAAGCGGAATACGGCAAAAATCTCCATTGATCAAACTTGAATTTAAACTTACGTTCGACTTAGCGCCGATCTTATCTTTAATTTTTGAAAACCATCGGGTATAAAACCTTGGTGAAAGCTTCTGCACTGACGTGGACTGTTTCGTTAGAGCTCGTTGCAGTAACTCTTGCGAAGCGTCTACTCCAATTATTTGAGCCTGCGGATACATAGTGTGTAATAGCTGGTGATCGGCGCCACTACCACATCCCGCATCCAGTATTTGTTCCGGATCCAACCTGACTAGGAGCAAGCGCTCCGCCATTCTACGTCCGATTTCGCGAGATATAAATTCACTCGCCTCTATTCTTTCTGACCGGTTAAATTGTTTTCGCACATGGTTTAGATTAATTGGTGCACTTTGCATAATACTTTTCACAAAAAATGAGACAATATCGCAGTTTACACCGCACTCCTCGTTATTAATTTCCAGGCTATATCTTATTTACTGTTAAACCGCTATGTCCAAAAACCTGAAAAACACACCCAAGACTAAGGCTAGCGGCGTTGGATATCTTATTGATTATATTAAGAGCAGCATTTCACGCCTCATCCCGTCAACATGTCTGTTATGCGGAATAGATGGCGATCACCTTATTTGTCACGGATGCGACACTCAATTTTTTTCGTCAAAAATTAAACGTTGTATCTCTTGCGCGCTTCCCATCTTTAGTCACGATAGCCATTGTGGTGAGTGTTTAAAAAAACGATTTAAGTTCGACACCACGATCGTTGCCTGCGATTATGCAGCGCCATTTGATCAATTGGTTCTATCTCTTAAATTTGGCCACCGTCTTGCTGTTGCGTCAGCCCTTGCTGATTTACTGGCCAAAGCTATTTTGGCGCCATCCAATAAAATAGAGCTACCGGATTTATTAATCCCGGTGCCCCTCAGTCGTCAGCGCTTAGCACAACGAGGATTTAATCAAGCGCTGGAAATTGCTAAACCATTGGCACAATCATTGAATCTTTTAATTTATCCAAATTTATTAGAGCGGGTACGAGATACAAAAGCCCAGACTTTACTGCATCCTGATGAACGTCAGGAAAATATCAAGCACGCGTTTCTGCCTAATCCTAATTATACGGATAGAATACGCGGTCAGCACATTGGCGTTGTGGATGATGTGATGACGACTGGCGCCACCTTGCATGAGGTGGCAGCATGCTTAAAAAGACATGGCGCAGCACGTGTGAGCAATATCGTATTCGCTCGAACGCCACCCCACTAGTCCATTTGTTGATTTTTTTGGAGTTAATTGTGTTTCATGTCGTCTTAGTTGAACCAGAAATTCCTCCTAATACCGGTAACATCATCCGCCTGTGTGCTAATACCGGCGCACAATTGCACTTGATTGAACCGCTGGGTTTTCCGCTAGAAGACAGTAAGCTAAAACGGGCTGGCCTCGATTACCATGAGTATGCAAGAATGCAGGTACACTCTAATTGGCATGTTTTTTTAGAGACGTTAAAACCGAACATGCAGCGTATATTTGCTCTTACTACGCATGGCTCGGCTATGTTTTCTGAAGCGCAATTTCTACCGGGCGATGTCTTTGTTTTTGGTTCAGAAACGAAGGGGTTGGATCAAACGCTACGTAACTCTTTTCCTTGTGAACAACGCATTCGTCTCCCAATGCAACCGAAAAACCGTAGTTTAAATCTAGCGAATAGCGTTGCCGTGGTAGTCTATGAAGCTTGGCGTCAGAATGGTTATTCTGGCGGAGCCTGATCATTTTTCCATCACCGATGTTCCCCACCGAAAGGAAGTAATATGTTCACACACCGTTTAGTCACCTTTTTTAGCATCTTAGTTTTTTCCATGGTCGTGCAAGCAGAGGATTTTAAAGTCGCAAATATTCACATTAGCCATCCTTTTGCGAAGGCAACTGTCCCCGGTCAAATTTCCGGTAGTGCGTACTTGAAGCTTGAAAATAAAGGTAAGAGTGCTGATAAGCTTACCAAGGTAGAGTCTGCAATTGCCAAGTCCGTTGAGTTGCACACGATGGAAATGGAGGGCGAGGTTATGAAAATGCGCGAAGTTAAGGAAATTAGTCTCAATGCGGGCGAAAAAATCGAGATGCATCCCGGCGGCGGATATCACATTATGTTGGTTGACCTTAGACAGCCACTTAAAGCAGGGGAAAAATTTTCCCTCACTTTGACTTTTGAAAAGGCCGGTAAACTTAATGTGATAGTGAATGTTGAGGAAAAAGTTGGGACAGCCACATTAGTTAATCATCAACATTAATTCAAACTGCAAATCGGCTAACGCTTTTTGTATATTACACTTTCGCTTACCAGCCTGATATTTTTCGAGAGTGCTGGGCTAATATAGCGTTAGCCCAGCTGTAATTACGATCTCGCCTTAGCCAACAATTTGGATGTTGAGTGGTCATGTAAAAAAGGGATCGCCTCGACTCTACCACCGTAGGCAAGAACGGCACGCCCTTCAGGGATCAAATCCATTTGATAGTCACCGCCCTTAACGTAAATATCGGGGCGCACAGTATTTACCACTTCCAGCGCCGTATCTTCTTCGAATGAAACAACCAAACTTACTGACTCCAGTGCGGCTAATACTGCCATACGATCTTCACACGAATTAATGGGACGGTCTTCGCCTTTACCTAAACGTTTCACGGATGCGTCCGTATTCACCGCCACTACTAAGGAAGCACCCAACGCACGCGCTTGAGTTAGATAAGTAACATGGCCCCGGTGCAAAATATCAAACACACCGTTGGTAAGAATGATTGGTTTGGGTAATATACTAATGTGCTGCTGCACATTTTCGATAGTGGCCACTTTCTTGTTAAACAAATATAAATCCTTTTTTTAGTTTAAAAGAGTAAAAGCGGCCCGCTCTACCAGCCCACTCTACTTTCAGGTAGGGGCGTTTGACGAGTCATTCTGGCCGAACCTTTCCGGCCGAACCTTTCCGGCCGAACCTTTCCGGCCGAACCTTTCCGGCCGGAGCTTTTCAGCCGAACCTTTCCAGCCTATCAAATTTAGGAAAAAGAACAACTAACGGTCGCCGGGGACATAGGCCCGGTGGTAGGTATATATCCTGATCCTGTATTACCTTTCACTTCGCAGCGCTGGCCATTGGATGGCTGATCTGTTACTTTTATCTCATACATATCACCCGGGAAGTGTAAGATGGAGAAAGCCCTTTCAGTAGTACCACCTCTCGCTGTCTCCTGATCGCCGGTTATCGACAAACTATCAATTGGAGAAGATAATACATTAGATAAGACCACTGTTGCCCCATCAGCTAGGCCGGACAGTTTAACGGTAACAACTACCGCAGTACTGTTCCCAATAACACACTTAACTTTAATATCCGTGATATCGCCCCCATTCGCGGGCACCTGGCCAATACCATTATTAGGCTCGACCGAACAAGTCTGACCTTTTGGCTGCTTTGAAACAATTATGTGATATGACGCACCTGCGGCAACGGTCTTATCAAATTTAAACGAATTGTCGGATTCATTGAACTTGACTGAAACTTTGTCTCCATTATCCGTATTAGTCAACTCAACCGTGGCGTCGGCGGACAAGCCTACTACAGTGCCGTTAATGTAGGAGTCAATTGCGCCTCCGCAACCTGAAACGCCTAATGCTGTCATTGCTACTAGGGCTAATGTGTAGGATAAGTTTCTCAATTTCATGTGTTACCTTTCAGATTAAAGATAAGCCATCTGTGCGGCATAAACGGCCATTGTTATCGGTATTAAATTTAGTTTAGTAATAATTACTATTAGTTAGAATAGACAGCTTATGCTATAGCCATTCGGACCGAAATTTGCTTACGATAACGGTTCAGGTCCTGGACCGTTACAAAGGTTTGATCAAAAAGTAATGATAAATTATGCAAAATTCGTTCTACCACTTTTTTTTCCCACTCGCCGTCAAACTTAATTTGCGCATCTAACCAATGTTCTAACCATTCTGGATCGGGCACCCGGCTTTGAACCGTATCGTTTGGAAATAAGGCTTGATTCACGTGTAAATTAGTAGGATGCAATGGCTTTTCAGTACGGCGTGCAGATGCCATTAATACCCCAATTTTGGCAAAAGCGGAGCTGGCTAAATCACCGACCTCGACCAACGCTTTTTTCATATAACGTAAATAAGCGCCACCATGACGCGCTTCATCCTGGCTAATCATTTTGTAGATTTGCTTAATTACTGGTTCGGTATGCCATTCAGAAGCGCAACGATACCAATGATTTAAGCGAATTTCACCACAAAAATGCAGCATCAACGTTTCTAAAGGTGGTGCAGGATCGAATTCAAAACGCACCTTATCTAATTCCGCTTCCGTTGGCACTAGCTCGGGAAAAAAACGACGCAAATATTCCATGAGAACTAGTGAATGCTTCTGTTCTTCAAAAAACCACACTGACATAAACGCACAAAAGTCGCTATCTTGGCGATTATCACGTAGAAACATTTCCGTCGCCGGCAAGGCGGACCATTCGGTAATGGCATTCATTTTAATTGTCTGCGCTTGTTCAAACGTTAATTTTGAGGGGTCAAACTGATCCCACGGAATGTCTGTCTCCATGTTCCAGCGCACCTGCTCCAGCGACTTAAATAATTCAGGATACAACATAATTTTTGAACACCTTTAGTTAAAAGCCAGCATTAAATTAATTTTGTCATTCTAACAGAACTTGTTTGAAACCAGGCCTCAGGTCGTACCGTCCTTAATGCGTTATTTACTAGATAATAAACACTATTATCGAACCTAAACTATCCCTTCTAAAACGTCTACGGCCATCCCCAAAGTAAGCTCGTCAGGTGCTTCGAATTTCTTACCGAATATGTTTGCAAAACAAAAAATTTATTTCTCAAGCGCAAACATACTTTGCTTAAAATTCACCCATCTTCGCTTAAAATTCACCCATCAAATTTAAACTACACGCTAAAATATACACTTATCGAATACTCACCGTAATTTTGAGGACAATGATTTTACAACCTATTCGATTTTCAACTAAATGATGAACGCGAAAGTTAAGTGCAGGCATGACAGTTGTATGGCAACCGACCGTTTCTGTTCAGACAAGTATACGATTAACGTCGAAAAATAGAATTACCGGCCTGCTCAACCTTACTATAACTGTTATTAGTAAATAAAAATGACTCTAAAGAAAAATAATCAAAATGAATTTCATGAATATAGCTTCAAATGTTGTCATCATTGGTGGCGGACCTGCTGGGTTAATGGCAGCCGAAACGCTTTCTCACAGAGGATTGAAGGTTAAATTATTTGATGCAATGCCGTCCGTCGGACGCAAGTTTTTATTGGCGGGTAGAGGTGGATTGAATTTGACACACGCCGAAGATATGGCGGATTTTGTGCGTAGATATGGAAAACGCCAGGTAGCTATAAATTCATGGCTTAATGAATTCGGTCCGCAAAGTCTGCGTAAATGGGCTGAAAATCTTGGCATAGAAACATTTGTTGGTACGTCTGGTCGTGTTTTTCCTACTGGCATGAAAGCCGCTCCGTTGCTTCGTTCATGGCTACATCAACTACGTGCAAAAGGTGTCCAATTCTATATGCGCCACCGCTGGACTGGCTGGCAGGATAATCAATTACGCTTCTCTACTGGCTCGGGTGATGTTTTATGTAAAGCGGATGTTGTGGTTTTGGCTTTAGGTGGAGCAAGCTGGCCTCAACTTGGCTCTAACGGTGATTGGCTCCCAATACTAAAATCCCGGGGTGTCGCAATTGCACCTCTCGAACCGTCCAACTGTGGTTTCGATGTCAGTTGGAGCGAACACTTTAAATTGAACTTTGCTGGCGAACCTTTAGCGCCGATTGCCATTACTTATAGCAATGCGGAAGCCGTAACCTTTCGGCGTTTGGGCCAATTTATCATTAGTGAATATGGTGTCGAAGGCAGCTTGATTTATGCATTATCCGGATTATTTCGTGACCAAATTAAGGCACAAGGTAGCATTCAAATTCATTTGGACTTATTACCTGATTTACCCTTACATCGTGCTGTCCAGCATTGTTCACATCCCCGCGGTTCTCGCTCTATGGCCGGGCATTTACAAAGCCGCTTAAACTTGCGTGGGGTGAAAACTGCGTTATTACGTGAGTTTTGCACACCAGAAACACTGACAAACCCGGTTTTATTAGCTAATGCAATCAAAGCGCTTCCCCTCACGTTAAAATCCCCCCGACCCATCAGCGAAGTGATTAGTACCGCAGGGGGCGTAAGATTTGAGGCAATGGATCAACACTTAATGATTAAAGAATTGCCGGGTTATTTTTGTGCCGGCGAAATGTTAGACTGGGAAGCGCCAACGGGCGGCTACTTGCTAACTGCGTGTATGGCCAGTGGTAGAGTGGCAGGGAAAGCGGCATTAACATGGCTTGCAAAGAATAGATGACTGATAGTTTAATGGCTTCTCCCCCTGCATCTGCATCTTCTCCCTGCATTTCGGTTTGCAGAATAGATTCAAAGACTGGCTTATGTGAAGGATGCTGGCGTACCTTAGATGAAATCGCTATTTGGGGCGCTGCTAGTGAGGCGATTAGGCAAGATATATGGAAGAAAATACATTGGCGCAGACAGAATCCGTTTTAACTGGATTTGTCGGCGCTTTAGCGCTGAATATTGTTTGCAATAGCTTTTTGCATTCATTCCATATAAAACGGCTAAACTAGCGGCTTTCCTATCGAAAGTTTCCCCATGATAAGTCGCCTTGCCGGCATTTTGCTGGAAAAAAATCCACCGCAAATTTTGATTGATTGCAATGGTATTGGTTATGAGGTTGACGTACCGATGAGTACCTTTTATAACTTACCTTCGGTAGGGGAAAACGTCATATTACACACGCATCTAGCGATCCGCGAAGATGCACACGTTTTATTTGGTTTTGGTAACCAGGAAGAACGTGCTACCTTTAAACAGCTGATTAAAATTAGCGGTGTCGGTGCGCGTACCGCGTTATCTATTTTGTCAGGCATGTCGGTAGCTGATTTGGCGCAGGCCATCACGCTGCAAGAAGCAGGACGGTTAGTTAAAGTTCCTGGTATCGGTAAAAAAACGGCGGAACGTTTACTGCTGGAGCTTAAAGGAAAATTGGGTGCAAATCTCGCGCAAATCGGGGTAGGAATTTCGGCACCCGATACCTCTAGCGATATTTTGAATGCGTTAATTTCCTTAGGGTATTCCGACAAAGAAGCGTTGATGGCCTTAAAGGTTTTACCTAAAGACTGTAGTGTAGCTGAAGGAATTAAATTAGCATTGAAGTCACTATCTAAATAGACCTACCTATGAGTATTCAAACCGATCAATTTGTTAATCCCAACCCACGTGTTATCACTGCGAATCCCGTATCCAAGCAGGAAGAAGTGGTGGAACGTGCGCTGCGTCCAAAACAATTGGAGGAGTATATAGGACAAGAAAAAATTCGCGCACAGTTAGCGATTTTTATCGAAGCAGCGCGGCGGCGTAACGAGGCACTTGATCATACTTTATTATTTGGACCGCCTGGCTTAGGGAAAACTACGTTAGCGCATATTATTGCGCACGAAATGGGAGTAAATTTGCGTCAAACTTCAGGGCCAGTTCTGGAACGCCCAGGGGACCTAGCCGCAATTCTTACCAATTTGGAAGCCAATGATGTGCTGTTTATTGATGAAATTCACCGACTTTCTCCTGTGGTGGAAGAAATACTGTATCCGGCTTTAGAAGACTATCAAATCGATATCATGATCGGCGAAGGCCCTGCTGCGCGCTCAGTTAAATTGGATTTACAGCCATTTACTCTAGTTGGGGCCACTACGCGAGCAGGTATGTTAACCAATCCCTTGCGCGACCGGTTTGGCATTGTGGCGCGACTGGAATTTTACACGGCGGACGAACTCACTAAAATTGTGACGCGTTCCGCGACGTTATTAAATGCATCAATTAATGCCGAGGGTGCGCGAGAAATCGCTAAGCGCGCTCGCGGTACGCCGCGTATTGCTAACCGCTTACTGCGTCGTGTGCGAGATTTTGCTGACGTTAAATATGACGGAACAATTAGCAAATCGGTTTCTGATGCCGCGTTGCACATGTTAGATATAGACACCCTAGGTTTTGATTTGATGGACAGAAAATTATTGGAAGCTGTACTCCACAAATTTGGTGGTGGCCCGGTTGGAATTGATAATTTGGCCGCTGCCATTGGTGAAGAACGCGACACTATTGAAGATGTGTTGGAACCGTATTTGATACAACAAGGCTTTTTGCAACGTACACCGCGGGGGCGCATTGCTACCGCGAGTTCATATCAGCATTTCGGGCTAGTGCCGCCGACTTCGGGACTTATTAATGATTTATGGTCTGCTGCTGTTTAATTTTCTTTAAAGCTGTATGGGCAAGAATTATTGTAAAAATCAGACGCTGTCCCATAATTAATTGTTGAAACTTATGATCTGCTCAAAAATATTCGCCGGTTTTTTATTTGCAGCCATTCCTGCAGCCAGTTTAGTGAGCGGTTGTCAAAGTTCTACATCTACAACCCCTATTATTTCTTACAGTGATACGCAAAGAATTGATCGCTTGTTGTTACTCATAGATCAGCGATTAAATATTGCATCGCAAGTCGCCAAAGCCAAATGGAATTCGGATGCAGCTATTGATGATGCACTAAGAGAATCACAAATTTTAGATGATTTAACGGTACATGCTGACTTAATGAAACCGGGACAATGCTCACTCAGTTTAGTAAGACGTTTTTTTCAAAACCAATTTGATGCGGGAAAAATTATTCAAAGGCACTTGGTAGCAGATTGGCGAAACAGCTTTCCACCTAAATATAAATTTAATGACGCACCGAATCTAGCCTGCGATATTCGACCACAATTAGACAAACTAACATTGGAATTAATTAAGGCTTTTTGCGAAGTTCAACCAATATTGTTGGGCCCTCGCGAGCATAATTATTTAATGAATAAGGCTCTTCATATAATACGTGATGATGTAGATGGTAAGGCTCGTAGTCAGGCTTTGAAAATTTTTCTGAACGAATAAAATTAGCAACTTCTAATCCCTAAAAAGCGGGCCTTTGAACAAGCCGGTCTTTATAAGGAGTTGAAAAATACCATTCAACCAGCAACTTTATTTGGCAATCGGAATAGAAGTACTATATTCACGATCAAGAAGAGTGAAAAATGACGTGAATTTTCACGTCATTTTCATCCAAATTTCGTAATAAATTTTACGAACCTTTATCCTTAACTATTGCATATGCCAACCATGACTTACGGTAATAGATTGCCCTGTTAATGCATTCGTTTCAAATGCTGCCAAAAACACGGCTGTTTGCGCTACATCTTGCACAGTAGTAAATTCGCCGTTCACAGTTTCTTTTAACATGACATTTCTAATTACGTCGGACTCCGAAATTCCTAGCGACTTTGCTTGCTCTGGAATTTGCTTATCGACCAAGCCCGTACGGACAAAACCCGGACATATGACATTGGAACGAATCCCGTCTTTTGCACCTTCTTTCGCTACTACTTTCGCTAATCCTAATAATCCGTGTTTTGCTGCTACATAGGGTGCTTTTAACGGTGATGCCTCATGGGAATGCACCGAACCCATATAAATAATGGAACCCCCACGACCAGTTTTGATCATTGCGCGCATGCATGCACGCGTCGTTAAAAAGGCGCCATCTAAATGGATTGCCAGCATTTTTTTCCAGTTATCCAAACTCAGCTCAACCAGAGAACTAATAATTTGGATTCCAGCATTGCTAACTAGAACATCCACACCGCCGTACGCCGCTACTACCTCAGCGACTCCTTGTTCGACTTGTGCTTCGTCAGTCACGTTCATAGCAATACTCATTGCTGTACCACCTGCTTTCGTAATGTCGGCGACAGTTGCTTTTGCTGCGTCTGACACTAAATCAGCGATCACTACTTTGGCGCCCTGCTTGGCAAATTCAACCGCAATTTCCTTTCCGATTCCACTTGCAGCGCCCGTAATGATTGCAACTTTATTTTTGAGTAGCATGGAGTTTCCTTATACGTTGAGGAGCATATCTATACTGATTTGCAGGAGAAACATTTATAGAGGCAATTTCTTAGCGTCCAGACAACTTATTAATTTGCTCATGCAACTTACTTAATGTCGCAGAAAAATTAATTAGTCGGTCTTTCTCCTGCTCCACCACTTGTTTGGGTGCCCGGTCTATAAAGCCGGCATTGTCTAACTTAGATTGCGCCTTACCAATTTCGATTTCTAAACGGGTAATTTCTTTATTTAATCGTTCACGCTCAGCGTCGGGGTCAACGTCCACTCTAAGCATTAACTTCGTCTCACCCACAACTGATACGGGAGCGAGTGATTCGGGCAACGCATCTACCACATGGACTTCTGATAGCTTTGCCAAAGCTTGTAGATAAGGCGCAAATACCTGCAAACGCTTTTTATCCGACGCCTCGGGGGCTTGCAGTAACAACGGCACCCGCTGCGCGGGAGAAAGTTGCATTTCACTCCGTAGATTTCGACAGGCTTCGGTCAATGTTTTTAACGTAGACATCCAGTTTTCAGCAGCTTCATCTAACTTAGCAGGATTCGCTTCCGGATACGCTTGCAACATAATACTGTCACCTGCCGGGTTTAGCGTACGGCCTGCTAATGGCGCTACTGTTTGCCACAACGATTCAGTAATAAATGGAATAATAGGATGCGACAGACGCAATACGGTTTCCAGCACGCGCAACAAGGTGCGGCGCGTTGCACGCTGTTGCGCTTCAGTCCCATGCTGCAGCTGCACCTTGGCGCTTTCTAGATACCAATCACAATACTCATCCCAAATAAATTGATAAATGCTGCCAGTGATATGGTCAAGGCGGAACTCAGCGAAACCTTTCGTAATATCTTGTTGGGTACGTTGTAACAACGAAACGATCCAACGATCTGCCTGAGAAAAATTTAAATACTCTGCTTTGCATATACCATTTATATGGCTATCTAGTCCGCAATCTTTACCCTCGGTATTCATCAGTACAAATCGTGTCGCGTTCCATAACTTATTGCAAAAATGTCGGTAACCTTCACAGCGCGCCAAATCAAAATTAATGCTTCGACCTAAGGAAGCGTAACTGGCCATTGTAAGCCGCAAGGCATCGGTGCCGTATGCCTGAATACCATCAGAAAACTCTTTGCGCGTCGCTTTGCTGATTTTTTCTGCGTCCTTCGGGTTCATCAAGCCGGCTGCGCGTTTCTTAACTAATTCATCAACTGAAATTCCATCAATAAGATCGATTGGATCTAGGGTATTCCCTTTCGATTTGGACATTTTCTGACCAGAAGCATCGCGCACTAAACCATGCACATACACGGTATGAAATGGCACTTTTCCCGTAAAGTGCATTGTCATCATGATCATGCGCGCAACCCAGAAGAAAATGATATCGAAACCAGTGACCAAAACAGAAGAAGGTAAAAATGTGCGCAAATCAACCGTTTGTTCTGGCCAACCTAAACTGGAGAACGGAACCAACGCAGATGAGAACCAAGTATCCAGAACATCCTCATCACGTTTTAGCTTGCCTTGGTAACCGGATTTTTCCGCTTTTTCTTTCGCTTCCATTTCCGAGGATGCCACAAAAATTTGACCGTCTTCGCCGTACCAGGCGGGAATTTGGTGTCCCCACCAGAGCTGGCGGGAAATACACCAATCCTGGATATTTTCTAGCCACTGATTGTATGTTGTAGTCCAGTTTTCTGGCACAAATTTAATTTCGCCGTCAGCCACTTTTTTTAATGCTATTTCCGCGATGGATTTACCTGGGAAAAGTGTTCCTTCAGGAGCCGGCTTGCTCATTGCCATAAACCATTGATCCGTTAACATGGGCTCGATCACCACCCCCGTACGATCACCGCGCGGCACCATTAATTTATGCGGCTTAACGGAGTCTAATAAGCCTTGGGCCTCAAGATCGGCCACGATCTTTTTTCGTGCAATAAAACGGTCTAGGCCCCGGTAAGCTTCCGGCGCGTCATCCGCCACTTTTGCATCTAATGTCAGCATACTGATCATGGGAAGTTGATGGCGTTGGCCAATGGTGTAATCATTAAAGTCATGGGCCGGGGTAATTTTTACGCAGCCGGTACCGAACGCCTTATCAACATATTCATCGGCAATAATTGGGATGTGGCGATCCGATAAAGGCAACTTTACCATTTTACCAATCAGATGCGTGTAGCGTTCATCCGTTGGATCAACAGCTACAGCTACGTCGCCTAACATCGTTTCCGGACGTGTGGTTGCCACTGTTAAATGGCCAACCTCGCCGACCAACGGATAACGGATGTACCACATCGAACCATCTTCTTCTTCAGACACAACTTCGAGATCGGACACCGCCGTGCCCAATATAGGGTCCCAATTCACCAGACGTTTGCCACGGTAGATTAACCCTTGCTCAAATAAGCGTGTAAATACTTCCGCTACGGCTCTGGAACGCGGTGCATCCAACGTAAAATATTCCCGACTCCAATCCGCAGACGCACCCATCCGGCGCAATTGGCCAGTGATGACTGAACCCGATTGTTTTTTCCATTCCCATACTTTTTCAACAAATTTATCGCGGCCCAAATCATGACGAGAAATCTTCTGTGCATCCAGTTGGCGCTCTACCACGATTTGTGTCGCAATTCCCGCATGATCGGTGCCTGGCAACCAGCAGGTATTAAAGCCACGCATACGGTAATAGCGCGCTAACCCATCCATGACAGTTTGATTAAAAGCATGCCCCATATGCAACGTTCCGGTAACATTAGGAGGCGGAAGTTGCATACAAAATGGAGGCTGGCTAGTGTCCATCGAAGCAGAAGAATACCCTCGTTGCTCCCAAATGGTACGCCAGTTTTTTTCAATTTCGGCGGGCTCGAAAGACTTAGCTAATTCCATGGCGGTTATTGTGATCGTTAAAAGGGATTGCAATTATAAAGCGGGAATGCGGCATGAGGTATTTTGGATGCAATTCGGGTTGTTATAGTTGTTTGAGTTGCTCTTGATCCTGTAGTATAGATTTTCTTTTCTGCAGAACACAAGAATGGGCAGAATGCGGCTAAACACATACCTGGTCGCGTAATAAAACTGTTAAAATGGCATCTTATCCTTTTTGCCGCTACCTCTTCATGAAAAATACTGTAATTGGTACGGACCATAAAATGGTTGACGCCGCAGGCAGCTTCATCGATAGAAATCGTACATCGATTTTATATTTTCATAACCATGTCCATTGATAAAGATTTATATGCCGTACTAGGCTTAACTAGTACAGCGAGCCCAAATGAAATTAGACAAGCATTTCGATTGAAGGCTTCTGAATTTCACCCAGATAAAAATGCCTCAGAGTTAGCTCCCGTCAAATTTCGTGAAGTCAGAGAAGCTTATGATGTTCTCTCTGACCCAGCCTCACGTACGACTTATGATGAGAATCGACGACGGAATTTGCTGGAATCACCCCTCGGAACAGCGCAAGAGATCTGGTCCACCTACCTGTCAGGAGTAGTGCAATGACTTCAAAATTATCGCGTTATTTTACAAATCTCACTTCGTCTTACAACGCCGAATTAGATGATCTGCGCACCGACTCAGAAGGCAAAAATGTCCTAAAAGCACGTCTCGCCCAAAAGCGCGAACAAATTCCACAATTGCTCATGATGCTGGAATTTTCACCTGAAATGGTAGCAGTCGCTTTTCATGGTGCTTTCTTTTTCAAAAATTCGTTAGCAATTGAATCGCTGATCACAAAAGAAGCGAGCAAATTTCCTTCTTGGGCAACTTTGCAAAAGGCCATCGTCATCGAACCCTGGGCAGAAAAATTGGTTAATACCATTCTGGAAGATCCTAACGGGGAAACTTTTTTAATCACTACTGTAGGTTTGGAATATCTAAATAGATGCAGTCAGTCACGTTCTGCACATCCGACCAGTGGTCAGCAAGATGACCAACAAAACGAATGGGACGATGAGGGCAGTGCGACGGATAACGACGATAGCGATGCCAGCCTTAATTCCGATGAACAGGCTACCGAAGAAGGCGAATCGACAGAATATGATTTAGAGAAAGCTGGGGCAGATTGGCTGGCCGAACAAGGCTTTGACCGCAAAGAGTAGGTAAGCAAGAAAAGCCATAAATCGAATTAGGTCATCTTCCGTACAAGTACAGTATCTTGAGCATAGTCAATTCTCAGCAATTTTTTTCAATATATGAATTAAGAGCTTGTTTTTATAAGATACGAATTTTATGCTGAATATTCAGGCTACATAAACAATTACGCTTTCATTCTAACTTATAAGAGTATTGTGATATCAATACTAATACGCGAAGATATGGGTACATTTTGTCGATGTTTAAGTTAGCCATTAAGGAAGGAAAATCATGAGCATACCTGCATTAATAGAAGCCCAGAACCTGATTAAATCCGGCGATATCGTCGGCGCGGAATCTGCGCTGGCTAACTTGGCTGACACGGAGGGGGATCAGGCTTTAGTCGCCGCTTTAGAGCAATTCCCTGCAAAAGACCTATTGGCCATCATTCGGGAATATGACTCATCTAAAGAATCACTGGTTAACCTGGTCGTCACACCAGAACAATTTGCCAAAGCTGTCGTACTGGAAAAACGCTATGGCGATTTAAGTCATGAACATTTACGCGGCATGATTAATTCAGTCATTTTCCGTGAAGGGGCCGATCCTGCAGAATTTCTTTATGCGATTAGTGAGGCGGATGGCGGCTACGACACACTGGTTGATTACTTAGCCGACCGCACAGAACGTATCGAGCACTTCTACCGATTCGCCACATTTGATCTGTTTGAGTCAGGGGATGAAGCGAAAACCCAGGCTCTCGATGACGATTTACTCAACTTAATGCGCGAGTCGGAACCCCAGTCTTCTCCCTTAGAAATGGCAAATGTAGAAGACCACGACTGGATGGAAGTAACAACGATTTTGCGCTATCAGCATCCGGATATTTTTCGCGAGGTGCTATTAAAATTACGAACACGCTTGAAAAAAGAAAATACGCAACATGATGCATTTATGGAAGTTAGGGAAGACTTGCCTGAAGGCGTGTTAGATAACGACAAACCCATGCCAAGTACAGACCGTCCAGATTTCGAAGGCCTACAGGAAGAATCTGCACTGTGAATTTAGAAAATAATGACTCCGCGATAACAACGTTTGAAGATCGACCTTTTTTTGAAAAAGCACTTCGTTTTGGTATCCAGCAAGGTATTATCAGTGATGAGAAAATTAGCGCTATTAACATTGAAGCGCCAAAAGGACTAGTCCAAATTGCCAAGGCGTTTGGCAGCCCCTTCTTACGTGCCGAAATTGAACTAGCTCGTTTTCGCATTGTTAATCTAGTAAGTTTATATTTGAGCGAAACCTCCCGTAACGATTTAAAAGCTGCTGCGCGTTTAATTCGGGACAACACTTTTTTAACACTGTCACGTGGCGGGTCAACGCTTTTGAAGGAATTATTCGCATTGCCCGAGTATCCTATTCTTGGTCTATTGGATAATGGACACGTGGAAGATTTTTTAGAATTTTGGTCACGCAAGAAATCTAGCAAAGACTATCAACAAGCAAAAAAGCAGCGACTCGTTTTCCAGGCTGAAATTCAACTGGCTAGAAAATTGAGTGTAGTCATGAAATTACCTCTTTCAATTTTTCAAGATCAACATTGCGAAGCAGACGCACTTATTCGAAGTGCACTATTAATAAAAATGCAAAAAGTTAGTGCAAATAGTGAGATCGTTCCTCAGCATTGTTTTGACCAAATTGAATTTGCTTCGCTACTCAATTCGATGCGAAAAAAGGGATTAACACGTTTAGAAGATCCAATAATATTGCCCGGCATTAAATTAAACGAAATTGAGCAGAATATTGTCACTCTTCTCAAAAATGATATTGTGGCTAATGATCTTCCTAAAATTACAAATAAAAAACTTTCTTTGGACAATCTCATCCATCAATTAAAAAGTCGCTATTTTATTCTTGGTCATGAAATGGAGGATACCGCTCACTATGACACGTTAGTGTCTAAAGAATGGAACACACATACCAAAGGGAAAAATGATATTGACGCCATTTTGACGTTGTTACTTTGCAAAGCCGCTAAGGCGCCAGATAACATTACTTTAAGTAAATCTACTGCAAAAAAGATAATTAAAAAAATTCGTAGTGAAGGGTTTTATCCAGAACTCGGCAGTCAATTTATCAAAGAGCATGCCCCGTTCGAAAAACAAGAAAGCCTGTTAGAAGATTGGTTAGATTTCTGTGAACAAGCCGAGATTTATTTGTTGGATAAGGACGATCTCAGTTTGGATGGCGCCTTACATTTTTTAAATGAGAATTGCTATGTTGAAAAAGGGTAAGACTTTCAGCTAATGTATGTGCACTCTTCTAAACTCTAGATAGTGGATATAATGACGGAACTTTTTTCGCTCATCCTTTTGGGGAAGTACGAAAGAATCTATTAAAGCTAGGGGTCCTTAATCAGTTAGCTAACTGACAAGGTGAGAAATACCCTTTACCTGATCTGGATAATGCCAGCGTAGGGAAGCGACAATGTCTGGAGGGTTGTCCCCTGCCCTCACCTGCGCTTTCCTTACTATGAAATTTACTGCCGAGGAAGCCATGAACGCTAATCCAACATTTTTATCTGCTACCGCGATTGTTGACACGGCCGCCGTTGCACCGTTGCCCAATTCACGAAAAGTTTATATTCAAGGTAGTCGACCAGATATTCGAGTACCAATGCGTGAAATTAGCCAGGCAGATACTCCAGCCTCATTTGGCTTTGAACAAAATCCGGCCATTTATGTCTACGATACTTCCGGCCCTTATACCGATCCAGATATTAGTATTGATATCCGCTCAGGCCTAGGTCCGGTTTGTTCAAGCTGGATCGCGGAGCGCAATGATACGGATGAGCTTTCTAGTCCTTCCTCTGCTTACGGAGCCACACGCTTACGCGACTTGAAGTATGCTGAATTGCGTTTCAATTTAATGCGCTTGCCACGTCGTGCTAAAGAAGGGAAAAATGTTAGCCAGATGCATTATGCGCGCCAAGGCATTGTTACCCCAGAAATGGAATACGTCGCCATCCGGGAAAATATGCAGCGCAAAGAGTATTTAGAAAATTTGCGTAAGTCTGGCTTAATGGGAAATAAGTTGGCTGATCTAATGGGACGGCAGCATCCTGGCCAACATTTCGGCGCCTCTATCCCTACGGAAATCACACCAGAATTTGTGCGGGAGGAAATTGCCCGGGGGCGTGCCATTATTCCTGCCAATATTAATCATCCCGAAGTTGAGCCTATGATTATTGGCCGCAATTTTTTAGTGAAAATTAACGCTAACATTGGTAATTCTGCAGTGACTTCGTCCATTGGTGAAGAGGTTGAAAAGATGACATGGGCCATACGTTGGGGTGGCGACACGGTAATGGACTTATCGACTGGCAAACACATACATGAAACTCGCGAATGGATCCTCCGGAATTCACCAGCACCGATTGGAACTGTCCCTATTTACCAGGCCTTAGAAAAAGTGAACGGTAAAGCAGAAGATTTGACATGGGAAATTTTTCGCGACACGTTAATCGAACAGGCCGAACAAGGTGTGGATTATTTTACCATTCACGCGGGCGTGCGTTTGCAATATGTGCCTATGACTGCCCAACGCCTGACAGGTATTGTGTCACGCGGTGGCTCCATCATGGCGAAATGGTGTTTAGCCCACCATGAAGAATCTTTTCTATACACGCATTTTGAAGACATCTGTCAAATCATGAAGGCCTACAATGTGGCATTCAGCTTAGGCGATGGATTGCGTCCGGGTTCTATTTTTGATGCTAACGATGAAGCGCAATTAGCAGAGCTGAAAACATTGGGCGAGCTGACACAAATTGCCTGGAAACACGACGTACAAGTAATGATTGAAGGTCCCGGACATGTGCCACTTCATATGATTAAAGAGAATATGGATTTGCAACTGGAGCAATGTTATGAAGCACCCTTCTATACATTAGGTCCGCTCACCACAGACATCGCGCCTGGTTACGACCATATTACTTCTGGCATTGGCGCTGCAACCATTGGTTGGTATGGCACAGCCATGTTATGTTACGTCACGCCAAAAGAACATTTAGGTCTGCCAAACAAATCAGATGTCAAAGATGGCATTATCACGTATAAAATTGCGGCCCATGTCGCTGATTTAGCGAAGGGGCATCCGGGCGCGCAAATCCGTGATAATGCTCTGTCCAAAGCACGTTTTGAATTTCGCTGGGAAGATCAATTTAACCTGGGGTTGGATCCTGATAAGGCACGTGAATTTCATGATGAAACGTTACCAAAAGATTCGGCAAAAGTAGCGCATTTTTGCTCTATGTGCGGTCCTCATTTTTGTTCAATGAAAATCACACAGGAAGTGCGGGATTACGCAGCACAGCACGGCATTGGTGAAATAGCGGCACTCAAAAGAGGCATGGAAATAAAGGCTGTCGAGTTCATTCAATCGGGTGCGGAAATTTATCGACCATCATGAACATCGAAATTATATTAAACGGAAAGACTCATCAGCTTTCAGAATCGCAGTCGATTGCTGAGTTCATTGCTACTTTGAACTTATCAGATCAAGCCATTGCTGTGGCTGTGAATCGGACTATTATTGCGCGCCAATGTTGGAATGACTATCAGGTTCAGGCGAAGGATCAGATAGATGTTGTTCGTGCCATTGGTGGCGGATAATTTGGTTTAGCGAGCATATCGCAAGCCTATCGCAAGCATAAAAACATCGTAAGTAAGAATGCACATCCAATGGAATTGATATGTCAAAAGAAGATAAGCCTCTAATCATTGCCGGAAAAACCTACTCTTCACGCTTGTTAGTCGGCAGCGGAAAATATCGTGATCTGGAACAAACTCAAGTCGCGACCGAAGCCAGCGGTGCAGAAATTATTACGGTCGCAATTCGGCGGGTAAACATTGGCCAAGATCCCAACACTCCGAGCCTGTTGGACACTATTTCTCCTACACGCTACACTATTTTGCCTAATTCCGCTGGTTGCTATAACGCACGGGATGCGATTTATACCTTGCAGCTGGGCCGGGAATTATTGAGTGGGCAAAAACTATGTAAATTAGAAGTGTTGGGTGATGAAAAAAGCTTATTCCCCAACATGCCAGAAACGTTAATTGCAGCAAAAGCCTTGGTTAAGGAAGGTTTCGAAGTGATGGTGTATTGTAGCGACGATCCTATTCAAGCCAAGATATTGGAAGATATCGGTTGCGTAGCTGTAATGCCGTTAGCCTCACTGATTGGTTCAGGTATGGGCATTTTGAATCCATGGAATTTGTCACTTATCATTGAAAACGCCACGGTTCCGATCCTTGTGGATGCAGGCGTTGGTACAGCATCAGACGCGGTAATTGCCATGGAGCTGGGTTGTGATGGCATATTGATGAATACTGCCATCGCGGGTGCCCAAGACCCCGTTCGTATGGCACGGTCTATGCGTTTGGCGGTGGAAGCTGGGCGCGAAGCGTATTTAGCGGGACGCATGGAAAAACGGTTTACGGGATCACCTTCCTCGCCGATGGCCGATCGAGTGGTTCTGTGAGGCCGTGTGTTCTCGTTTTTTCAGGTAGTGACCCCAGCGGCGGTGCGGGAATTTCCGCTGATATTGAAGCAATCGCCGCTCAAGATTCGCACGCTCTGCCGATTATTACGGCCATTACAGTCCAAGATAATGACCGTGTATTTTCCGTTCATCCGGTTGCTATTGAACTTATTTTGGAGCAGGCAAAAACTCTAGTTGCTAAAATACCAATCCGAGCAATCAAAATCGGGATTATTGGTAGCCGATTAAATGCGATGGCGATTGCTTTATGGATATCCGAATTCAAAAAACTGCATCCGAATTTACCGGTCATTTTGGACCCTGTCTTAGCTAGCGGTCACGGTGATGCATTAGCTGTTGATACCGCCCTCGAAAACGCGGCCGAACTCATCGCACCTTTAATGCGTATTGCTACCCTAATCACCCCTAATTTGCACGAAGCGGAGCTGCTCTGCCCAAACGCCATTTCTACTTTGCAGCAAGGGCAGCAATTAATGAATTATGGGGCAGCGCATGTATTAATTAAAGGTGGTCACAGCAAAGAACCCATCATTACTAATAGTTGGTTCCATGATGACCAACAAATGCATTGGCAATGGCAACGTTTTTCTGGTGAGTTTCACGGAAGTGGCTGCACGTTAGCCGCTGCCATTGCAGGACAACTTGCTCACAGCAGATCAATGCAATTAGCCCTTGAAATGGCCCAATCTTATTGCCAAGAGGCTCTAAAGCATGCGTATTCAATCACATCCGGACAACTTATTCCAAAACGCACAGCGCAACATTCATGAACAGACATTTACGTGGGCTTTATCTCATCACCCCCGATTGGGATGACACAGACAAATTGGTCGAAATCAGCGAACAAGCTCTGCAAGGAGGCGCCGCATTACTGCAATATCGGCATAAAAC
>JAJNBE010000090.1 GCA_021155915.1 Solimicrobium sp. | reverse complement strand
AGCCGCCGTCGGAAAAGCGGCTAATCATGCAGGTCAGACTCAACTTTATCTGACGCCGCTGCATGCCAAATCTAACACTATCAAAATGTTGATCACCCAATTCGTGCTGCTCTCGGCCATATAAAACGAGTTGCAGAGCAGTTCCCAACGGTATCTAAATGGAACGAACTTCTTCGTTACATTTGTCACCGTATCGTCACAAATTTAAGCCCCATTCACAAGCAACTGACTATTGCTTCTAGTGGGTAACTGCTTTTTTTAGGTTAAATCGCGATCAGGCTTTGAGCTAACTTTGCATCAGCCCTATTCCAGTTTCTTGTTGCACCACGCCAGCGTTGCAGGCGTTTGGCTCTAGCGATTCCATTGTGCTCTTTACTACAGAAGTTTACAAAGAACTCGTCCTATTGAACACCAGCAAACACATTTTTGATGCGCCAGCCCTGCCTCAATGGCCCATTCTTATAATCCGCTTACAAGCGCAATAGGAATCTAAGCTGTCTATCATCTCAACGAAATAATATCCAGGAGTATGCGGGGAAGATTTTGAGGAAATATATAGTCTTGCTTTTATTTAATAAGCTCATTATTATTCGCTCGCTTTTAACATTTTTCGCTCTGATTTAATTAGAGGAATGAAAAAAATAACTTGTAGCATAACAATATGCATCCTGCATTTAATCTGAAGTATCTCAACGTTATCGAACATTTTTTTGAATAATCGTTGAACTATTTAATAGTGAGAATTGTCATGAGAACATTTAAGCTTTTTCAATGGGTATTGTATTCATTGCTGTGCGTAACTCTATTTGCTTGTGGGGGTGGCGACGAAACCAATTTATCGTGGGTCAAACAAGCTGGCACTAATGGAGGAGATACGGTAGCAAAAGGTATTGGCGTCGATGGTGCGGGCAATAGCTATGTTGCGGGTTACACAAATAAATCACTTCTCGGACAAAATCAAACTGGGTATAAAGATTATTTTGTTGCAAAGTATGATCCAACCGGTGCTTTAGCTTGGTCCAGGCAGGCTGGTACTACTGATTACGTTACAAAAGCAAACGGTATTGCCGTCGACAGTGCCGGCAATAGTTATATTACGGGTGAAAAAAGTGACCCACGTATATCGGCCTCTAAATATTTTATTGCGAAGTATGACTTAGCCGGTAAGTTAATATGGACGACACTGGGTGCTGCTAGTGGAGGACAAACAATAGTAACCGGTATTGACATCGACAGTGTTGGCAATAGCTATGTTACGGGTTACACAGGTAACCCATTTTTTGGGAACGCTGATTATTTTATTGCGAAGTATGATTCAGCCGGTGATTTAGTCTGGTCCATGGAGGGTGGTGCTAGTGCAGCAGATAAAAATGCATTCGGTATTAGCGTCGACAGTGCCGGCAATAGCTATGTTACGGGTTACACAAAGGCCCCACTTATCGGACAGAAGCAAATTGGAGTCAATGATTATTTTATTGTGAAGTATGATTCAAACGGTAAGGTAATATGGAGGACACAGGGTGGTGTTAGTGGGGGAAAAACAAGAGCATTCGCTATCGACGTCGACAGCTCTGGCAATAGCTATGTTACGGGTTACACAGATACCCCACTTATCGGAGAAGAGCAAACTGAGTCCCAGTATTATTTTATTGCGAAGCATGATTCAGCAGACGGTAAGTTAATATGGACGACACAGGGTGGTGCTAGTGGAGGATATACAACAGCAACCGGAATTGGCATCGATAGTGCCGGCAATAGCTATGTTACGGGGCACACAGATACCGCACTTCTCGGACAAAGCCAAACTGGGCTCACAGATTATTTTATTGCGAAGCATAATAATTCAACCGGTGCTTTAGTCTGGTCCAGTCAGGCAGGTGCTAGTGAGGGTCATACAAGAGCATTCGGCATTGCCGTCAACACTGCCGGCAATAATTATTATGTTACCGGTGAAACAACTGAGGCACTCTCTGGGCAAACGCAGACCGGCATCACTGATTATTTCATTGTGAAAAAATAAAAGGGAAATAGGGCGTTCACGATGTGAACGCCCTTCTGTTATTTATATCCGCACAGGTGAGCGTATAGGTGCCTAGTGTTTCGGCCTCGAAGTCCCTAAGTTGATTGGCAGAGCGGAAAGGAAATTAGCTTTGGCGCAAGCGGGGAGTGCGCAATTGGTGCAGGTATTTCAGCAGGTGTATATTTAAATAGACCCGTAAGAAAGCACTCATTCTGTACCTTGCAATTAGTGCGCCGCTATAACCTGGGCTTGTCCCTGAAAAACGTATTCCATGACAATGGTTTAAATTTATCATGGGATACGTTTTTCAGGGACGAGCCCAAATGCTCGCCATCTTATTCTGCGCTACCCAAGAGACCATCTCGCGGCGTTGAGATGGCCTTAGCACTTTTTGTTAAGCCTCTTTAACCAACTCGGCCATAAGACCTTTTTCTGCGTACATCTTCTTTAAACGGCGGTTCTCATCTTCCGGTTCTTTGAGCCCGGCCATCATTGAGGCGTCCATTCCACCAAACTTGGCATGCCATTTATAGAATGTCGCCGAGCTTATGCCATGGTTACAACACAATTCTAGAATCGGCAGGCTTCTGCTTCTTTTAAAATTTCGATGATCTAGCTATCGTTGAATCGGGATGTCTTCATGTAAAACTCCCCTTTCTAATATAAGAAAATTCTACTTTTAACCGAGATTTTCCATTAGGACGAAGTCAGCTCAACTATCCACTGTGTTCCGCAGAGAACTAGGAAATTGTTACGAATTATTTTGACAAGGTACTTCTGCACGAATCAAGATAAGCAGAGACATCGTAAGCCCAACATTTATCGCAAGATTTCTTGCTGTTAAAATGTTAGCCAATCTATCAGACCACCACTACTTATTGTGTGCCTTTTTTCATCCCTCGTTAGTTCTTAACTGAATTATCTTATGAGTGATTGTTATGGGTGAAATAGAAGGCTAGCAATAAAAGCTTATAATAGCTCCCCTTCGTTTTTGCAATACCAGTATATAACTCCAGGCACTTATTCTGTTTTCATGGCCGATTTATTATGCGGTTAATTTCAGCAATGGCCATTAAAAGAAAATTTTAAAAAATATCATGTTTATAATTGCCATAGCGTTTGCAATCCTCGTTGCTTCATCAGAAATTGATCTGATTGTGCCCAGTTTTCCTGAGATTCAGCACGTTTTCGGGTTAAGCCCATTTGCCGTAGAATTAACTCTTAGCTTGAATCTACTAGCGCACTGCATCGCTGGCTTATTTGCGGGAAATTTAGGCGATAAATTTGGCCGTAGGCACATCATTCTGCACGGGTTTGGTTTATTTATCTTCGGTAGCCTGACAGGTATGTTGGCGCCTAATTTTGAACTGGTATTAGTTGCCCGCGTACTGCAAGGCATAGGTGTTGCGCCAGCCATTGTTCTAGGTTACGTGATCGCCATGGAAAAATATCCTCCATCCGAACAAGGCAGAATCATGGGGTTAATGAATGGAGTGATAGCCATGAGTGTATCTGCCGCTCCCGTGGCCGGAAGTTATATCAGCTTATATTTTGGTTATCAGGGAAATTTTGGATTTATGGCTATTAGCGGCGTCCTCGGCTTATTAGCATTAGCCATTTTCATCCCCAATGATAAGCAACACAACGAAGACGTGGGCTTACATATCAACGAGTATCTTCCTGTTTTGAAGAACAAAACCGCTATGCTTTACATTATCTGGATCTCGTTGATTGCTGGCGCCTATTATACTTTCGTGGGCATGGCATCATTATTATTTGTTAAAGGATTTGGATTATCACTTTCTCAATTCGGAGTTTATATGTGTGTAATCACTTTTACGTTCGGTATATTCAGTGTTTTTAGCGGAAAAATAATGAAAGTTATGGGCAAGAAAAATGCCTTTAATGTTAGTGTTCTGTGTTTATTAGGCTTTTTGACCAGCACTCTTCTATTGATAAGTGGAATAAAAAATACGCCTGAACTGGTTTTATTTAGCACCTTATTATTCTCGATTGGTGCGGTCGTACCTGTAAACGAAGGGTTCGTTCTTGTATTGGAACATATGCCTGAAGCGAAGGGAAAAATCTCTGCATTGATTTCGACATTTAAATGGATTTTAACTGTGATAGGCGTACAAATAGCGAGTTACTTCTATCGAGATAGTTATTTTTCTATTGGAATAACTGTTTTTTTCATGATGTTTTTTAGTTTGTTATTGATAATGTTTAGCTATAAAAATGATGTTAAGTTCCACAGTGTGTTCAACAACGTTAGTTGATAATTAGTAATCAAAGGTAAAAATATGCAGTCTGTTCTTTATGGAATATCCGAGACCGTTTTAGTCACTGTTTCAACGCTACTTCCCATAGCGAATCCGCTTACTTGCGTTGCCATTCTTCCTGCCATTGGGGCGCATCTCAATGCTAAAGAGCGTGCCAAACAGGTGCGCCACGCGTGTTATTACATGGCAGCTGTGCTGATTATTTTTTTGCTAGTAGGCACAGTGCTAATGGATTTTTTTAACATTTCCGTTCCTGGCTTACGTATCGCGGGAGGATTGATTGTGTGCAAATTCGGTTTCAATATGCTTTTTTCTCAGCATGAACATTTAGAACAAAAAATGATTCCTATCAAACGTGATATTTCGTTTAGTCCGCTCGCGATGCCTAATCTCTCTGGGCCGGGGTCAATTGCTGCGGTTATTTCGATGTCAACGGGTGTGCATGGTCAAACGGTATTACCCATTTGGTTAGGCAATATTTCCGTGGTGGTGGGAATTATAGTAGTGGCTTTTATAGCATGGCTGGTTATACATGCCTCTGACAAACTGACTTCCTTGCTCGGGGTCGAAGGAATTGAAGCAGCTTCACGCATTATGGGATTCTTCCTGATTTGTATCGGCGTACAGTTCTTAATTGATGGCATCAGCGATGTGCTGCATGACCCGTTATTCTGGCCTGAATTATTGAAAATGTAGGCTAGTATTCACGAGACTGAACACCGTGGTTTGCTACGGGACGCGATGTACGCGAATACACCCCCACCCTGCTTTTTATCGTATTCACCCAACCTTTGCACATCGTGCGGTGCAAATTAATACCGCGTTAAGGGGTGCCGCAATTCCTATGTGCTTTAACTATATTCGGTTGATGGGCCCCGTTCACTTTGCCTGTAACTGGCTCGCTACGTTTGTACAGACTTTCAAGGTAAAACTGGACGATGTCTTTTTCTTTTATAGTGTACGCAGCAGAGCACCAATATGATTAAACTCATCAGACTTAGCCAGAGATAATTGCCAAAAACTATATAGGGTGTTAAACCTTGATAACCCTGCACGCTCACCTCTAATTCGTCGCGGATAAATGGAGCCAATTGCTGCACAATATTTCCTTGCGCATTCACCAGGGTAGTTACACCCGTATTCGTTGAACGTAGCATTGGACGGCCTGTTTCTAACGTGCGCATTTGGGTAATTTGTACGTGCTGTGGCATAGCCCAGGTATTACCGAACCACGATAAATTAGTCATATTCAATAAAATGCTCGGCACCGCTTCTTGTGTAGCTTTTTTTAAGAGATTGCTTGGCATGTTTTTTCCGGCGCTGTTTTTATAATAAGCATGCCAAATTTTTGCAGCAATCTCTTCACCAAAAACATCTTCGTAACAAATATTAGGCAAAATTTGCTGATCTTTTACCGCAAATGGCGCAGCAAAAAAAATACCACGCTGCAAGTCGCCCATTGGAATATGCATGTAATGATAAAACCAGCTAAAGCCTTTAGGAATAAATTCGCCAAATGGAACTAGATGATTTTTATCGTAGCGGTAATGATTTTCTTTTGTTGTTGGTGAGATACCCATCACGCTATTGGTATACAAATTAGGGCCATTACTGTTGAACAAGCCCAGCGCAATATAGCTGTTGGTTTCACTGGCGAATCGCTGCAATTCAGGCAAATAATCGCTGGGTAATGAATACGAGGGCACCGGCAAGGCTGACTCGGGGGTCACAATCAGATCCGCTGGTTTTTTCAAAATGGCTTCATGATAAAACTGAAGTGAATCTGCTAAATGCTTATGCTGGAATTTGATTTGCTGATCAATATTTCCTTGCAGTAACCGCACGGTTATCGGGCTGCCGAGTGGTGTTGTCCACGATATCAGCTGTAATAAACTGCCTATCGCTAAAATGCCAGCGGCAAGTAGACTAAAGCGAAGTTTTCTATCAATGAATAACACCACACAGCCGGCGATAATGGCGGATAACCAGGTGATGCCATACACACCAATAACCGGTGCGTAGCCGGCCAGTGGGCTGACATTGTGCGCATAGCCAGATATTAGCCAGGGAAACCCGGTAAATATCCAACCGCGGGTCCACTCTGCCATACTCCACAGCGTGGGCAACGCAATTAAACAGAAAGTTATAGACGAAAAATGGGATTTAAATCGGGCTGCTAGCCCAAGGTATAACGCAGGAATAATCGATAAAGATCCCGTGAACAAAGCCACGCAAAAAATAGACAACCCTATTGGCATGTCGCCATAACGAAACATCGTCACTGCAAGCCAGATAACACCTAAAAAAAGCCATGCGAAACAGTATAACCATGTGTATCGCATGACATTTTTTACGCTTCTGGCGTAATACAACAGGCAAAATAAGATCGATAAACCAAGGAATTGTAAAGGCCAGAACCCGACCGGTGCGAACGCTAGTACGTTAAGCGCACCCGCTAAAATTGCGATGAAGCAGTATGACTGAGTAAGAATAAAATTTTTACAGCGCAAAACCGATTTTTTTAGCTGATTTTTGCAGATAAGCCGCTTCACTCCGTATCGTTTTCATCTAAAAAAGAGGGTTCTGGCAAACGCTCAACCAGCAATACATGAACTTGCCTGGGATCTGCGCGAAGTACTTCGAAACTGAGGTGTGCAATAGTGAATTTATCGCCTTTGTGGGGTACTCGTGCAAGATGATTAGCCACCAGGCCGCCAATTGTATCGACATCTTCGTCGGAAAAATGACTGCCGACAACTTCATTGAACTGGCTAATTTCTGTCAATCCTTTCACGCGCCAGCGTGTTTCCGGAGAGCCCGGATCAATTAATAAAATATTATCTTCTTCTTCGTCAAAATCGTATTCATCTTCGATGTCGCCGACAATTTGCTCGAGTACATCTTCAATAGTAATTAAACCATCGACCCCGCCGTACTCGTCGACCACCATAGCAATATGGTTACGATTTGCGCGAAAATCGCGCAGCAATACATTTAAACGTTTTGATTCGGGAATAAAAATGGCAGGACGCAGCATACTACGCACATCGAATTTTTCGTCAAAATAATAACGGAGCAAATCTTTGGCAAGTATTACCCCGACTACCTTGTCGCGGTTGCCCTCGACCGCTGGGAAACGAGAGTGTGCGGTGCTAATCACATAGGGCATCCATTCTTCAATGGGCTTCGAAATATCAATCACATCCATTTGCGAGCGCGGCACCATAATGTCACGAGCACATAAATCAGATACCTGAAACACTCCTTCGATCATAGAAAGGGCATCTGCATCAATCAAATTTCGCTCATGTGCATCTTGCAGCACTTCGAGCAACTCACTGCGGTTTTCTGGTTCGGGTGAAATAAGTGCAGTCAAACGTTCAAATAAAGACCGATGAGGCTTTGCGTCAGAAAAGGCAGGCTTTACAAGATCGAAATTTTGCGTATTTTTAGCGTTACTGGGATGTTCTGGCATAAGAGGCAAAGCGCCGTAGTTTTAATGCTACAGGATACCTTATATAAGCCTCGGAGTTCAAGTTGCCGCAACGAACTGACAACGTATATGGTAGAATTTTAATTGGTACGGAATGCGGTGCTCAAGGAAATTACGTGAGCCCAACAAGCTTTGAGGCTTCTAAAATCATAATTCAATAGTAGCGCCACCTGCCAGATCCCAAGCATACTTACTTTTAGCTAACTCTTCGATTTTTTTGATCGTAATTAACTTTCGACCAAGCATTTCTTGGAGGTGTGCGTTATTCTTAATAAGAGAATAAGGGTCTATTCTTCTCCGCTCCCCTTCGCGCCAATCCCCGCATATGCAGGGGTTAATTTTGGCAATTTCATCTATTGTTAGCACATCTTTATTAATGCACTCTTCAATTTTTCTTATATTTAACAAATTACAGAGATGTAGAACAGGACTTTTTTCATCCATTTTCTCATAACTGTAATAAGAATCAAAACCTAATAACTGAATAATTTGGTTAATTATTATTTTGTTGCTATCAAGATATTTTTGAATAACTTTATTTTCAAGCGTGTTTGTCAACGCAAAAATTCTTCGTGTCCTGAAGTACTCGTCAACGAGAAATGTTTCTTCGAATAATCCGCAGAGCTGACTCATTGTTAGCTTGCCGTTATCAAGATATTTTTGAACGGCTTTATTGGCCAGTATGCTTGCAAAAGTTACTCTCTCATAGTATTCAATGGCGATGTATTGTTTCATGGTTAGTTTACCGTTATCCAGATATTTTTGAACACCTAGTTCTGGGATCACTATTTCTGAATAGAATACCTCTTCGGTTAAACTACCATCAGCAATATACTTTAAACTAAAGAGCAATTGCGTATCCTTACTGAAAAGAAACTTCCTTCCAGATTTTGCATCGTATTGTGATACTAATTTCTTCAAATCGTTTTCCAGCGTTTCTCTTGCTTGAGTAATGGTTAAGTCGCCATTTTTAATTTTTTGTATAGTGTTCGGACCACAGTTTAAACCCAATTTATGTTGTACATAATCTATTCCATCTTGACCAATTATTTTATGGCGGTCGCATAACCGATAATCCCTATTTTCCCGAAATAGTGTTTTTGCAGATTGT
>JAJNBE010000089.1 GCA_021155915.1 Solimicrobium sp. | reverse complement strand
GCTAATCTAGATTTTTTGGACCTGAGCGGTTTAAATATGAGCGGAACCAGCTTTACCGGCGCAAGATTGTGTGGAGTGAATTTGTGCAATTCGACTCTTCGTAATGCAAATTTGATAGGAGCTATTTTAAAAAGTCCATTTGATGTTATTGTTTTTGGAAAAAAAGTATCCACCAACCTGCGCGGCATAAATTTGGAGAATGCGAGTCTCACGGGTGTTGATTTGAACCAACTCGATATAACTGGTGCTTCCCTGGCTGGAGCAAACTTGACCGGAGCAAATCTATCCCGCGCGAATCTAACCAAATGTAATCTAAAAAATACCATTCTCGAAAATGCAGATTTGCGAGGAACCGACTTAACGGAAGCAGTCTTAAACCTGACAAGGTTCAACAATTATACTAAATTCGACGAATTTACCGTTTTACAAAGAGCAGAAATAACATTTGGATTTATTGGAGGAGCATGGCACGACGCGCCCTTAGGTCAACTTTTGGATCACAAGATCAATAGGAACAACAGCAGCCTGTTGACCGTCATCGATAGCATGAATGTGAAGTATGTCAACAACGAAGGCATTCCTTTGAAGATTAACTTAATGCATCAGATTATTGACTCATTTGGAAATGTAAACCCTTTGCCTGTGCATGCCGCGCTGTTAGACATTTTTTTGAATAATCCGATTTATTTCCGTGATAAGAAAATTATAGCTTTCGTTAAAAAGAATATTCTAAACCCCAAGATATCTAAAGCAAACACAGCTCGGCTTAATATCGATAACGTTGCAGAATTACGATGGTATCTGAATATGTTGCTAAAAACAAAAGTGTCGAATCAGAACCAAAATTTTATGTTAAAGAATAATGGTTTCTTCATTCAGCTAATGGCATTCTGCACAGGGCATGAAAATGTCCAAATAAAAGGAGATGCAGAAAAAGTTTATAACAAATATCTAAATCTTTCCCCGCTCAGCATATATAAAACGAATAACCTTCTTTTGCCAGAAGTAACCTGCGATGCCAAGGGATATGTGAAGGATATCGAAGATACTGATCGGGCATTTATTTTCGTTAGCAAAAATGGTGTAGAAACTAATAAGGGTTTACTAGTTAGCCGTAATGATATTAAAGAGATGTTGAATGTAGGTACTACACATGACTGGAGTGCAACGTATTTTGTCGAAAATGGCGTAGTCGTGTTCCCTCCGGATTTAACCCGGGTTTTCAGCTTATTTTCTCTTTTTAATTCTGCCAAGGAGGGAAAGTCATTAATAAAATTGACGGGAAAAGAAGATATCCATCCATTAAACGAAATTTTCACACCGCTATTCAATTTATCGAGAGGAAATGCGCAAACAATGACCATTACTGAGGTTCATTTTAGAGCGATCATCGCTATGTATAATCTGGAAACGGTTTCATTAGCCGATCAAGCGCAAACGCTATTTTGTCTAGCTGCCATATTTGTTAAGTATTCTTCATCCTATATTTTTGGTACTGAAGATGAATCCCCCTATGTAATACGCACGTACGGAGCAGCGCTATTAAATAAGGCTCGCGAATTAAATCCCATTCTGTTTACTAACGCACTTTTTAAAGATTGGATGGACCGCTTAGTAGGCATAACGGGCGCTCAGACGTTTGCCTCATGTACCGCTCAGTTGTCAAGCGATTTGATGGCTTTTGCGAATAGACAACAGGACTTTAGGAATACTTTAGCTAAAATGAAGCCACCCGCCTGGTAGCTAGTAGAGTTTAAATTAGACAGTGCATGAACACAACAAAACCTTAAAAATATCCTAGTAACGTAAAACAAAATTTGCAAATGTCAAAATACTGTATAAAATAACAGTCTGTATATAACCTCAGACGAATGCCATGCAAAAACTTACCGCCCGCCAAGAACAAATTTTGAATTTGATCCGCGATGCTGTCCAAAATACCGGGTTTCCTCCTACCCGAGCCGAAATTGCAGCGGAGCTCGGCTTTAAATCCGCCAACGCCGCTGAAGAACATTTGCAAGCTTTGGCACGTAAAAAAGTAATTGAATTAACACCCGGCACTTCGCGAGGGATTCGCTTATGTGAACCCATACGTTCCCGCCAACTTGAACAAGTTAACAGTCTTTACTCCTCTTTTTCCTCATTCACGTTGCCTCTCGTTGGTCGTGTCGCTGCCGGCTCCCCTATGTTATCTGAAGAGCATATAGAAGCCAGCTATAACGTTGATCCAAGCTTGTTTTCTGCGAGACCAGACTATCTTTTGAAAGTTCGGGGGATGTCCATGCGCGATATTGGTATTTTAGAAGGCGACTTTTTAGCTGTCAAAAAAACCGACCGAGCTAATAATGGACAAATAGTCGTGGCACGAATTGGAGATGAAGTGACGGTTAAACGCTTTAAACAAACAGGGTCACTCATCGAACTTTTTCCTGAAAATCCCGACTATAGTGTGATCAAAGTGGAAAGTGAAGATTTTGCTTTAGAAGGTTTAGCTGTCGGGCTAGTGCGCAGTTGGAGTTAGCCATATACCCATGAAGTAATTGTTGTACCAACTGAACTGTTTGCAATATTCTTCCTAATGTATTTGCTATCTTAGAGTCACTAAATGCAGACTTGACAATTTTCTACGCCCCTATAGAATGTCCGTAATAACAAACTTTATTGAGTTTAAGATTGTAATTACGGTCATGAAATATAAAGAAGCACCATTAATGTCATCGCGCTCCCTTATTGAAGCCAAAGAGCTAGGGGCAAAGCTTGCCCGTTTAAGAATGGCGCGCAAAATTCGCCAAATAGATGCCGCAGCACGTGCGGGCATCGCACGGTCAACTGCCGTGCTAATTGAGAAAGGTGACCCCGGTCGAACTTTAGCGCAAATTCTCCGTTATCTGGACGCGATTGCACCAAACTTGTCATTGCAGGCATTATTGCAGGAAAACGATCCCTCGTTGAAGGCTCTTGCCCAATTAGAAGTCACTCAACGTGTACGAAAATTATCAAGCGTCGAAATGAAAAAATTGGATTTTTGATGTCACAACGCAAACTTTTTGTTTTCGGTCATCTTCCCAATGGGTTTGTACCTGCTGGTCGTTTAACCTTGACGGAAGAAAAAGAGGTTATTTCATCCAGCTTTACTTATGGCACACGCTATATTGACCGTCCCGATAGGTTTGAACTCGATCCTGTCAGTCTAAGTCTGAATAGTGGACAAACTGCAAGTGGTCTTGAGTTATTCCCCGCAAACCAGCTAACTCAATTCGGAGGAATTCGAGACGCGGCTCCAGACGCATGGGGCAGACGAGTTATTGAATCTCAACGAAAAGTGCCGGCCAACAGCCTTACTGAGGCGGAATACCTCTTAGGTGCAGGGAGCGATCGTGTGGGTGCACTGGACATACGCGAAAGTCTTGAGAGCACCAGTCGACAGGGTGTTGCTAACATTCAAAGGTTGGAATACATGCTGGAAGCAGCCGAGCGTATTGACCAGGGATTGCCGATTCCAACCAGGCTTGCGGACGTGTTCGATACAGGCCCAAGCGCTGGCGGTGCTCGTCCTAAAGCCTCTGTTCGTGATGAAACAGGCTTACTTTGGTTAGCCAAATTCCCGGCAGTAGGTGATACTTTCAGTGTCGCTGATGCAGAATGCCTAACATTAAAATTAGCGAGCCTGGCCGGGTTGAGCGTCTCGGAAGTTAAGGTCCTGAATATTGGTAAAAAACCGGTAATGTTAATTCGCCGGTTTGACCGTTATTGGCAAACTCCGGGGAGTCCGATTAAAACTGACACCAAACTTCACGAAACTCTGCCCAAAAGTCACGCAACAGAGCAACGCTTGCCGTTTGTAAGCGGCCTGACACTAATTGGATGTGATGAATTCGATTCCAGGCATAAAAGCTATGGGGATCTAGCTCTTTCCGTGCGCAGCCACGTTCATCCCGCTCTAATTAGGAGTAATCGTGAGGAACTGTTTGGCAGAATGATCTTTAACATATTCGTTAGCAATGATGATGACCATCTACGTAATCATGGGTTTGTCCGGGATCCAAGACTCCCAGGATGGTGTCTGAGCCCTTTATACGACGTGGTTCCACGTCCCGGATTTGCTAGTGAACGCTATCTGCATCTGCAAGTAGGTAATCAAGGTAAGTTAGCCACCTTAGATAACGCAATGTCAGCATTTAGCGCGTTCACTCCCCAAAGAACCACAGCCATCGCCATAATCAGACGTATATGGGGAGAAGTCCGCCAGTGGAAGAACGCATTTGAAAACTGGGGTGCTACCGGTCGACTAATCGATCAGGTATCTTCTGCTTTTCGTGATTTAAGTGAAATTTCTAGTAGGGATTTAGAAAAAGAAATCCGGCACTGCGAGCCATAAGATGAGCCCCCTGCACACAACCGTATCAAGCGAGCAAAAGACAAGGCGCACGGAGCGCAGCAACGGAATGTACTTGGCACTATGGGATGTATTCCTTCACGGTTATGACACCGCATAATGTAATCGATATTTTTGAGACCTCTGTTCAACCTACTGCGCGTGTCAAATACCGCGTTGTGCGGTGCTCGCAGTCCTCATGTACCCAATTCTCGCATCCCCTGCCTCCGTAATCACTTGGCCCCTACAGATTTCGTGGACTCAAGCTATTGAAGGGTTATCCCTAATGGTCAACATCCTGGCTTTGATCTATCATCCTTCATTACGCGAATGTTTAATCTAGCGGGTAAATAGCATTCGTTTTCTCAAAAACCCGGGGAAGGTCAGAGTTATGGAAAGTCTAAAGCCTATAGTAGGTAGAACCAATCACATGGCGATCTATAACGATATTTTTAGAGCGGAGTTAAAGTTCATTGATAAACAAAACATTGTCAACGCGATTGGCATGATGACGAATATTTCTGACCAAGCTTCGCTAATAAGCAAATTATTAGAGTTTAAATATTACAGGCAAGATGCCGTTAATAATGAAGATAAGCAGAAAGAATGCTGGGCTTTCATCGAAGATAGGCGACTTTCCCCTCCAGGTTTAAAGTTGCGTGAACTCATGGTTTTTATTAAAAATGATGGATATATATTCCGAGATAAGATCCCTCAGGAGTTTAAAGAGTTACTATTAAAATTAGGTCCTGACGATAGGCAGTTAGTTTTAAGTCATTTCGCCGACGAGGAACGACCTCATTTGAGGGACTATTTGACCGAGGTGACAGGCAAAAATTGGGACTGGATCGAAGCACATTCTGGCCGCCCTTGCCTGACCCTACCTCACTACAACCCAACTAAAGAAAAATCGGAACCATTAACTGACCAAGAATTAAAAAAAGTTATTAATAATTACCCAATTTATTTCCCGCAGCCCGTTCGCACGGCTAAAGATACCTTTGAAGAAATTACGGGGAAAGAAAAATCAAAATTAGTCGAGGACAAAAACTGGCTAATTTTGATAGGAAAATTCCCGCAGACTGGGTTCACATTAACAGGTAATCTAATTAAAGGCTCAACCGTTGACACCATGATAAGTGCCCTTAATCAGCTAAAATTTGATACCTATTATTGTGGAGAGCACTTCCGTGATTACGTTGTAACCGCTTGCGATGATTTAACGAGGATAGGTCCTTTTAGCGGATATGTTGTTTATGGAAGAGCGGTTTTCGATTACAACAGCGCTTTATTAGATTTTAAAGAATTATTAAAATTAGCCGTGATAAAAAAACAAGAAATGGAAAAAGCCTCGAGGAAATATCAATTGTTAATTCAAATGGTCAGTGAAATTGCTTTTAAAGGAGCGGGGTTTCCAAGAGAGTTGATTGATAAAATTGGTCGTGATCTGCTTTGACTGTGCGCGAAGGCTATTAGATAAGTTAACAACAGCTATATTGTGGATATCCCCAATTCCTACCCTGAATTAAACAATCGACAATGCGTCGTTCGGATGGTCTAAATCTTAACGGAGTTTTAAGGCTATCAGTCAACCACTCACCCAATCTTACATGCTCGTTTTTTTAGACGTGAATAATATAAATGGTCGAATTGAAGAAAATTGCCAACTACTTAATGAACTGGCAACAGATCATTAATTTCAAAATATATTAGTCCTCATGCGTAATGAAGCTATCTCTGACGATCAGATTTTATGCTTTCTCACCGGACAGATTAGCCTTGAAGACTGCCTAGGTAAAAAAAAATGGGTAATAAATTTGCTCGTAAAAACTTATGCCGGATTTGAGACTCATACTGAACACCATAACAGTTCATATTTTCTGTCGAAGTCACTGACCACTTCCTTATCCACAATTTTTAACTGTGGTTATTTTGAGTTCCCTAAGAAAACCATTTTAAAAATAGAGGCGTTGCTAACAATAATCGAGCAAAAAAATAGCTCGGGAAAATTAGACTTAAGCGATCTTAACCTTTCTAACCTTGACCTAACCGGGGCCAACTTCGCTGAAATCAACTGCTGCGGAACTAAGTTTAAAAGGGCCAACCGAACGGGAGCTAGCTTCGCGGGGGCAAACTGTAATGGAACAGACTTAGAAACGGCTCAGTTAAAAAAAACTAACTTTCGTGAAGCTAACTGCAACACCGCTAACTTCCGGAATGCTAACTTAAACCAAGCTGACTTCGATAACGCTAACTTGTCCAAAACTAATTGTAGCGGGGCGAACTATACGGGGCTAATCTACATAATGCTGATTTAAGTTTAGCCGACTTACCTTCGACTATCTTTACTCAAGCAAATATGTCTAGGGCTGATTTCAGGATGGCTGACTGTACTAAGGCTAACTTTAGCGAAGCTTACGGCAGAATGGCTAACTTCGGGAGGGCTAACTTGACTATGGCTTATCTTGAGCAAACTGATTTGTTTGAAGCAGTGTTTCTTATGACCAACTTAACAAAGGCAAACTTTCGGCAGGCCAATTTCGAAATATATAAGTTATTACCGCAAATTACCGCGAAATTTACATTTGCAGGGAATGCCTTTCCTGCAGAACTAATTAGGAAAATTGGTCAACGCCTGCATTGCACGAACAAAAAATGAGGAGTATCGCGGAATCAGTACCGCAGCGACAATAAAAGATGCATAAACCTTGAATGGTCAAAGGCAATTGTGGCCTACCTAGCGTAGGCAACGAGCTCGGCACTGGCAGGCCTCGATATTTATGACAGGGGCAGAGCACCGGACAGCGACACCGAAAGCAAATTCTGAGTTTTTTGGCGCTACGCCGCCCATTAGGCGAGAATTGCAGCGGTTACGCACATGGCTGGCAGCTGAAGTATTGGCTTTGAACGCTACATCCGAGCGATTGCGGGAATTGGCGATCGAGTGGTTTGTCAAACAGTCGTTGGCACCGCTTGATCCTACAGCCCGGGAACAGTTGCTTCGATCAGCCATTAATGCTTTTGAGCCAGAGCTATTTCAATCCATCGCCAACCTGCTGAGTGCTGAAAGCAAAGCGTCGATAGATACACTATCGAAGGTCGAAGGGCACCGTCAATGACGAAACCGGTGCCGTCGAGCACGGTTTTAACGTCAAATCGACTTGTTAATAAAAGTCATTTACAAAATTGGCACACGAGCCGAAAATAAGGTCGAGCAAGAATTGCTCGATGATCTGCGCCGTGTGCGCGGTAATATCAACGTCTTGTTCAAGCGGGCGGAAGCGGCCGAGAGTAAACTCGAAAACCGGTCATAGTATTTATGCTTACGTTTTTCCATTTCTGCAAAATTCCAAAAATGAAAAAGGTAATCCGTTCTCCAAAATTATGTTGCGGTTTTTGCAGCTATGGGCACATTACTCCAAGTAGTACAAATGGCGCTCCAATCAGAACACATGAATTTCAGATCAATTGGTTACGTACATCGCACCTTCATTACTGCATTTTAGGATAAGTTTAATAAACTAGCGCAGTACAATGTCCCACACGGAATTAAAGTTCATCATAGTGTGCCAGGTGTGAGGGGGCAGCCTCACTCGATGGCAACAACCAGGCAAACATTGGATTAGGTTTGTTAAGGGTTTCGATCGCCAATCCAGCACCTAAATGCCCTTGACGGGCCGCTGTTTTATACCATCTCATCGCTTCGTCAACATCCTTTCGCAAACCTCGACGCGCCATATAGGAATTGCCCAGTTCAAATGCAGCAGCCGGGTGACCAAGTTCATAAGCACGGGTTAAAAAGATTACGCCCAATGAGTCGCTTTGGTGTACAGTGTTGCCTTTATAGTATTTCATACCTATATCGAATGCAGCACTTGCGCGATTCAATGCAGAGTAAGTCACGTTCTCCAATATGTTGAAGTTATCTAGGATTTGACAATACTCCTTATAAGTAATCACTGACCCACCATTTATCAAAGCAGCACATGCTTCAGTTCCCCAGTCATCTGCCATAACCGCGATGGATCCAGGAACCTCTGCGTAGGCCTTGCCGATTTCGCCGGCAAAAGCGTACGCGCCGGCTGTTAGAGCGCAGGCTTTGGCGTACAAACTTGGTTCCCAATTCTTCTCTAATCCTGAAGCGGATGCGCTTGCACCAAATGCATTAGCATACGCTATTGCACCGCCCCCCGCACTCGCATGAGCCCCCTCTGCATTAGCCCAAGAGGTTGAACCAGATCCCGCAGTCGCGTATGCGCCCGATACATTTGCCTCCGATGTCGCGCCTTCCTCAGCACGCGCTTTAGCATCTTCAGCCGAAGCTATTGCTTTGGCATTTCCTCCACACGCAATTGCGATTGCACCTTTACCAACAGCAGTCAGATCACCGTGTTCAAATTTTATTTTGCCAAATATTAATTTACAATTTTTCAAGGTAACGTTTTTGGGAATTTTTAGTGGAGCATGCTTATCCCAATAGTCTGCTTTATCATGACTGAGGACCATTGCCAGGATCTCCTCGGTCACCGTAAAATTAAAATGGTTAAGGACGATTGGCCGAGCAGGAAAATATCCCGAAACCATTGCCAACAATACATTCTCGTCCGGTGATAAATGATCGACGTACTTGTTACCAAGCAAACGTCGAATGTCGTCTGCAGTAGTATCAAAACTGGCTTGTTCGTCGGGTTTTCCCCAAGATAATAAAAGTGAATTTGAAAAAAAGTGGTGTATGGCTTCCATTTGAGTTTCCCTTTTAAATAGATGAAAAATTGATATGAGCTCGCCTACTACTGAGGACGCATGAGTTACACAAATGGTAAACCTACTGGCATTATTTGGAAAATTAATTAATTTAATTAAATCGATAGTTTTTACCTATTATTGAGTCCAGCCAAAGTTTCGCCATTTTCAAATACATTAGACAAATTACCGACAGTAAATTATTTAACTCTTTCTTAGCCAACCTAACCTTGACGAAAAAACATAAATCCCGGCCGGCACTTAAAACAGCTTATGTCCAGCCGGCTGCAAGGCGGAAGAACAGCATCATTTCGCTCTCCGCAATAAACTACCAGCCGCGCGGCATTAGATCACGCATGGATATTGGATATAGATGCCAGTATTGAGCCACTCTACGGCAAGCAGGAAGGAGCTTTATTAGGTTACAACCCGCATAAGCCAGGCCGCCCCAGCCACGTGCTCCATACGTACTGGGTAGGAAATTCGCGCTTGGTGCTCGATGTGCAGGTAGCTCCCGGTAATCTGCACAGTTCAGCTCATGCCAAAGCGGGATTGGGGCATTTACTGGACGAACTTGGCGAGCAGCGCCCCGGCCCGGTCAGGGGCGCTGTGACTATGGCAACGAAGGCATATTGCTGGAATGTGAACAACGCAATCAGCGTTATTTATTTCGTTTGCGTCAGACAAAAAATGTGCAACGCCTTGTGGCTTGGCAATTTGCCCGATCAGACTGGAGTCGTGCTGACGCACAGGGCCGCCAGGCGTTGGAAGACAAGCTCCAATTAGCCGGATGGAATAGTGAGCGCAGAGTAGTGATGGTACGTAAGCGGATACGCGAAAACGTGGTTCGTGAGCACGCATCAGATCTGTTTGGAATTTGCTGACCATGCGTTGATGGAGGCTGCACGCATGTGGGAATACACGGTGTGGGTGACCGATTGCGCTTACCCCCTGGAAACGATTGCACAGCTTTATCGTGACCGTTGTGATTGCGAGAACGGCTTTGATGAATTGAAAAATCAGTGGGGACTCTCTGGATTTACTACAC
>JAJNBE010000015.1 GCA_021155915.1 Solimicrobium sp. | reverse complement strand
GTCCACTTGGCACGTGCCGGTTTTGTAGTCGCACTTCCTGAACATCCCGGTAACAACCGCACAGACAATAGCCTTGAGGGTACGATTGCAAACTTGGAAAACCGCCCCCGACATATTCGGCTTGTTATTGACGCCGCATTTGCCAACCTCGTCATTGGACAAATGCTATTACGCAATAGGGTTGCTCTAATTGGTCATTCGATGGGCGGCTATACAGCGCTCGCAGTCGCAGGAGGGAAGTCTATGGCTGGCCCACTAGAGACTGAAAATAAAAAAATTCAACCGGTATCTGTTTGCCCTGACCCGCGAATCGAAGCTCTCGTTCTTCTTGCCCCTGCATGTGGCTGGTTCAATTACGGCAATGCTTTGGCCGATGTAGATGTTCCAATTCTCTTAATGACTGCAGAAAAAGATGCACTCGCGCTTCACTTGCACGCAGACCTTGTCAAGCGTAGTGTTCGCGACCCCAACAAAGTCGATTTTCGCGAGATTTCCAATGCCGGACACCACTCGTTTCAGAGTCCATTTCCCCCCAATATGACATGCTCTGACTTTCCGCCATAGCAAGATCCTGACGGCTTTGACCGCGCAGCATTTCAATCGATATTGTACGGAGAAATTTTATCCTTCCTACGGAGGATTCTGTGATCTGTTTGTGTGGTCAATCATAAATAACGAAGGGAAAAACGACCGTTGGGTTAACCGGTTCAGCAGTTTAAGTTTTGTCTTTGTACATAAAATTTAAGACAGGCTCTTCGCCATTTTTGAAATGTACCTCAACATGCGGTGACGTAACTATGCATGGGTTTTTTACAGTTTCCATATTAATACCATCAATCTCATCAAGAATCTTCGGATAAGACGAATGAAAATAATAGGGTTTTCTTGCGAGTACTAAATCACTGATTTCTTTGCCACTTTCAAGCCAATCAATGATTTCTTTTAGTGAAAATGAGCGCTTTCCATCCATAGGGTGGTTAACTCTATTCGCTTGAATATGGAGATGAAGTGTGGTGGTTACTTCAGGATAGGGGAAATGGAAAAACATCTGTAAGAAGTCTTCTTTTAACTTTACGCCAAGGACATTTTCCAAATGCGAATAAGCCGTTTCTTGAAGTATTTTTAAAAAAGGGATGTGCTCAGAGGTTAAATCAAGAATGCTTGCCAGATAAGGCAATTGCGGATCTATCTGCTCCAACTGACCAATTTCTTCTTGCGAAGCGGTCCTTTTGAAGTATTGATATGTGGGCAGACAACTTTGCGTGTCGTCATGGGTAATTAAGTAATCTTTAAACGAAACGGGATTTTCGCTTTCTAAACAGGTTGCATCCATACTTTGTTAATAAGCGTGGATCTATTACCCATGCTACTGAAGACACTCCTTTGGGTGTGTTTTTTGCTGTCCTTGGGTCGTTTCTCAGTGGTTCTACATTGTAGACATTAGGAAGGATTAAAGCCCTATGGTCAGGAGTCCATGTACATAAATTGGGGTTTTTTAGAATAAGTTCTCTGCTATCTGTTGGCCTACCTTTCAGCGTGTTATGAACAAAGCCGGGCAATCCTCTAACATTTCGGTATTTCCTTTTTAGTGCCTCTAGCCCTTCCTGGGTGAACGTGATTTGAACACAGTATTCTTCGTTATATTTTTCCATCATTGCTGATGGGATTGAAAAAGTTTTGCTCAATAGAGAATTATTTTCATTTGCAAAAACTATCTTCCTACGCGTTTCGCAATGCGCGTCACTCTGCTGGGGGTTGTTAGAATCCCTATTCGTTTTTTCGTTACTTTCTAAAGGTGATTGATATCCGCTAAGTAGAGTGCTGCTTAGCACTTTTATGGAATTAAATCCCTGCATACTTCATCCTGTGAATTACGTTTATCACCGCCAAATTCCTTTTCAGTCGTTAATTTAATTGATGAATGTGCTTTCAAAGCATAAGCACATATTCTATTTCTTTGGCCAATCAGAAACTATACGTATTTTCCCCGATACAATACGCTAAATCCCTTTGCATAACTTTGTCAAGCGAGCGAAAGAGCAGAGCAATTATGCAATGTTTGACGAAACATTCAGCATGCGAGGAGAATATCCTTCTAATGTTTCTGGAATCGCAAGAAAAAGTGCGGAGAACAGGACAGAGTTGCAGAATAGGCATGTGGACGCCATCGAAGCCTATGGAGAGATACTGCGACTGCTTTTTAACATTGAGTCAAAAAATAGGTTGATTTGCTTGAAGCACCTTGTGCCGATGGGTTGGTTCTACCAGCAACTCATCAGTGGAAATCAAGAAATCATTGAAGGCTACAAAAGGTAACTTTATTTAGTACCGGGATGGCGCGCCGAACTCGGAACTAAATAAAATCAATTACTATATCAATAGTAGATAGGAAATAAAAAATGGAGTTAGGAAATTTAACTAATCGTGTGCATATTCAGACAGGGACCCTACCAACGCAGAGAACACAAACTGCACAAGAAAAAGTAAAGGTGCAGCTGGATTCAATGTGTACCCATTGGGATTACTCCGCTCAGGAACTGGAGGCGATAAAAGGGTGCTTCCTAAAAATGTGGTTCACCGAAGAAGCAAAAATACACCCGGACACCTTTTCTCGAAAGCTGCTTAGCTTACTAGATGATATGGATAAGTATCCTGATCTACGTAGAGCGTGTTTCGATCTTACGCCAGTAAATAGTAGTTCAGGCTCCGATGAAAACGTGCTTCCTCTATTTTTGGAATTGCAAGAAAAAGTCCGGAAAATCGTCACAGATAATCCTACAATGAGCGCATTATTTGAACAGCCTCAAGTGCAGCCTCAAACCAAGAGTAATACACGCCCTAATAGCTATTTCGATTGGCAAAACCACCTCAGAACTGAATTCAACTGGCAGGGAAGAATCTACATTAGAAATAATCCTTCTCCAGAAGAATTAGCTCCCTATTACAAAAGCCAGCCGTACATCTCAATTACCGGCGTTCCTTTGCGCAAGTTGAACGGCGCGGTCTGCTTTATTCCTCAAAAATCCGATGAACTGACACCAAAAAAAATAATGTGCGCTGATCTAGCCACCCAATTTATTAAGGATGCGTTAAACGACAAAAGTGGGCAGGGAAAAGTCAATTTGACTCCTTACTCCAGCGAGATATCGATTGCTCAACATATCCCTAAAGAGATAGAAGCCACCTACCGCACATTAAAAAACAATGCTGTACACTATGCGCTGATTGACAATGACAAATTAGGTCAACATTTATGTGTATATTTTGAGGATATGCTTAAGTCAGAAAAAAAAGAAATTCTCCGAGTATTACTCATTGAATCTACTGATCACGCCATGGTGATCAGACTGCGGATAAAAGGAAGGGCGGAAGATCCGGTCTACGTCGTAACGTTTTATGACCCCAATAGAACCAACGTAGCTGTACGTTGTGAAACAAAAGAGCTGTCTACATTAATAGCCACGTCATTGAAACAATTTATTAACGGACCAAGTTCAAAGAACCCCGGATGGTATGAAGACTGTTTTAAAGGAGTGGCGCCCATTTCACTGCTGATGGAATGCAATTTAGCCAGCTTTACTGAGAATATAACTAAGAAAAAAAAAGTACTGGAGAATTTTGCTCCAAGTCCACTTACTTCAACTCACATCTATTTTTTGTTACGGGAAAATTTTGCTAATGACCTTGTTGGATTGCAAAGGCAACTACAGGCTACTGGAAAAAATTCATCGGAAAAACTATTTCAATTGTTGGTCGCAAAAAATATAGAGGGGATATCCGGACTATATGTAGCATTGCAGAATGGATGCACAGACGCTATCAATGCATACGGAAAATTAGTACAGCTGTTACATAAGTCTGACCCTCGCAGACTGCTTGACTTGCTTACCGCAAAAACATCAGATGGCACACCGGGGTTACATATGGTGTTGCAACAGGGACATGCTGACACTGTTCGCGCTTATGGAAATTTACTTCGATGTATAGCTCAACCAGAGCCAAATAGACTTTTTGACTTACTCGCTGCCAAGAATGCTGAGGGTTCGCCGGGACTTTATATGGCATTGCAAAAGGGTCTTGCAGATACTGTTAAAGCATATGGAGAATTACTTCAACATTACCCGCAAATTGAGCCCGTTAAACTGATTGACTTACTTTCCGCAAAAATGGTCGATGGCACACCGGGTCTCTATGTCGCGTTACAAAATGGACATGCAGACAGCGTTAAAGCATACGGAAAATTACTTCAACTGCTTGCTGAGAAGCGCCGTGGCAGCCTTGTTGACTTACTTTTCGCAAATACGGCAAATGGCACCTCAGGATTATATATTGCATTGCAGAAGGGGCACACAGAGGCTATTAAAGCCTATAGAGAATTACTTCAATTGTTGCCCAAGAATGAGGGACGCAGACTAATTGAATTGCTTGCCGCCAAAAGGGCAGACGGCACGCCGGGACTATATATAGCATTGGAGAATGGATGCGCTGACGTTATTAAAGCCTATGGAGAATTATTTCATTTGTTTCCAAAAAACGAGCGCGGCAAATTGGTTGACTTGCTTGTCGTAAAAGGAGCAAGTGGTACACCGGGACTATTTATGGCGTTGCAGAATGGGCATGCAGACGCTGTTAAAGCCTATGCAGAATTGTTTCAATTGCTTCCTGAAATTGAGCCGGGCAAACTGATTGAATTGCTTGCCGCAAAAACGGTGGATGGGACACCGGGTTTATTTGTGGCATTGCAACATGGCCATGCCCATGCGGTTAAAGCATACGGGAATTTACTTCAATTACTTCCCGCAACTAAACGCAGCAAATTGGTTGGACTGCTTGCCGCAAAAATGGCAAATGGAACTCCGGGGCTACATTTGGCGTTACAAAATGGGCATGCCGAGGCTATTGAAGCCTACGGAGAATTACTTCAACTCATACCCAAGGCTGAGCGCGGCAAACAAATCGGTTTACTCACCGCAAAAATAGTGGATGGTACCCCGGGTTTATATCTAGCATTGCAGAATGGACATGCTGACGCTGTTAAAGCCTATAAACACTTACTACATTTTTTCCCCGAGATTGATTCGGACGAATTGGTTGACTTACTTGCTGCAAAGGCGCCCGATGGCATGCCGGGATTATATATAGCGTTGCAGGAAGGGCATGGAGACGTTATTACAGCCTATGGAGAATTGCTTCAATTGTTGCCCAAATATGAGCGGAGTAGAGTGGTCGAATTGGTTGCCGCAACAGAAGCGGACGGTACGTCAGGACTATTTATCGCTTTGCAGGATGGACATGCTGACGCAATTAAATCCTATAGTAAATTATTTCAACAGCTAGCGGAGAAGGAGCGCGGACAGTTGTTTGACTTGCTTGCAGCACCTAGTCCCGATAGTTGGTTATACCAGCAACTGCACCATGGAAATAAAAAAGTTGTTGATGATTACAAGAAATTACTCCACTTAGTTTCCTGGTGGCGCGCGGAATTCGTGACAAAAAATGGTGTATGAAAACATCTTGAGGCAATTCGAAAAGCGTTATCCATTACAGACGACAGCCTTGCATATAGTCGGCAGCATTCTTCTTAAAAGAGAGGGGAAGAAGAGGGCGACGATCGGGTTAATTGATAATTAACGTAAGTCTCGTGGGTATCCTGTTCACTTTTCGTCAACTGATCTGTTAATTGACATTCGCGGTATTAGTCAAAATCCAAAATTGAAACCGCCCAGCGAATTCTGTTTACTGTCATCTTGTTTAGCATATCAAAGTTAGGAAACTAACGTTCCAGAGTGGATTTATGGCTGTTTAGGGTTAAACTTATTTTTTTAAAAAAAACTGGAGACGATATGAATGGCCTATTCGCTGTTAGGGCCCCCTCCCTTTCTTACTCAAAGGTGGTGCAGAAATACGTTAATGGAGACGAAGCGAGCGAGGATAACGCGCTTGCCCGAGCCGCGCCTTCCGACCAAAGTCCAGATAAAAATACCCTAGTGTTGCTCGAGCGACTTTTTGAAAGATCAACTAATCTCGACGGGCTTCTTCCCGAAATAGCATGGCAAATATCGAGATATGGTAACTTTTTAATGAGGCTACGGTTGGTGTCGAAGGCCGGTTACGAACTTGTAGAGAGAAATTTTTTACAGAGCCGATTTCACGACATGAATAAGTTAGGTGCTGGGAAGGAGCCTGGCTCTCTCTCTCATGTCTGTGAATATTATGAAAATATGAAAGTTCGTGCGGTGAAGATTAATATAAAAAGTTTGAGAGAAAATACTCAAACTTTTGTTCATTACATTGCGAGTTTGGCTAAGAATAGCAAAGAAAAAGCAATTTTCTTGAACCTTAGTGACAATCAAATAGGACTGGATAACCAATTGTTATTGACCACTCTTAAAGCGCTCTCCTCATTAAAAGATCTGAAAGGGCTGGATATGACGGGGAATTATCTAAAAGAGCAGGGAGCAGAGCTTGCGAAGATGGTCAATATTACGCATTTGGATATTAGTTGTAACAACCTAAGTCCGGAGGGGATGGAACCCATTTCAAAGATGTCGCAACTTAAAAAGCTGAACGTTTGTCACAATGGTTTGGGAGAGGAAGGAGCGGAGTTAGTTTCAAAAATGGCGAATATTACTAACTTGGATATTAGTGCCAATAACTTAGGACCGGCTGGTGCAAAATCTATTTCCACGATGTCGCAGCTTAAAGTTTTGCACATTGGCGGGAATACGATAAAAGCGCAAGGAGCCCAGCACCTTTCAAATTTGTCGCAACTCAAGGAAGTGACCATCTATTGGGATGACTTAAATGAGAAGGAGAAAGAGGAGTTGGTTTCTAAGATAAAAACTCTCAAGTTTTGTGAACGCACCTATAATATTTATTAGTTTCTTACAGTAGGTATCAACCCAGGGGGTGAGACAGAGGCGCAGAAACAATTTCGAACAAATATATTGTGCATAAAACTGTATCTATCTCAATAATTTTGCTTGATTTTATACTTTTCTCAACAATAAAGTCATTAAGGACAATTTTGAACCCAATTAATGGAACAAAAAATTAATCTTGATCTTCCCAAATTGGTTAAATCGAAGTTTGTTCACAAGTCCTCTTTACTGATATAGATTTCCCCAATTTAGGTAAATAAATGACAACTGTGATATTGCGACTCTGCCCATAATCTTTGCAACTTCCTCCCCTCGACGAGTTCTCTTGTCGAGAGACCTGCGTATTTTTTCACCGAAGTTCCGTTTATCTGTATATGTCCAAATACATGCGGTGTTATACGCCGCACTACTATTTCGTACGAATTAGGACTTGCTAGTCATGAGGGCGTTGGCTATAGGAGATATTTACCAATTTCATGAATTAGCTCTGGAGGAAAGTTACCTTCGTCAAAAGTCATACCCTTGATGGCTTCTGAGAGCAGCATATATTTTTCAGTGGCTTCTTGTTTCCTTATCAGGAGCAAAATCTCAGCGTTATCAGATGTAGCTCCACGCAAGTTAGCCCCCCGCAATTTAGTGCACCCCAGATTAGCTCCACGTAAGTTAGCCCCCCTTAAATCTGCCCCTTGCAAATCTGCCCCACACAACCTAGCCTGCCACAAGTCGGCCCCCCGAAAGTCAGCCCCCTGCAAGTCAGCGTTCTCTAAGACAATCCACCGCAAATCGGCCCCAGCCAAGTTTATTTTTTCGGCGCCTGTATCGACAGCTTTTTTCAAGGTGTTTATTTTGGAACGGGTTTTCTCAACCGTTTCAAAAAAGCCGATTTTAAGCAGAGATGATAAGGGATTTACTATCTGCATAGATAAATGATGTTTGTCGGGGTCGCCAAACACCTGCGACAACACGGGCTTGACCAATACTAGCAATCTTATCTTCTCGCTCTGGTGACCTAAACATCTCTCCATACTCGCCTGGCCAGTAAATAAATCTAAAAGTAGTTCGTCAGAAATGGCCTCTCTACGCATCATGAATAACATATTTTGAAATGCTTGGTTTTCTTTAAAGCTATCAATCAGCTTTTGATTGTCCTCAATTCTTCGTGCTAAATTATTGACATCCGAAGAAGGATAAGAAACGGCGGTTAGTGATTTTATCGATTGCATATGACCTTATTGGGCTGGATTCAATTTATGGGAATTTTCTTAGCCTATTAGGCAGCCTTTTTAGCGCGCATTGACGTTGCTACATTTTGCTTTTTTTCCTGCGGAACAGCTTGAGTTGGGCAGGTGGAGGGTATTATCCATTACTTAACCCGTAGCGCATATTGTGGCTATCCCTTAGGAGTCACTTGTGACGATAAATAACAAGACTAGCAGCATCGTGTACGGATATAAGATATGACGGAACGTTGAGGATATAGTCGAGGGTAGTCCCACTTTTGATGACAATAGCTAAGGTCGACGATTCTTCTCTTCTGGTCGAAAAAAACTTTTCTTTTTCTACTAGTGGTATGGCTTCATACTATCTTGAACGTTGCCGCTACTTTAGATGTACTCCAGGATAATGTATTGGCAAACTTATGAAACACAAATCAACTACTGCAATAGACTTCGCCATGTAAGGCAATGATAAGATGAATTAAATATATAATCTTGCCAGAAAAAAAGAAAGTGCAAGGACAGGAAAAGAACGAAAATGTTGATCGTGTTTGGGGGTTTTACCTGGAACGGGAAAAACAACGATTGCCAAAAAGTTGGCAAGCCAGCTCGCTGCAGTTTATTTACGCATTGATAGACTGGAATAAGCACTCATCAAAAGCGGTATGGGTGAGGCAGACATCGGATCTTCCGGCTGCTTTGCGGCATATGCCGTCGCAACAGATAATTTATTTATGGGGTTAAGGGTTGTTGCCGATTCGGTGAGTCTGTTGAACATCACGCGCAATGCTTGGGAAAATGTCACGACCGAGGAACGCGTGGAGCTAGTCGAAATTGAGGTGGTCTGCACTAACAGGGCCGATCACCACCGGAGAATCGGGTCAAGAACCGCGGACATTTCTGACCATGCGCTGCCAGATTGGAAAAGCGTCATTGAACGTTGATATGATGCCTGGACCCGGAGACCATATCGTGCTTAGATACAGCTAGGGTCTCAGCTGAGCATGCGGTTGAGGCCATCGTCAGGAACCTTCCAGACCAACTTCAAAAACACTTGCTTTCCTATGAATATACGACTATTAAATAGCGACGATATTACGATTTATCGTGAGTTTCGCATTCAGGCTATTCATGAATCGCCGCATTCTTTTGGTGAATCTGCCGTTGAAGTAACAAAAAAATCCCTTGCAAGTTTTTCTGCCCAATTACAATCGCATGGACGGGGTGATTTCGTATTGGGTGCTTTTGATGAAGCCACTCATCTCACCGGCGTCGTCGGATTTTATCGAGCCATTCCGAGCAATCTTTCTCACAAAGGGACATTATGGGGAATGTATGTTGCGCCGGGCAAACGCCATCAGGGCATTGGAAGTACATTAGTTACCGCAGCCATTGAGCGCGCCGGAAATTTACCCGGTATTTTATCCATCAATCTCTGTGTTACGGCCTCCAATGTTGCAGCGCGACGTCTGTATGAATCAAAGGGATTCCAGGTTTATGGCATCGAGCCAAAGGCTCTCTGTATAGATGGGGTGTATTTCGACGAAGTTTTAATGCAATTAATGTTATCCCCGGGGCCGTTTCACTTCATGCGACGACGCCCTTCTTCACGACTGTTGGTGATCGATCAACATAATCGGATTTTGTTGTTTCGATTTGTGCATAAGACAGGTGCACTGGCAGGCAAGGATTATTGGGCTACTCCTGGCGGTGCGGTAGAGGAGGGCGAAACTTTTGTGGACGCCGCACGCCGCGAGTTATTTGAAGAAACTGGAATCGTAATCGGCACTGTCGGCGGGCACATTGCCGAGAGAGAGTTTATTTTACAAATGCCCGATGGCGAAAACGTTATTGCTCAGGAACGATTTTTTGTTGTTCGAACTACCTCTCAGAATATTTTGAGAGCCCACTGGACAACCGAGGAAATCGAGGTAGTGGCAGATTATAAATGGTGGTCAATCGCTGAGCTGACAACAACACAAGCTGTTGTCTTTCCTGACGATATGGTTGCAATCCTTGGGACGGTTGGGTTAATTGACAAGTAAGGTGAATGTCGCGGATTACCTCGTTCACTTTTTCGTCCAATGTTCCCATCAAGGTAGGGGAGTCCCGAATTGTTTTTAAACGGTGTTTAAATTAATGGTATGGCATGCGATCACCGAACTGAATTTTAAAGCGACTCAATGCATCTTTCCGGTGCTGAAAAGGGTATAGTCCTTGTTGAGGCCATAAGGCCAAACCGGCGTAATTTACTCAGCATGCCAGATTGACTATTACTGGCGGCTGCACTCCGTGTACAAACTTACCACTGCCATAAAATGGCAGGATATGATTAAATACTTTTTTATCCTGCACAAAGCCAACACCAATGTCACGTTCCCAACGTTTACTCAATTTAATTCAGATTTTGCGCCGACACCGATTTCCTGTAACGGGAACAACATTGGCTGCAGAGGTTGGCATCAGTCTGCGCACCCTTTACCGCGACATCGCTACGCTACAGGAACAAGGTGCAAATATTGATAGCGAGCCTGGTCTTGGTTACATTTTGCGTCCAGGCTTTATGCTGCCTCCATTGATGTTTTCAGAGGAAGAAATTGAAGCATTGGTTCTTGGCTCGCGCTGGGTTGCTAAACGGGGAGATGCCAGACTTGGTGCTGCTGCCCGTAATGCACTTGTCAAAATTACTGCAGTTCTTCCAGGTAATTTGCAAGATGCCCCGGAAGCATCAGCGCTCCTTATTGGGCCGGGTGCTCCCAATTTAGCCGGGAGTCTCGACTTGTCGGTGATTCGAAAAGCTATTCGATCTGAACACAAGCTTGGCATCAACTACTGTGATCTTAAGGGTGCTGAGTCAATACGTACGATATGGCCTTTAGCGTTGGGCTTTTTTGACGACGCTCGGGTTGTCATTGCTTGGTGCGAATTACGCCAATCATTCCGGCATTTCCGCGCAGATCGAATATCCACGCTATCTTGCTCTCTTCAACGTTATCCACGCAAACGCCAAGCGCTTCTCAAAGAGTGGCGTGAGGCCGAAGGCATTTCTCCGCAATAAATAATTACTACTGACAGAAACTGTCAGCGGCACACTTTAAGCTGATTGAGTTAAGCAAAAATTTATTTTGCTTAATCACCACATCAATTACTGAAAAGGAGCACGGATATGACTGACCTAAATTACATAACTTACGTTATTTTGTATGTTGATAACCCGATAGCCAGCAGCATTTTTTACGCTGATTTGCTGGGAAAAACACCCCTTGAGTTCTCATCCACTTTTGTCAAGTTTTCCCTGAATTCAGATGTTATGCTTGCATTATGGTCGAAACATACCGTAGAACCGGTAGCCACAGCGACCGGTGGTGGAGGGGAACTAGCGCTCTCCGTCGACAGCAACGATACTGTTCGTACCTTATACGCAGATTGGGTAAAGCGCGGATTGGTTATTATTCAAGCTCCGACTGAGATGAATTTTGGTTGCACATTTGTTGCTTCCGATCCAGATGGCCATCGCCTGCGCGTTTTTGCGTTGTCTGTACTATGATTCAAAATTGGATCACTGTAGCATCGGCAGAACATGTGGGGCTTTTGCCATTACTAATCTCGATTTAAACCGTACCCTATTCTGATGTCAGATTCTGTAGGCAAATAACGTCAGGATAGAGTTTAAATCTTAATTAATTGACATAATTTAAAAGGTAATTGAGTCTTTCCTGACAGTTTTAGAAAAGAAGGCAATGTTATGGGTCAACTTATCATTTATCAACCGAACGACGGATCTCAAGTATCAGTAAGGCTCGAAGGAAACACCATTTGGCTTACTCAAAGGCAACTCTCGGATATGTTGGAGACCTCAACAGATAACATCGGTTTGCACCTTAAAAATATTTATGCTAGCGGTGAGTTACTGGAAACAGCAACTGCCGAGGATTTCTCGGTAGTTCAACAAGAGGGGCAGCGTTCTGTTTCCCGAAAGACAAAACATTACAACCTTGATGCCATCATTTCTGTCGGATACCGCGTCAACTCCAAACGCGGAACACAATTTCGCCAATGGGCAACCGGCATTCTACGCGATCATTTGATGCAAGGATGGACACTCGAACGTACCAGATTCGAACACAACGCTGCCGAGCTAGAAGCGGCTATGGCGCTGATTAGAAAGACCGCACAATCCCCTGAGTTGGTTGCCGAAACCGGGCGAGGATTAGTGGAGATTATCAGTCGTTATACTCAAACTTTTTTATTGCTGCAACGCTATGATGAAGGCTTGCTAACCGACCCAACCGGAACAGCGGGTGGCGTAATGCCGTCTATCTCAGAGGTAAGGCAATCCATTGCGGTTCTGAAAGCCGATTTAATGTCCCGTAGCGAGGCGAGTGATCTTTTTGGACTTGAACGCAGTGATGCGCTAGCAGCACTTCTCGGCAACCTCGACCAATCGGTATTCGGCGAACCGGCTTATCCGACCATTGAAAAGAAGGCAGCGCATCTCTTGTATTTCGTTATCAAGAACCATCCGCTAGCCGATGGTAATAAGCGTACCGGCGCTTTCCTGTTCGTCGATTTTCTAAATCGCAACGACACATTGATGAGGGACGGTCAGCCTGTCATCAACGACATTGGCCTTGCCGCATTGGCGTTGCTGATCGCCGAATCTGCTCCGGCACAAAAAGAAACAATGATTCGCCTGATTGAAAACATGTTGGCGGGGTTACGGTAAATAATCATGATTGGACAACGCATAGACGGGGTAACAATCAATATGCCGCCGCGCATTATTTTTCTGCGGCAGACGATTACTATGGCAAAGAGAATCCGGGCGAATGGCAAGAGAAGGGTGCGGCCCTGTCGCGATTGACCGGCTCAGTGGAACAAGGTCAGCTGTCACGATTGTTTAACGGTCAGCTACCCAACGGTAAACACATACAGACCACGTTTAATCCCGACGACAAAATGAAACGGATGGGATTAGATCTCACGTTTTCAGCACCTAAATCGGTTTCCATGCAGGCGCTGGTTGCCGGTGACCTCGCTGTGACCAGGGCGCACGATAAGGCGGTGCACTGTGCCATGGAGCAGGTGGAAAAGCTCGCGGAGACGCGTAAAAAAATTCAGGGGAAAAGTACACGTGAGCAGACTGCCAATATAATGATGGGTAAATTTCGTCATGAGATGAGCCGCGCCAAAGATCCCCCACTTCACACCCATGCCGTTGTTCTGAATATGACGCAGCGCACAGACGGGGCGTGGCGGGCAATATCGAATGAAGATATTTTCCGGGTTCAGCATCAGATTGAAGCCATTTATAAAGCGGAGCTGGCCAAAGAATTACAAGTTATTGGTTACGATATCCGGCTGGTAGATGATAAGGGTAATTTTGAGTTGGCGCATATTTCTCGGGACCAGATTGAGGCATTTTCAGGACGTAGTAAAGTCATTGAGGAAGCACTGGCTAACGAAGGTAAGACGCGTGGCACAGCGACCACGTTAGAGAAGAAGATCATTTCACTGACAACCCGACCGCGCAAAGATGAACGCGACCGCGATATCGTTAAACAATATTGGGTGGCAAAAAGTCTTGCGCTAAACACTGATTACGGTGCGCGATCGTGTTTGGATGGCCGTGACTATGCAAGCAGTGACAGCACCGGCGTTACCAAAAATACGGACAGGTAGGACCTCAGTGATACCCGCAGCGGGGGCAACAAGGACCAAATACTACCGGCTGGCATTACGCCCGCGCAGGCAGTGGTTCAGTACGCGATTAATCATCTAACGGAACGCGAAGCGGTGGTTACTGAAAGTGCATTGATGACACAACCTGCGAGGCAGGCAGCAATACTTGCAGACGCCAGAATGGCAATTATTTTCATTATTTTTCCTGTTTCGCGTAGTTGAAAATCAACGATTTTGCGCTGCCGGCTGGCTAGCTCTACGCGCCAGTTTCGCTGCCCATCGGATAATTTATTCATACTGATTCGCTTACTCGAACAGCGTGGCGACCTTCGCCAGCACTTCTTCCATAATGGATTCGGGCAGCATATCGATTTTGCGGGCGTGCCGGGCGGCTAAGTCGATCACACGTGGCTGATCGCAACGCACGACGCCGGTGATCTTGATGCCAGTGATGTGCACTGCAAAGCCCAGGCGGCGCGCGAACTCGCTGCCGTTGGTAATCGGCAGGATCACCGGCAGCTTAGTCGCTTCATTAAATTCTGCGGGCGACAGAACCAGGACTGGGCGGCTGCCGCTTTGCTCATGTTTTGCTGTCGCGTCCAGCGACACAAGGAAAATGTCGCCTCGCTTCACAGCTCACCACCGACCGTGGGCGCATCGACCCATTCACGGTCCTCAGTTGGCTGTGGATGCGAATAGTCTGATGCGGCCAGCAACTCGGAGCGTGTAGCGAGGCCGTGGCTTTGGATTTACCACTAGGCATCCGTGAACAACCGACAGACCGACTGACGCGCCAGGTTGCAAGTGCAGTTGATCGAGGAAGGCTGGTGGGACGGCCAGCATGACCGAACCGCCAACTTTGCGCAGGTTGGTTGGGTGCATATTGCAACTCCAATAAATTAAGTTATACCTGAGTATAACTTTAATGAAATGGGACTGCACGCTAGGGCTGTGGTAGAACACATGTTTTGCTACAGCCGCCCCAGTGCTCCCCGAAATATCCACTCATCGCCTTCAAATATAGGCGGAAAACCTTGTCGCTATGCAACCTGAATTGGAGAATACCGAGCACGGAACAAGTTAAATGAAGAATTTATATGAATCAGTTTGACCTGATAACAACGTCAGAATAGTATTAACAGCCTAAATCAGATTGCCATGGTTCGTCCGCCACACACTAAAGTAAAGGTAAAAAAGCGAATGGAAATTATAGGAAACCAACGACTTCATTCTTTTGTTCCAACAACAGCAAATAACTCTGTCTCAACCAATAAGTTGGAAAACTCATCACACCAGCCAGACGGTGATTTACCAGCCGTATCAGAACTTGAATGCAATTCTGCCATAGAAAGTCCGGCATCTCTTCTAGGAACTATCCCAGAAATTCAAGTGAAAATTGGCAAGTACTTGGAAATCCGGGACTTTCTGCGTCTTGGCCAGACCAACCGAAAGCTTAATGAAGTCATGTCGAGGGGAATGTCTGATTACACTACCAGTATACGAGCGCCTAAAATATTGACAGCGGAAGTTATCGCTGTCTTGAGCAAAATAAGAAACCTTGATCTCCGAGTTTCTTATGCTACCGAAGAGAACACCGTGTAGAACTGAACCAACGATGCGTAATATTTAATGTTTTCGCTGGAGATTCCAGCTGATGCCAAAAATGTCTGACCGAAGACATACAAGGGTTGGAAGAACTTGCGCTTGGCCACTTCTTTACGCAATTCACCGTAGCTGAAATCGCGTGGTTCATGTTTGAACACACTGATACTGTACATAGCGTCATCAGCCTGAATCAGGCTTTCCAACTGCTTTTCAATTTCTGAAGTCAATCCTTTACTAAGAAAATGAGTAATGCGACGGCGCTCACCACCAACAACGCTTCCAACCATGTCCTGCAAGTAAGTATAGCCAGGCGCAACAAGGCGTTCATTTTCCAGATACTGCATAATCTCCCGAAAAATAAACATGGGTTGAGAGGACAGTATTGCCAGACGTTGAGCCTTTTTTTCAAGTTCTGGCCTGATGGAGTTATTGCAGATACGGTAGCTGAATAATTTAAGGATCGTTTGTTGCTGCTCTAATCGTGTTGGTTTAGATAGCTTGCTGATTTTGGTCATTTCCGTTCTGGAAAATAACGCTGGTGGATGTATTGCAGGTCTTCAGATATCTTTTCGTACTGGCAAGTAAAAAATTGGTGTTTAGCTTTAAAATAGCCGATTTGAAGAATGAGATGGATTGCCACAGAGGAGGTATGTACGCGATCCACCGCATTAGTTTCCGCTGGATTCAGATCAAAAAAGAAACAACGGTCACTTTCCGTAAAACGGGATAAACCATGCAGATCATCGATTTCTTGTTTCATTAAAATAGATAAGCGGCGAGAATTGGGTATCATGCGTAAAAAATGTTGAACGAGTGCAAAAACCTTTTTCTTGAGCTAAGGTTCTCAAAGCTATTGCACAATCAAAAGTAACTTTGGGTTAATAAGTTCGAAAAAAGAAATCAGTTTTGACATGCCCATATGACGGAAGTGGAAGTTCAGAACTGCCAACATTTTTTGTAAACAGTAGTTCGATCCAGTGTATAAGGAGCTCAACCGAATAAATCAGGCTCAAACGTTCGCAATGACAATCTCACCAGAAATCTCAACAATAGTGGATACAATCGAACGGATACAATCGGACTATACGTATTATCACTAATAGCGCCTACCGGATGTTTAAATTAATATTAGCCTCAGGGTAGTGAATAAGTTTGCTTTTATCGTCAATAGCTAAAGTCACGTATCCTTCAGAAACTTAATTTTTTCAATTCACCCTAGGATTTTTTATGACACAAAATAAAACAAGCTTGCCTACTCACTTATTAACGGCAGCAAAATCAACACTTTGTAAGTCTGTAGTTTTATCTGCGTTGGCACTAAGTTCAGCGACTGCTTTTGCCTGGAATGGTGATGCGTCTGTCAATGCGATTGGGTGTAATCCGTTGAACAATGGATGTACATTTAGTGTTTCCGATCAAGCAGTGCAGCAATCCGGTTCGCGATTTTTTGATCCTCTATTGCTTGCCAAAGCAGTCTCGCCAAACAAGGAAGTCCACGACGGAGTGGTCGTTGATTTTTGTCTGTTGAGAAACGCAATCAACACCATCAGTCCACAATTCCGGCATCAAGTTCTCGAAATCATGTACTTACCAATGCAAATACAAGATAAGAACGGATACCTGAATGACTCGGAATTTAGTGGAATGCTAGTGGCACTTTCGAAAGTATGGTAGAGGCCACTTGCGAATGTTAAATAACTGGTATTTTGACGTCATGATATAAAGAGCTATCAATTAAAGAGCTATCAATTTCTTGTCAATCTCAAGGGTAGCAAAATTCTAAAAAAAATCCCATGCGAATACCAAGTGTCGCTTGGGATTTTTGTTTTCCTCCTAGCTTCCAGGGTACTTACATAATCACAGCGTGATTCTATCTGAACAAATTGAGGTTTTATGAATAGTATTTCACCAATGAATCTTGTGTTTGTCTTCCGTTTCCTGATGCCGACTATCGTCAGACGAGTGAAGATAACGTTTCGTTGTACTAATCGATTCATGGCCTAAGTTGTCACGGACGTGACGTAAATCAACGGCATTATTTGCCATGTGTGATCCGGCGGTATGCCTTTACCAATGCGTAGAGGCTTGCTCTACCTGACAGGCTAGCGCTGTAAAAGCATCGCCGCGTAGCCTCAAACGCTTTACGGTATTTTCAAAAACAGATTTCATGATGAGGTGAAGTGCTCCACGTGTCACCGTGCGATCAGGGCTGCAATTGCCATAAAAAGAGGAGAGGTATCTGGCGTGTTTGGTAATGGCGGCAATCCTTTTTCTCGTCGATAGCGGGTTAATTCCACCATCAATTCATTGGTGGCAGGAATTAGTCGCGTCTTATCGCCTTATCCCGTCACTTCTAATCACCAGCGCTCTTCACCGTCTTTATCACGACGCGGAAAAAATCCGCCCATCGTCGTGTTGATCACTTCGGAAATACGCAAACCGCATAGGTAGAGTAAAGAAAATAGCCAGCGCAATCTCAAGAAATGTTCACGCTCACGATCCGTTTCTTTAGGCATTAAATCAATGCTGAGTTTTACTTCAGCCCAAAAAGTATCGTCGAGATAACGGGTAATGCGCGGTTTGGCTTTCCGGCTACGTTGTCGTGACAGGGAAAGCGGGTTGCCCGCTAAATAACCTGCATTCACCAACCAGGAAAACATTGTATTAAGAATAATGATTGCTTGGCGTTGGCTTGCTGCGCTCAGCGGTCCGTCAAAGGGACGCCAGTCGGGATGGGAGCGTCCCACCTTCCGTCCACGTGGCATAGTCCAGCGTGAAGCCGGTCGTGGGTCTTTTAAAAATGGCTATAAAGCAGCATATCTTTATGCGTCAGAGAAGAAAGCGGTTTTTGCAACGTAATGGTTGACCATGACAATAAGCGCTCGGCTTCCTTCCGATAGTTATCAAAAGTTGTTTTGGTATCGGTAAACCGTGCCAGCCATGCTTTGATCGCATCGACATCGGTATTGGCGGCGATTTGTGGTTTGTTGACGGTAGCACCGTTGCTGCCATCTGATGAAGCGGACAGCAAAGTTTCAAACGGTTTGGCCAGATCCACGATTTGAGAATTAGAGTTTTTTTCAGTCATCATCGGGTCCTGTGGAAGAACCCCCAAATTTGTGCGTTCTGAGTTAAGTTGGCGTCCAAAAATGCTGTTTTAGGTGTTTTTCCAATGCATTGGCCATTGCATTCATATCAATTTCGCCACTGTTTCTTTTGAAATTGTACTTACCCGTAAATGCAATATGTGACCATGCGATTGGTGAGATTCTGGCGAATTCATCGATAATCGGCTGACTAACTACATTCTTGATCATTCGTTCGTAGACCATGTTTAATATTATGGCGTTATACGCAATGACCGAATTCGCAACCAATCTGACCGCATGTGCGCTGACCTGATTGTTTTCTCGCTTCTTGCCTTTGAATACGCCGCGGTAGATTTTTCTGATGAGTCCTTGAAGCTGATGGTAAGCCTCTGTCCGGTTTCGCGCTGTTCGAATCGCTTTTCGCGATGGCATGTTATCGATAAGATTTAAAACGTGCTTGCTTTTAAAAATCATGTTGTACTCAGCCAGCGCTTTTCTAAGATTGCTGTAGCGTGCTGAGGAATTTAATTTTCTAACGAAGGTGCTCTGAGAATTTTCTTGAAGAAGCAGCGAAAGTAATATGCGCAAAATTCCCCTGCTTTGTGATCGTATTAAATCGATATCGACCGTATCGCGTGACACGGCATTCATAAACTTGTTCAGCAAAGGTGCTTTTTATTAATTCAGGGCGCCTGACGGTCGTCACTTCTTCGCAGCGCAATCCCGAGTCACCCATGAGTAAGCAGGCGGCTAAGCCAATACGGCATTGCATGCCCGACGCGCGGGAATCTGCGGCACAGCGTTCCAGACCGGCGATTACTTTGTTCCAGAGTGAGAAGGAGAGGGCTTTATGAATTTGGATAGCATTAATTTTCTTCTTTACTGATGGGTCTTTAACCGCAATCCAAGGGTTACCGCTCAGATAGCGTATCCCAACCAAATAATCAAACGTGACGCGCAAAATAATCATGGCATGCCTCTAACTTTTTGCACTCATCGGTGTAGCGGAAAAGGGCTTCCAGCGGTGAGAAAAACGTGGGGCCTTGCATCCGGTAAAAGCGGAAGAGGGGGAGGTTAAAAACGTTTTATACGCTTCACAATCATCGACTAATAACGAGCTTAATGGCTTACCCCGTATAACAATCGACCACAGCAGAAATTGTTTTAACTCCTTACGGTACGCGCGCAAGGTGCGCGGTTGATCGGTATAACGAGATAAGTAAAACTCAATCGCCTCCAGATCATTTTTGGCTTGAATAAAGCAAAACTGACTAGCGCGGTTAATTCCCAGTGACCCATCATAGTGCACAGACGTGGTAAAGGCGCCAAGTGGGGCAAAGGTGGTGGGTTGTTGGGGACTTAATAGTACCAGCTGGGCTGGGGCAGTGGAAGGCGCACCGTTGTCCTGTACAAGAGTGCCTAACGTCGGCGCATTGTGTTGTAATCAGCGGACTACTACCTGTGCTCGCAGGCGACCAACCAGAACCACGCCGCTCGATAAGCCCCATCAGATCGGCAATCGTCGTCAGCTTTTCTTGCTGCAATGCCGTAACCGTTTTTGGTTTCAGCCACAACGTAAGAGATTGATCTGATCTTGGAGTAGGGGAGGGATCTCTGCAGCATTGCGCCAAATCCGTAACGCCACATCGGTCATCTTACCGCCTTGCCGTGCGTGTTGCAGACTTTTGGCTAAGTGCGGATTATGGAGTAGAGCGCGCTCAATCAAATCGTCGCGCATCTCAAGCAGGTATTTTTCCAACCCATAGATGATCTGCGGGCTGTTTTCGGTGTAATACAGCTGGACGATCTTCTCAAAGGAGATATTCAAGCAATAACTGCGCAAAGCGGCATAGTCTTGCCAGTTGTAATGCCGGGTGCTTAAAAAATAAGTCGGTATGTTGTGTTATTAGTCACAAATGGGCGGGAAAAGCGTCATTTAGCCTGAAATCAGCATAAACGCTTGAATGATAATAAGAATTATCATTCAAGGAAATGGAAATTAAAAAAACAATAAGGGTTTTTTAGGGTGGATTTAGGGGCAGTTTATGGCTTAACCTCTCTTTCTTTAAAAAAACTGGAGATGAGATGATGGATCGTATATTTGGTGTTGGCGGTGGCTTATCCTATAGTACAAGCGTATCGTCTGAAAAAGGCGAGACGATGGAAAACATGTTTTACAGGGCTTTAGACTGCCAGCGTGATGAGGACTATACAACAGCCTATTCCCTCTTTCTTAAGTTAACACATAATAATTACCCAAAGGCAATGTGTGCATTGGGTCTGTTGTTGCTTAATAAAGGAGGGGAGCTCAACATAGATGTAGATAAGGCTTCTTCGCAAGCCCTGGATTATTTGCATAGAGCCGCGGAACAGTGGGATCTATCTGCTATGTATAGCTTGGGGGCAATATATCTCAACGGTAAAGCTGTTGAAAAGGATGATGCAAAAGCATTCAGCTATTTTCTGCAAGCGGCTAATTGCGGATGTAACAAATCAGTAGATGCACTTAAAAAAATTTACTTTAATCATGGTTGGAAAGGACCGATTTATACTAAGGAACCTGTTCTTCTTGATAGGCGAAATCCATACAGGTTAATACCAAATCTTCCTCCCCGTAATTTAAACAACCAAGCATTTTTTACTAGCTCATCAGAATATAAAATAGCGTGCCGCCATTTTGTCGCAAAATACATTGAGGATATTTGGACAAAAGCAAATGGTGATGGAGAAGTGAATTGGGAAAATTACTCTACTGAGGAGTCTATTGCTACGCACATACCAATTACGGTTAACAAAAAGTATGAAAATTCCAGGTTAAAGGCCAACAGTTATCACTTGATTAATAATGACACGCTAGGCAAACATCTGCGGCGCTGTTTTGAAGATATGCAAAAACCAACAATAAAGGAAGCGGTCAAAACACTATTGATTGAGTCGGTCAGCCATGCTATGGCGATTCGATTATGTATTAAGACTCAAGATAAGCCACTGTATATGGTAAATTTTTATGATCCCAATATCACTAACAACGTTGCGTACTGTCAGACCGATGATTTATCCACTTTAGATAGCCAGACCTTAAGACAATATGTTACAGGTTCGCCCATGGAAGCCGGTGACGAAGATCATTATAGTTCTTATTACTGCAAGGAGGATTTATCTATTTCCCTACTGATGGAATATGATAGCACCTGTGTAACTCAAGGTGAGAAAAAGCTAACCACCTTTTTCAATTCAAATTCCCTCGCCTCAATCCATCTATTTTTTTTGCTAAGAACAGATCTTCATCTTACACTCACTGATCCTGACCTATACCAAAAATTAGAGGGGATCGGACAAACGTCGCCTTCTCAATTAGTTACCTTACTTTTTGCCAAAAGCTCGGATGGCACATCAGGTCTACTGTTAGCAATACAAAATGGGTATGCAAGTACTGTTAACGCCTATGGTAGGTTGCTTAGTAAAGTATGGCCTCTTTGCCAACAAGGGCAAGATAATGACAAGCTAATTGAATTGATTGCAGCAAAAAGATCAGATGGAGTACCTGCTCTCATATTGGCAATGCAACGTGGGAAGGCAGCGACAATTAAAGAATATAAAGTCTTACTTCAACTGCTCCCAGAAAGTGCACGCGGTAGTTTGATTGACTTGTTTGGAGCAAAAAGCGAGAAAGGTATGCCGGGATTATATGCAGCCTTACAAGAAGGGTATGCAGAAGTTATTAGTGCCTATGAGGAATTACTGCCGCTACTACCTGTAAGTGATATGGAAAAGTTACCTGACTTACTTGCGGCAAAAAGTTCGGGCATACCAGGCTTACTAATTGCGTTGCAAAATGGGCATGGCGAGGCCGTTAAAGCGTATGGAAAATTACTTCAACTGATTCCTGTAAATAAGCGCGACAGTGTGATTAACTTGCTGAATATAAAAACCGATGGGTACCCAGGCCTATTTCTTGCATTGGTCAACAATTGCTCTGATGCTGTTAGAGCTTATGGAGAGATATTATTTCGGTTTTTTAAAGATGAACCTGAGACTTTAGTCAATTTGCTTGCTGCTAAGGATAAAGATGGTGTGCCCGGTATACTAGTGGCGCTGGGAAAAGACCTTACAGAAGTTGTTAAGGCCTATGAAGAATTAATTCAATTGCTTCTTCAGGAGCAACGGCAGGCTTTATTTCATTTGTTATTCGATGTACCGGAATTAGATGATTTGAAGTCGTCTCCCGTGATCAGTAAAGGTTACGAGGCATTGGTTATCTTTAAAGAAGGAGTTGAAAAATTGAGGAAGTAAGCGGAATTATTTGTTATAAATAGCAGAAAAGAAGGTGGGTTTTGTCCTGAAACCCGGCAAAATGAAATTCTCAAAAATCATACAAAACCTACCGCATGAATACAACCTTACGCTCGCGCTTAACGCAATTTTTGCAACAAGTTCAGCACAACGTATTTGCATTTTTTGATGAAATCGACGCGATCCTCATGCCCAAAGTTCAGGAGGTGGTGATCGTACTGAAGATGCTCAATATCGGACGCTTTATTGAGCGCGATTATGTTAGCGGGTTTGCAGGGCGTTCTTGTAAAGGCCGTCTGGTCATTGCGCGTGCCTCTGTCGTCAAGGCGGTGCTCAATTTACCAACGACTGAAGCCTTTCAAGTCATCACTATCGCAGCATCGATCTTTCACCTGAATAATCGTGACAGGTATACAGGTATAAAAGTGGGCTGGGGCGGTAACGCCATTTTTTTCAATATCAGGAGTTAACTAAGATGTTATCACTAAAAATAAGTCCTTCGCCGAGTCCTTATTCCAGTCCCCGAACTGTTACAAAGGCTTCTGAGAGCGAGGCACACTGCGAACCAAACGATTTTTCAGCGGAAGCAAGTGCTCAAATCGAATCTAAAAAAATAGTTCTGTCATTCGAAGAAAATCAACATTGTGATGCCAAACAAATTCAAATTTTTGATGATGATGAAAGAAAAATGCTTAAATTAATGGATAAGTCACAAGAGATGGCGGCTAAGTATTTCGGTGGTGAGAGAGACGGTTACTGGGGAGAGAGTATAAGGACCGATACAGTAATGCTAACTAGCGAAGAAAAATCATCATTTCAAACTACCACTACCAGTTCAACTACCCTTACATTAAACGCTGTTGCCGAAATCATATCTCCTCTCACCGAGCGCTCAAGCGGAACTAGATCATTCTTTGATACCAAACTTCCATCCGCATTTAAAGTGATCGATCCTCAAACTGCAAAGGAAATATTGCGTTCACAAATCAACAGAGGCTGGCGTTGGGTATCAAAAGAATTCATTAGCCTCATCAACGATAAGCGTTACGATTCCAAGAAAGGCTATTTCACTACTTATCGCGTTATAGCTCAAGACACTATACCCACACAAAGTGATATAAGCATTTTTGATGAGGCCGATATAGTGCTTTTAAACCAGGTAGGCACGTATCCTGGCATAGAAGGACCTATAAAATGTTTTTTTTATTTAAATAATGAAAAGAAATTAAGTTCGTCTTTTTGCTCTTCGGAATGGAATACTAACGATCTCAATGATTTTCTTGTTAACCATTTGATTGATTTGGAACTTCCTTCTAATCCCGTTTTAAAAGCGCGTCAGATGCCTTTCTTTGGAAAGGGGGATTGGATTGTCATGGAAGGTAAAACCATGAGATGGCTCAAAGCTAGTACCGAAGATTGGCATGAATTTGAAGAAGCGTTTCAAAATAATCGCGAGACCATTTTTTTAGCAGACAATAGGGAGATAGGCGAACTTCAAGGGTGGTGTTTGCCGCCGAATTTTTTTGAAGACAATAGTTACGCGCGAATCGCCGGAGCATATATTCGTCATTTGGAAAGATTACCAAAGTTGCAAAAGTTGTTTAGTAAATTTTTTGAGACTGAGGAAATTACGGAGACATTTCAAGTAGGGCTGTTCGAGCAGACGCTTCACAAATACTATAAATATAAATCGATTCGGTTAAACACCGATGTTCCAGTTTCCAAGGAAGACCTGTCGGACTTGGGAATCCCTATTGATCAACATAAAATTTCCGCTAATCCAACAATTGAAAATACGATTCCATTCAAAAAAGTGTTGGAAATTTTAACGTGTTTTGATCCAGTCCAATATCATGATTGCCCTTGGCGTGTTTCACTCAAGCTATTGGGAAAAGAGAGAAGTTTTTCACTTAGTGCAGGGAAATATTCAGGAGATACAAAACAGGTAATAGTAAGTATGTACGATTCAACTAAAAATGTATTTATAGGTAGCAGTTATTCATGGTATACGCCCTACGAATGTTTATGGAATAGGAAATGCTTCAATAAGATAAATGCAGAGACTGTTGACCAACTACTCGAAGGTCCTCTGTCTGAATCAACTGCAGAAAATTATTATGGAGACATAATTCTCGAATTTGCTGTTTGTACGCAGGTAGCGGAAGCGCATGTTACGCTGGGATCTCTTACGGAGTCTAGAGTCCCCGGAACGGGTAAGCAAGCGCGAGCGATATTCCGGTACCATAAGGATATAGGACCTTCATTACTATTACGTTCCTCTTTTGACGGAGAGTTAGGGGGCACGAGAGTATTTCCCATGTCGGGTGCGCATGGCACAGGAAACACGAGGGCTTTTGTCAGTAAGTTAATGAAACAAGATAAAAAGGCACCTTGTACGGATATGAGTGAGGATAGTGAGTTGGAAGAAATTAAAAAGGGGAAGTATATTTCTGGTGAAGGAACGTAGTAATCAACTTTTACTCTTTTCCGCTCTTGATCTAGGAAGCTATTTCCTTCACAGCGTGGCATAGTTTATTTCAATAGGGAAGTTTCTATTGCATCTTTAATTTTACATAACATTAGATGTCATTTATTCGTCACTTTTTAGCAAGTGGGCCCTAAAATGTACGAGCCCTTTATTCGCGTCTATGGGACCAGATGATTATTGCTAAAGAGTGCTTGTCAAAGCGAATTCAGGGGACAGCGACAAAAGGGCTGGAATTTAAAAAGTTCTGTAAAGTGGCAATTGATGAGGCACATTGACCGCCATTAATTTAAAGACGTGGGCCGCAAAGTTATATTACGCGATCAGTTTCGTCCTGAATAGCTCCTTCTGCATCAGAGCTTAATTCTTTTACTCAATAATGCCTACAGTGCCGCTCTAATGCATTAGAAGAGATATAATTTTTCTGCCGACTGTTTCGATGCCGGACACCGTTCCCTTTTAAGAGAATCAACCTGGGCTTGCCGCAGTAATCCGACGATGGTTTGATCAGCAGATACTGGTAAGTTAGACCGGCAATTTTGACAAGATATTCAAACTGAAAAGATCACGGACGCATTGAAACACGATGGGAAGAAATAGCACCTAGCTGTAATGTGATGTTAGGTTAATTCCGAAAAGTTAATCATTTTTATAGTAAAACCTTTCTTTCGGTAAAAATTTTTAAAATTAATGTGTCATATAACGTTGAAGTAGGGCTATATCGTTTAAGTTGTATATACAAGAATATTGATTCAAGATAAAACGAGACTGTTGCTATTTACATAAATAAAGAATCGGACATGAATAATGGAAGCAGCTAATAGTGGAAGTAAGTATAGGTATTCATCTCCAGAACGTACTTCTCCAATAAATAATAATTTTGCTAAAAGCGATGCCAACTCAGTAAGGGGGGTTAGTGAGGCTACTTGTAATAAGGATATTGATAACGCTACGTTGAGAAATTTTCCGGTCCAGAGTAAAGCAACTAATGGAGAATTGGTATTAAATTTGAATGCGGAAAACCACTTTCAGGAAAACTACAACAGATGTCGTATTTCCTCTCAAGGAAAAACCCAAGCAGCCAACAATCCTATTCCATTGGATCTTAATGTAGGACATAAGGAGGCTGAAACAGTAAACATACAAGCAAAACCATTATCTCAACCCAACTCCAGGTCGCTGTTTGATCCCAGACTTCCTTCCGCGTTAAAAGTGACCAATATAGAAGATGCCAAGGAAATGCTACGTTCACAAATCAAAAAAGGATGGAGATGGGTATCAGAAAATTTCATTAATGATGATCATTTCCCCGGGTATTGCGTCGAAGCTTTAGATAATAAAGAAAATAAGCAAGTTCGTCTGAACAAACCATTTAAGGACTTGCAAACCGGAAAATATAATGAATATGTCGTTAGTATTGATAGTGATGGCAATACCCAAAGTTATTGGCGCGCTGCTGAACATAATTTAAGTAACATTAAGAGGGCTGACATAGTGCTTTCTAATCAGGTATTTTCAAACGGGTTAAAAAAATATTGCTATGTTAATAACGATGGCGTTTCCGTGATGAACAACTGCCCTGCGAATTGCACTACCCAAGAACTGAAAAAATATTTTGATGAACATAATTTAAAGGACTTTAAACTTCCTTCTAGTATTGTTTTAAAAGCGCGTCAAATGCCGTCATTAGGAGAAAGTGATTGGGTCATCATGGAAGGTAAAACCATGCGACTAATCAAAACAGGAAGCGAAATGCATGGCAAGCTTGAAAACCTGATGAATATGCATGGAAAACGCTCTGATGAATTGCAAAGTTTAACAGATGACTTATCTCGCATAAATTTAAAGAGCACCATGCCAGAACTATACTTTGAAAATTTCCCCTCTGATTTTTTTAATGACAGTTATGCCAAATTGGCGGGCGCATACATCCGACACCTCGAAAGGCTACCCAAATTACTTGAAGCTTTTAACACGTTTTTTGATGTTAAAGAGAAAATCAAATCAGTTTTTGATGTTAAAGAAAATAAAGAAAAAACCAAATTATTCTCTGTTGCATATAACGGCACAACACGCTACTACAAAAAATATTTATCCGTTCAATTAAAAATTGATCCTGATACAAAAAAGGAGCTAATACTTACACAAGCCCATCTAAAACTTATTCATCAAGCGCTCGGGATTATTGATATAGAGGGCTATCCACTTACCGATCAATCCACCATTGCAAATACGATTCCGTTTAAAAAAGTGCTGGAGATGTTAACGTGCTTCGATCCGGTAAAGTACGAAGATTGCCCCTGGGAGGTATCGCTACCTATATTTGGAGGACAAAGCTTTCTGCTCAGTAGAGGACAATTTGGCACAACGGATAAACAGTTAGTGGTAAGTCAACTCTATCCAGACGGAGGTTATGTCGGTAGTTCATACCCTGATTTGGCGGGGCCTAGATATGGAGCTGAAATAATTCCCGCTAAAATTGTGAGTGGCGTACTTAATAACCCTCTTTCTCACTCGGTAGCGAGGATTTCCTGGGCAGAAGTAATTCTTGAATTTCTTGTTTGTACTCAGGTAGTAGAAGCACACTGTACGCCTGGTTATCTAAAAGACTCCCGAGTCCCCGGAACGGGTAAGTTGGCACGAGCCATATTGCAACATCATATTCATCATCCAGAATTTCAGGTATTTACTTCATTTAATGTTGCCAAACACCTGAACAGAATGTTTCCTATGGCTCCGAAGGGTGGCACCGGTACCACTAGAAAAGCTGTTCAGAGTTTAAAGAAACCTAGTTCTTTCTCACATTTTAATAATGGGGATATTATTACAACCTCAATAGAAGCAGCATCCTGTAGAGGTATGAGTACGGAGAGTGATGTTGAGGAAATCAGTGAAGTGTGGGATTCCGGTGAAGGTAGATGGGACTAATATATTTCTCTTTTCTTAAAAAGAGAGATTTTTCTTTTCACGGCATAGTTGCTTAAGTAGAAAATAGTCGCTCTTTTATCTTTCATTTTACATAAGATAAATTATGCGAAATTCTTATTGTAAGGGCTAAGTTGTAATGTCCGCTTCTAGCTAAGTTCAAATGTCCGAATCCAGATACGATATTTACCCATTTATCGTGTGGAGTTGGCAATGAATAGAATCGGAGCAATTACCATGACCATGCGTGAACTTGATCGGCTTAAAATCATTCAATCCTTAGCCGACGGGAATCTCAAGCCAGGACTGGCTGCTAAACGATTGGGGCTGACAACACGACAACTGTTGCGTCTGTTAAATCGGTTTCGGGATGAAGGAGCTGCTGGGCTCATCCCACGGAGTTGCAATCGCCCCAGTAATAATCAAACTCAATCGACGTTGCCAAGATGGCGCTTACTCTTATTCGTGAGCGGTATGTCGATTTTGGACCGACGCTCGCTTGTGAGAAATTACGCGAATGTCACAGTATCAACCTTGCCAAAGAAACTATCCGCAAGTTGATGTCGGAAGCTGGCCTGTGGGTCCCACGCAAATTGCGCAACTCAACCGTCTATCAGCCACGCAATCGGCGAAACTGTGTTGGAGAACTCATTCAGATTGACGGCAGCGATCATCACTGGTTTGAAGATCGCGCTCCGGCATGTACATTACTGGTCTACATTGATGATGCTGCCAGCAGGCTTATGCATCTGTATTTTACTCACTCTGAATCTACATTTAGCTACTTTGAAGCGACAAGTGCCTACATCAACCAGCACGGCAAACCGCAAGCCTTTTACAGTGATAAACACAGCGTATTCCGGGTGAATCAAAAGCAAGCCACCGGCGGCGATGGCCACACTCAGTTTGGCCGTGTTTTATTTGAATTGAATATCAAAGGGATTTGCGCCAACAGCAGTCAGGCAATAGGACGTGTTGAACGTGCCAATCTAACGTTGCAGGATCGTTTTGTAAAAGAATTACGTCTGCAACATATTTCAACAATGGCTGCTGCAAACGCATACGTGTCTACCTTTATGCGGACTACAACCTTCGGTTTGCCAAACCACCACGCAACGATTTTAATGCGCACCGCCCACTGCGCGAGGATGAAGATTTAATCCTGATATTTACCTTCCGTGAACCACGCAAGGTGTCCCATGCACGGACACTGAAATACGACAAGGTTCTTTACATGCTCACCGACAACGTGACCACGCGCAAGCTAATTGGTCGTTACATTGATGTCTATGAGTACCCTGACGGACATATTGAACTACGGCGGATGGCATCGCCCTGCCCTATACTTAATATGACAAGCTTTCTGAAGTGAATCAGGGTGCGATAGTTGAGAACAAGCGACTTGGCCACGTATTGCGAGTTGCCCAAGTCATGCAGGAACAGCGTGACAGTCGTCGTGGTCGCTCCGCACCGGCGCGTACCAATCAAGGTATCGCGCCAGTACGATTAAAAGCGATACCAGGAACAAAAGTACAACGCAAGTTGGATTCTAGTGATTTGGCGATGGCTATACAGCAAACTGGGGTAAAGCAAAGCACTTTAAAATTCTAACGAATGAGTAACTTGTACATCAGCACAAATGGTAACATATGTGTTACCATTTAAATCATGAAAAACACAGTCAAAGAATACCTTCGCGAAGACGGTGCCAATCCCTACAAGCAATGGTTTGACGGGCTCAATGCGCAGGCTGCCGCCAAAGTGGCGACGGCTAAAGTCAGATTGGAACTTGGTAATACATCGAGCGTAAAGTGGTTTGATGGCATTGGCGAGTACAAAATTGACTGGGGACCAGGTTATCGCATTTATCTTGCTAAAGACGGTGACGCGCTTATCGTCCTCTTCGGTGGAGGAACTAAGCGTGGGCAACAGCGGGACATAGATCAAGCCAAGGCATTGCATACTGAATACAAAGCTAGAAAGAAGGCAGCCCAATCTGCCAAACAAGGCCAAACGAAAGGAAACTGATATGGCACTCACAAGAGATTTCAAACACACCATTGTCGAACGTGTGGACCGTGACCCCGCATTTGCTAAAGCACTACTGGATGAGGCAGCAACCTCATTCCTAAACGGCGAACCCGACGTTGCACGCCTCATTCTGCGTGACTTAGTAAACGCCACAATAGGTTTCGAACAGCTTGCAAAAATTACTCATAGACCAGGCAAGAGTCTTCACCGCATGCTCTCGCCGAGGGGAAATCCTGGGATGGATAGTCTGGCCGCTATATTCGACGCGGTTCGTTCGCGTCTCAAGGTAGGCATTGAAGTACATACGATCGAGGCAAGTTAATCACTTACTCTAGGGTGACTTATGATGAAACGATTGTTGGGTCTATCCCAATTTAAATGGAGATGAAGGATGACGGACTTTGAGGAATTGATTAAGGAATACCAGAATGAAACTTATATTGTCACGGCTAGCTTTTATGCCTGGCGACAGATTAACGACCTCGCTTTATCAGACACCAAAATTTATCATGCGCTTCAGTGCAATTCGCTGTCGTGGAAAGTCATTGCGCATTCGCTTCAAGTCACTTTCTTTATTGCACTCGGTCGGCTCTTTGATAAGGATCACCGTAGCCTGACGGTTCAAAGCTTCATCACCCGATGCCGCTCAGAAATCAAGCAGTTCAGCAAGGCTGAATTGGAGGTACGTAAGATAAAGGGTGCTGGGGAAACGAGGCCAAATTGGATGGATGATTTCCTGCACGATGTATGCGAACCGGCGGCAGTGGATTTCGACATGCTTATTGGCGCTGCTGATAGATACAGGGAGTTGTATCATAAGACGTTTGAACCAATCCGGCACAAGGTATTCGCACACAAGGACTTTAATGCGATGAGTTTCAAGGATACATTATTTGCGGAGGCCTCTATTGCTCAGGCCGAGGAGATTCTTCAATTTATACGCGGAGTCGTTAGCGTTGTGAATGAGCTGTTCTCGAATGGCAGAATGACCGAACTCGCCAGTCGCGATTCCGACCTGACTAAACTGAAAAACGAAATTCACGCTGATGTGAATGCACTGCTACGTAAAACTATCGAAGTACGCGAATAATCCTGATTATCAGTACCGCAAAATAAAAACGCAATGGTCTTGTGACCCAAGCAGGTATTCATCAGACTAATGCGGGAAGTTAGTCCAGTGTTGTAGTTCCTATACTCCAATCCAGATCACACTCTTCGAACATCTCTATGTATATGCCGCAGCGCCACCTACGTGTGTACAAACCGTGCATATCGCTACGCGACCATGTGGATAACGAAAAAGCCGTTACCCACATTTATGTACCGTTTGCACACACTCCGGTGAAATACGCATAAAAATTGCCGAGGGAAGAAATCTCATCAATTTAAATAAAAACCTAAACCCCTAGAAAACCAAAAACCGGACATTTCAACTTAGCCGGCAAGCGAACATTTGAACTTAGCCTTGACATGGTATTATGATGATAAGATGTGATTAACAGCAATTCCGGCGAACCTTCTAATACGAGAATACTTAAACATCATATACTGTTCTATGTGAATGGAATTTCAGCTAGCGCCACGTTGAGACCAACTCCAGGTACTTCTTAAACATTACGATAACATCGGTGTCCCCGTTCTCAAATTTGTCGTATAACCAAGGCGTACTATTTGCATCCATCACTGTAAGTAGTCCAAATAATTCGATACGCTCACTCTCAGATAGTGATTGTAATAATTCTTTGTAAGCCTTAACCGCTTCGGTATGTCCATTCGCAAATGCTATAAATATTCCCGGAACGCCTTGCCCATCTTTCGCAGTTATCAAAGTTAATAAAGTGCTACGCTTATTTTTCAGCACCCTGAAAATTAGTTCTCCATAAGCAATGACAGCTCCCACATGTCCTTCTTGCAATGCCATGCACAATCCAGGGGTTTCATTCACATCTTTTGCAGCAATTAATCTTATCAAAGTGCCGTCCTCACTTTCTAGAAAATGTGAAAGTAAGCCGTTGTAAGCCCTGATGACTTCTGTATATCCGTTTTGCAATGCCATGAATAGTGATGGTGTGCCATGTACCATTGCGTCAATCAATTTAGCCAATTTTGCGCGCTCTATATCTGGAAGCAAACTGAATAATTCTCCGTAAGCTGCTATGGCATCTACGTGCTGATGTTTCACCGCCATATATAGTCCTGGTATGCCCTCCTCATTTCTTGCAGCTAATACCTCAGTAAGTTTGTCGCGTTCGTTAATGGGAATTAATTGAAGTAATTCTCTGTAAGCTCTAATGCTCTCAGAATACCCACTCTCTAATGCCACATAGAGACCATTTACCCCACTATCAGGTATCTTTGTAAGCAATTCAACTACTTTATCAATTGACATTCCTGCAAGCCGATTCTTTAAATCTGCGAAACTCTTAGGAAAATTGTAATTTAATAAGAAATAGATATGCGTTGGTGTTAGCGCATCAGAAGCAAAAGTGCTCAGTTTTCGCGAAGCGTTACTTGGCTTTCCCGTCAAGCTGATTCCATCGCACTCCATCACTGTGGAAATAAAGGCATTATCTGGGTAATACATGTTATAACGAGTATCACCTTGTTTTTTTATTGTGCCGGTAATATATAGCTCCAACGTATGGCTTTTTAATACCGATAAATCCCTAAGTTCGCTGCGCGCCGGACGGTTAGTCAAATGCGGCTCATAAAAGCTAATTACATACAACGGCCTACTTTCACTCCCTTTCACATGCAACCTGATTGCCATAGCGTGATTGGTGGATTCAAGTAACAATGTCCTAAATGTTGCCTTTTTCTCAGCCGTTTGCATTTCTTCGAAACATGCGTGTAAATGCTCCCCAAATTTGTCATTATCAATTAGGTCCCAGCGTAAAGCGTTTGTCTTCAATGCCTCATAGCTGATTATTGTCTCCGAGGAAATACGGGTGGCAATAGTTTCTCTATTATTGTAGAGAGCCCAATCAATTTTCCCATTACCGCCTTCTTCTTCCAAACTATCTATAATAAACTGGGTGGCTAATTCTGCGCATCTGATTGGATGCTGTGTTCCGGTAATAAAAGCCTGACCGTTTAAAGCGACCGGAGGCTCATGAGGTCGCATTGGCAGGTAAGGTTGACTCTTATCAAAGTCATATACTTTTTTTCGTGAAAAATATTCTTTGTTATAAAGGCTGCCCTGCCAGTTAAATGCACTATAAGAAATTGTTTGTAGGTCGAATAGGTTTAGCGTAAGCTCACAATTGCCTATCTCCACTATTACGTCCGGCTCCATCTTCATTACCGTGATCTTAAAATCGTCAGGTAAGGTAATCTCAACAGGACAGACTTGCTTTTTTATACAAATCGACAAAATTTTTTCAACCATACTTTCGTAATTTTTCCTAAGTGCTTTCTGTCTCGTTTGCGATAATGGCCGTGAGGCTATTTGACCAAGTAAGGCTTGTAGTAAGTCATCAAGGGAAACGCGTTGTTTAACTGAGGTTACCAGGAGCGTGGATATATTCCCGTTATACCAATGAGCGTGATCAACGACTATTTCTCTTAGTTCTTTTTGCAGTTGACCAAAACTAAGACCGGAGATCGTACCTATTTCTTCCCCCATTTGGATGGATATGCTCTTGTCATCTTTTTCGGCAACACATAGAAAAATATCGTTCAAATTTGAATCTTTAACAGTGGTAGTATAAGCACCTCTTTCCTCCTCTTGTATATTCAAGGACTGAGTTGCCATATCGAGAAGCAATTTCTCGCAAGTGTTCCTTTCGCCTACTAATTCTAAATATTTACATAGCGCATCATCGCCTTTGTGTTCGCTAGCATTCAATATGTAGACGAATAGGTCATATACGGGGCGGAGATCAACTTGTTGTTGAGTTTGTGCAATATTCGTTTGTTCAATTCGCGTTTGACTTTTCAAAAAACAATTTACATTTCCCAATTCCATTTTTTATTTCCTATTATTTTATCTGTCGATACTACCTTAGCGAAAAGCAGAGGTCACTACAGTTAATGGCAGTATGTCCACTTCCATTAAGCTTTAACATTTTTTGAACTTATTTTTTCTACAAATCTTTTTTTGTCATCCTTCCCTCCACTGTTTCAACTTCATCCAATCTCATGTGCTTTCCTCATTAATAAAGCTAAATGTAAGGATTACTGCTTATGCGCTGGGAGCAGAAGCGGCAGTATGCAAAGTTCAGATCTCTTGCTAGCATCAGTAGAATTTTGTAGATTTATCAACCATTTGTTCCCCAATTAAATTAAACTATTTTGCATATTTAGGGCTAGGCTTCAGCTCCCTTTCGAAAAAAGAAAAGAAATAAATAGTGTGCTGAAAGATTGTTTGGAGAATCACCATCGTATTAAAATGAAATAGACCCCGTTCAATACAGGCTTCGAAACAGGCAAGTGAGCTCCTACACTCGCACTTTACGTAATCAGCCATCTATTTCGCGACAACCCCAGCTTCAGAATGATATGAGGATAAACCAGAAAACCAATAGAATACTCAAATTTTGAGATTACAAAGCCTGGTTTTCGCCTCCATACTATTAATATCTGTAAGCTGTTCAAAGGCTAATGTATTGTTAGTAAGTTGAGCCAAGACTGATAAATCTTGCAGGGCCTGTGCAGCGTAGTCGGAAAAACCAACAAGTTGATTAATATAGGAGCAGAGCCGATCTTTATCCTGTCGCATAAGGAATTCTTGAATTTTCGGATTGCAAAGTGCCTTTTGTACCGCCCAGCTATTAATCTTGGCCAGCTCTTGCAGGGTCAGGGTTCGATCCGAAAGTCGCGCCATAACCCAAGAGTTTGCTAAAGCTTTTGCTGACCAGGGTACGAGAATAATCTCGCGGATACAGGGCCAATTTATTTCTTCGTCAAGAAAACATTGCATCTCTGGCCTACAAAGAGCTTTTGATACCTCTGCGGTTAGGTCACTGATACACTGCAGATTTTCCGGTTGATCGAGAAAATATTGGATCTTCCGGTTACGAAATGCTCTGTCTTTCGCCGCAGAAATATCGGCAAGCTGAGAAAACTCGAGTGTTTTTTTATTAATTTGATCGCACACCCAATCGTTCTCCAAGGCTATTGCTGTTTCGTAGCAAAAACCTTTCTCTGGATCAAAATATTGCCAGTTTCCTTTCAACTGAAAAAAATTCTGAACCTTTTTGGTACGAAGTATTCCACTTGTCGCTGTAGAAAAATTGGCAATCTGTTTAAGGGTTAATTTTTTATTTGAAATTAACTCCCTAATCCAGGCTTCCTCCAGAGCCTTTATTGCCTGCCAGGAAAAATTTAAAACCCGGCCAAAATCTGCCAACGTTGTTTCCTCAAGAAATAACTGAATTTCGGACTTACAAAGCGCCTTATTTACATCATCATTAATACCGATAAGCTGTTGAAAAGTGAGTCTTCTATGAGTAATTTGTTCTCTAATCCAATCATTGCGCAAAGCTTGTGCTGCTTCCCTTGAAAAACGACTAACCATGCTGATAGACGACTGGTTTGCCTCTTGCCCTAAAAAAAGCTGAACCGATAAATTAGTAAGTGCGTTCTCCCCTCCCTCACTGATACTGTTAAGCTCTTTTAAAGTAAGAGCCCCGTCAAAGATACGTGCTCGGACCCACAAATTGGTCAGAAATTTTTTATGTTCGCTTTCTAAGGCTGCTTGAAGTTGAGAGACAAGATTGCTGCTCTCAGCCACTGTACGCTGACCGTTTCTAATTCTTCGTATAAGAGGAAGATCAGTAATGCCCTTCTGTTCTTTCAACCAACGACACCCCTTTTCGTCCAAAGAAACGCAGAGATCATTTCTTAAATCCGGGGATAGCAGGAATTGCGTTTTTTCGGGCCTATAAGAAGGAGTGTACTTATCTGTTTTTAAATTCGGATATTGAACGGCAACCTTTTTTTTCGAATTCTCGGAAGTAGTTCCTTTTCCCTTTCTTAAATCGAGTTTTTGCAGAAATGTCTTTTTTTTCTCTCTTTCTTCCTCCGGCTTTGATTCTATTTTCATAAGCCTGGTTTTCCAGAAGTGCTCGTTGTAATCAAACCTTATTCCATAGGATGTCGATACTCGGCCCAGATGAACGATTGGCGTGTAGCTTTCGATAATATTCCAAATATCATCTGGTAAATTTAGCAGAGCTAGGGGCTCCGTATCTTCCTGACAGAATAGGATGGATGAGTTTTTTTTCAGATTATATTGCTCCACACCTTTTTTCAGAAGAGTTTGGACCTCTAGACGCCGATATTCGTTTAGAGCCTTCAGGCAAGAATTTTCTGAATTGCTAGGGATAGAGACAAGGTCATTTAAAGCTAGGGCGACGTCACTGTGCGTGATAACGGTTGGCCCTTCTTGTTGATCTTTTTTTTTGGTTGCCATAATTATTTCAAGTATGGCAAGCTGTAACTTGACGGGCATATCCGTTTCGAATGGATTATCCTTCCCGTTCAACTCTTCAAATGATGAAACGATAGTATTTAATTGTTGGGTCCTAGTCTTTATGTTGACCAGATATGTTTCTGCTTCAACATATCCATTTTGGGCCGCTTTTTCTAGATAACGAATTCCGACAGCGAAATCAGGTGCCTTACCGCACCCTTCCAACCGCATTAAACCGTACCGATATTGCGCTTCAGAATCCCCATTTTCTGCGTGGAACAAATAGTAGTCCAGCGCTAACACGGGATTTTCCTGTTCCAGATGCCTTGCTCTGTCCTGAGTACTGTTGCCGGTAACATTAGCAGTTGAAGTATTTTTGGGGTTGAAACTGAAAATTTTGGTAAGCTCCATCCTTACTTTCCTCTCAGATTAGTAACATTCACACCCATATAAGGAATTTATGCAGGATACTGCTTAGAAAGTACCCAACACAAAATTCAACGCAACAACAGAAGAGCTTTAAATCAATATATCAGATCAATATTAGGGAATATATAAGTGGTTTCCACAAAACTCTAAGTGTTTTCCACAAATGAGTTTTTCCAAGAAATTGTTGTACTCATTGATTAAATCGCATACAGCTTCTTTAGCTCGGACCAAACATCTTTTCAAACGAACGCCCCGTGTTAAATATAATGTGGCGCTCATTTGATAAGCTCGCAAAACTTTCTGCTAACAAACTGGACTACGGCCTTACTCTCTAGCAAGCTTATCAATAAAAGTCAGACTAGAAAAAGCATCATGGATAAATCTTCTCTTTGGCCGAAACTCTCCGTATATTTTCTTTTTCATATGATATATTGTGACCTGAGGGCGTCACAGTGCTACTACGGAGTTTTTGTAAATTTGACTTCTGCTGACAATGTTACGATATCCCAATTAAAGTCCTTGATTGGATATGATGCTAATTTGATAGGAGATTAACTATGCTGTCCGTATATAAATATCCCCCGCCTCCTGCTTTCCTAAATACTCCTAATGAGCACGAGGAAAATAAGAATGAGATCGATCAAGTTGGGAGCTATTCCTCTCAAGCAGCACGGGCTTACGCAAATGCCTGGGTCAGAGACCGGTTCCATTTGCATCAGCTTTTGGATATCAGCGAAGCGGGAAGCCAGGCTCTTTGTGACGTCAATATTCAGAAATTTCTTGAACTAGAAGAGAACCAACAGTATCTCGGCCAGGTTATTGGTTTTTCTTCGGGTGCAAGATGGAATCTTGCGAATCCTTGGATACAGGCGCGTATTGCGGAGGGGCGGATTCTTTTTAAACAGATTATGAATGTCAGGTTTGGAAACTTCGCCCTTTGTGATCCAGATGTTCAAGATTTTTTTGAACAGCCCGAGTATCTGCAGCATGTTGATAAAGTATTGGGATTTTCTGAATTCGCAGCAGGGGCTCTGGAAGACGTGTGGGTCAGATCGCTTATTGCTGACAAGAAGCTTAGTTTTGAAGAGCTGGCTGGCATTAGTGAATCGGAAAGCGACGACCTTCGCGATCCGACGATTCAACGTGAGGTTGACCTAAACTTGCGAAAAATCGCTGACATTATTGGTCAGTGATTAAGTATTTTTGCATTGAGTTTTTGATAATTAAGCTGGGATCTCTCGACTAGCTCTGAAGAAGCATAAAATAAATTTCTTGGAGCAAACAGCTTAAG